>JBGPJK010000589.1:0-2508 GCA_041485425.1 Terriglobia bacterium | reverse complement strand
TCCGGGCGCAGCGCGGGGAAAGCGGCCGAGGAGGCTGACTGGGTGGCCCACAGCGATACCGTGGTGGCCACGATTGAAGCGACTCTGAAAGACGCCGTCGACATGGAGACCAGATGGCGCGGCTTCGCCGTGACCGGGGAAGAGACCTTCCTCGATCCGTACCTAACGAGACAGACCGCGATGCGTCAGGACCTGGACAGGCTGGGCCAGTTGGTCGCGGACAATCCAGCTCAACAACAGCGGTCGCGCCGGCTGGAGCAACAGATCGACGCCTGCATCGAAGTGTCAAGAAGAGCTGTAGCCGAACGGCAGGAGACCGGCGCCGTTCCCGCGAAGACCCTTTTTGTCGAGGGCACACGCCGGATGGATGAGGTGCGTGCGACGGTCGCGGAGATGCAGTCGGGGGAGAGCAAACTATTCGACCAGCGCTCCGCACGGACGCAGGAGGCACGACGTTCGACGAAGGTAATCACCTTTGCCAGCACACTGATGGGAGTCGTCCTGTTGCTGCTCGCCGGATTCCCCATCGACCGCGAGATCAACAACAGCACCCGGATGCGCGGGCAACTTAGAGCACTCAACGCCGACCTGGAAAAGCGCGTCGAACAGCGTACCGCGGCGCTGCAGGCCGAGGTCACCGAGCGCAAGCACGCGGAAGAGGAGCTAGGTCGCTCCGAAAAGGCGCTGAGGGAGCAAACTCGCCTGTTGCAGCTGGTGCTGGACAGCATCGGAGACGGGCTGGTGGCTGCGAATAAGGAAGGGCAGTTCTTGCTCTGGAATCAAGCGGCTACAAAAATTCTAGGGATCGGCCCCAAAAACCTCGCTCTCGCCGAGTGGTCCCGGTATTGCGCTACCTATCTGCCCGATCAGATAACTCCGTATCCCCCTGATCAAGTCCCCCTCGCGCGCGCCATTCGCGGTGAGACCGTGGATGAGGAGATGTTTGTACGCAACCCGGAGCTTAAAGCGGGAGTGTGGTTGGAAATCGCGGCCCGCCCGCTAAAAGACGAAAGCGGTATCCCACAGGGCGGCGTGGCTGCCTTTCGTGACATCACGGTACGGAAACAGGCGGAGCAGCAAATCCGCCAGATCAATGACGAACTGGAGCAGCGAGTGCAGCAACGCACCGCCGAACTGGAAGCCGCGAACAAAGAACTCGAAGCCTTTACCTACTCCGTGTCACACGATCTGCGCGCGCCGCTGCGGCACATCTGCGGGTTCTCCAAGATTCTGACCGAGGAATACGGTTCCGGCCTGGCACCTGAGGCGCAGCACCATCTGCAGCGAATCCACGAGGGCACACGGCGTATGGGCATGCTGGTGGATGACCTGCTGAACCTCGGCCGGATCGGGCGTCACGAATTGTGCCTTCAAGTCGCCGGCCTGAATTCCGTGGTGAACGAGGCCATCGCTGAACTGAAAGCGGACTGTGAGGGGCGGCAGGTGCAATGGAAGATCGGCAGCCTGCCATTCGTGGAGGGCGATCCCGGGTTGATGAAGCAGGTCTTCCAGAACCTGCTCTCGAACGCGGTCAAATTCACCCGGCCGCGCTCCCAGGCCATCATTGAAGTCGGACAGGAAAATCAAGAGGGGGTGGCGGTGGTGTTCGTGCGCGACAACGGAGTCGGCTTCAACATGAAGTATGCCGACAGGCTGTTCGGTGTTTTTCAACGCCTGCATCGCCCGGAAGACTTTGAAGGGACGGGCGTGGGACTGGCTATCGTCCAGCGCATCATTCAGCGGCACGGCGGCCGCATCTGGGCCGAGGCCGAACTGGACAAGGGAGCAACTTTTTATTTCACTTTGGGAACTTCTGAGAAAACCCAGATTAACACCGAAGCCGCCATGGCGGGAGATGCAGCATGACCAATGAACAGGTCGAGATTCTGCTGGTGGAAGATGACCCAGACGATGTGGAGCTTACCCTGCACGCCTTGCGAAAGGAGAACCTGGCCAACAAGATTCACGTGGCGCGCGACGGCGAGGAGGCCCTGGACTTCCTCTTCTGTAATGGAGCATTTGCCGCGCGTTCCTTCGTGAACCCTCCAAAGCTGGTGCTGCTGGATTTGAAATTGCCCAAGGTGGATGGGATGAAGGTGCTCAAACAGCTCAGGGGAGATCCCCGCACCAGGACCATCCCCGTGGTGATCCTGACCTCTTCCGAGGAAGAACGCGATCTGGTCATCAGCTACCACTTGGGTGCCAATAGCTATATCCAGAAGCCGGTGGATTTTGATCAGTTCCGGGAAACGGTCAAGAGCGCGGGGCTGTACTGGCTGGTCATCAATCAGCCCCCTGTCCCCAACGGCGTGCCTGAGCCGGCGGTGGTGACGGGGTAATGGCAAACGCAGACCAAACCGGCAGCAACCATGGCAAGCTGCACGCTTTACTGGTGGAGGACAACCCGCTGGATGCAGAGCTGGTAGTGCGCGAACTCGAGCACGGCGGATTCGAGGTGTCCAGCGACGTGGTTCAGACGGAGGAAGAGTTCAACCAGCGGATCGCAGC
>JBGPJK010000588.1:0-2520 GCA_041485425.1 Terriglobia bacterium | reverse complement strand
GGTTTTCGGCCGCAACTCCCACCGTCGCGGATACCAGCAGCACTACAACGATAGTTCTGAAACTGCGCATGACGCTCCTCACGAAATAAGTTCGAAAATGATGTGGACCAGGGCCACCGAATCAACCGGTTGTCCTTCATGCAGAGCCGGCTTGAACTTGATCTGCTCAGCCGCCTTCACCGCCTGCTCATCCAGCCCATACCCCAAACCTTGCAGCACTCGGACCACGTGTGCTCGGCCGTCGGCACTGAACATCACTTGCAGACGGACTTCCCCGTTGACCTTTTGTTTCCGCCCCTCATCCGTGTAATCGGGTCTGGGCTTGAAGGTGATTTCGACGGGAGCGTTGATCCCGCCGCCGGGCTGCGGCGATCCCGCTTTGCGATGGAAACCGGCGCCGTTGAGAGCGTCGATCGCCCCGTTGCCGAAACCCGAGTTCATCACCATTTGGGGTCTGGCCGCTTCGATCCCATTGCCGTGTCCCGAGCCATTGCCGGCGCTGTTGCCGAAGCCAGCCGCCTGCACGGCCGCGAGTTTCGCGACCGGCGCCGTAACCGGACTGTCGTGAGAAAATGTGCCGACTGCCACGATCTGGGATGTCGGTGCGCTGGGAATCACGGGCATCTTGCTGTCTACTCTTAGCGCTGGCGCGGCTGGTTCGGGCTCCGCCGGCTGGGGTGCACGGATCGCTCTCACCTGCGAGGTGACTACAAGGGCCGCTACTGTCTGCGTTTCCGGCGCGGGCTTGCTCTCCACTTTTGCTGGGCTTGGCTGTTGCGGCTTGGAGTGCTGGGGCCGGGTAACCGGCTGTGGCCGGTTGAGTACGGCAGGCTCGTAGGACACCAGGTTCGTCACCCGGTAATCTTCACGTGCGATGAGGTTTTGGTGGAATCGGGCGCTCACAAAGAAGACACAGGTGAACGAGAGAGCTTGCACACACCACCCGGTCACAAATGATCTCCAGCGTGATTGCGGCGATGGCAATGTTGTAAACAGACGCTCCTCCACCAGGGTTTCCCCCACTGGGGAGGTTATGGGGCAATCGCGATGCCACCGGCATTAACGATTGTTGCAGTAGGCAAGGACTGTCTTGCTGCCGGACTGAGGCCTCGGAATTCGCGCCAGGGAAAGCAGTTAGCTCACGAGCGAGTTATCAGAGAACCTGGGTTTTGAGAAGTCTTTCTGGCACTATAGTAACCTTCACGGAATCTTCCGGGCCATACGTTTTACTCCGAGGCCGCCGCAACAATGAAACCCTATTCACAGGGAAAAGATTTTCCCACCGCATGGTTGGAGTGCAAACGTTGCTGGCGATTCCACCGACGGCCCGTGCGATAGCCCCTGACTTCGGAGTACCCTGGTGTTCAACCCAGTCTCCGCCGTCCTGTCAAATTAACGCCACCCTGGAGGTTCTAGTTGCATCTTGATACTGTGGAACGTTCCAGGTGAAAACTCTCGGCATGGTCGGAGGTGTCGGTCCGGAATCGACGGTGGACTACTATCGCCTGATCATTGCCCTATACCGTGAGCAGAAGCCGGACGGAAGCTACCCGCCAATCCTCATCAACAGTATCGACATGAGGAAGATGCTGGGCCTGGTCGAGGCGAATGCCTTGTCCGAACTGGCAGACTTCCTGGCGGGGGAAGCAGAGAAACTTGCTCGAGCGGGCGCGGACTTTGGGTTGCTGGCTTCCAACACGCCGCACATTGTGTTTGATGAAGTCCGGCGGCGATCGTCGATTCCGTTGCTGAGCATTGTCGAAGCGACTTGCGCAGAGGCCAAGGCCCAACGCCTGGGAAAACTCGGGCTGTTCGGCGCGCGCTTCACCATGCAGGGACATTTCTTCCCCGACGTTTTCTCCCGCGAGGGGATCACCTTGGTCGTACCTACTCCCGATGAGCAGCACTATATCCACGAGAAGTACATGGGAGAATTGGTGAAAGGGGTGCTCTTACCGGAGACGCGTGCAGCACTGCTGGCGATTGCCGGCCGATTGAAACAGGAGGAAGGCATCCAGGGAGTGATCCTTGGGGGCACGGAACTGCCGCTGATTTTGCGCAACGTTTCTGAGCGGGGCATGTTGTTTCTCGACACGACCCAGATTCACGTGCGGGCGGCGGTCGAGCAGATGTTGTCGTGACCGATGGAGGAGACGCGAAGCGCCTGAGCGGTTTACGCCGCCCCCGTTTGAGTTTGGGGATTTGATGCAGTGCTGAAGCGCTGCTCTACCTCAACCTGGATTTGTCGGGTTTCTGCGGAAAAGACAGTATGAGTGCGAGAAAGTTTGCGGTGTTTGGGGCCGGAGGCGTCGGAGGCTACTTCGCGGCATTGCTGACGCGAGCCGGGTACCCGGTCGCGTTGATTGCTCGCGGCCGACAGCTGGAGGCGATCCGGCGTGACGGGCTGCGGATAGAAAGCCCGAAAGACAGCTTCACCGTCAGGCTGGCGCAGGTGACTGATCATCCCGAAGAGGTAGGCCCGGTGGATGCCGTCATGCTGGCGGTCAAGACCTGGCAGGT
>JBGPJK010000587.1:0-2535 GCA_041485425.1 Terriglobia bacterium | reverse complement strand
GGCTCCGGCGGCGGCCACCGAGAACATGTATCTCGACGCCCAGGGCAATGTGATTGAGAATTTGAGCCTGGTCGGATACAAAGCGGTCAGCGTGCCCGGATCGGTCGCCGGCCTCGTCTATGCCGAAAAGAAGTACGGCAAGCTGCCGCTCGAGAAGGTGATCGCTCCGGCGATTCGCCTGGCCCGCGACGGCTTCCCGCTGGCCTGGGAGGACGCGAAAGATCTGCAGGACGGAGACCTCGCAAAATTCCCCGAGTCGAAACGGATCTTCCAACGCGACGGCAAGTACTACCAGCCGGGAGAGATCCTGAAACAGCCGGAACTCGCTCGCACGCTGGAACGCATCGCGAAAAATCCCAACGACTTCTACCACGGCGCAATGGCGCGCGAACTGGCGGCTGCCGTCCAGAAAGGCGGCGGGCTGATCACTGCCGACGACTTCGCCCAGTACGAAGTCAAAGAGCGTGAGCCGATCCGCGGAACGTATCGTGGCTACGAAGTGATCAGCGCGCCGCCTCCCTCTTCGGGCGGAGTCGCGCTGGTCGAGATTCTCAACATCCTGGAAGGGTTCAATCTCGCCAAGTCCGGCAATCGCTCCGCCGCAACCATCCATTTGACAGCCGAAGCATTCCGCCGGGCGTTCTACGATCGGACGGAATTTCTGGGGGATCCGGATTTTTCGAAAATTCCGGTGCCGCAGCTGATCGACAAACGCTACGCCGCGGCCTGGCGCGACACCGTTGATCCCAACCACGCCAGCGTAAGCCAAGAACTGAAGCGCCCCAGGATTTTTAATGAACTGGAGCGCGTCGCCCAATTTCGTCCGGCGGCGCTCCGCGAACCTGAAAACACCACGCACTTTTCCGTTGTCGACGCGGAGGGCAACGCCGTCGCGGTCACCACCACTTTGAACGACTCTTTCGGATCGCGGGTTACCGCCGAAGGCCTCGGCTTCCTGCTCAATGGCGAAATGGACGATTTCGCCTCGAAGCAAGGCGTACCCAACGCCTACGGTCTGATCCAGGGGCCGGCCAATGCCATCGGCCCGGGCAAGCGGCCGCTCTCGGCCATGACTCCCACCATCGTGCTTAAGGACGGCAAGCTGTTCCTTGTTCTAGGTTCGCCCGGCGGTCCCACCATTATTACGACGGTTACCAACGTCCTGATGGGTGTCGTGGATTTTGGACTCGACATCCAGGAAGCGGTCAATGCACCAAGGTTTCATCATCAGTGGCTCCCTGACGCAATTCATGTGGAAGACCGGCTGTCTCCCGATACAATGACTTTGCTGCGTTCCAAAGGGCATAAATTGAAGGTCGAGCACTTCTGGGGAGACGGCGAGTGCATCCTGGTTGACCCCAAGACAGGTGAGCGCCTGGGCGCAAGCGACGCAAGAAACAACGGAAGGGCGGTGGGCTACTGATGCTGAAGGCGGTCTCCACATACGTCTATGTGAAGGAACGGCTCCATCCGGGCTTGCTCGACGAACTGGTCAAAGCCGGGGCCCAAGCCATCGAGATCTTTGCCGCCCGCCAGCACTTCGACTACGCCAATCGCAAGCAGCATATCCGCGAAATTGCCGAGTGGTTCCGTTCTACGGGTATCCCGCTGAATTCGGTACACGCGCCGCTCTATTCCGACTACGAGTGGGGACGCACCGGCTCACCTCCAGTCAACGTCGCCTCCACCGATCGCGGCGGGCGCATCGAGGCCATGGACGAGATCAAGCGCGCGCTCGAGATCGCGGAGCAGATTCCATTCCGCTTCCTGGTGCAGCACATCGGCAATCCCGGCGAGGAATTTGACGAGAAGAAGTTCGAAGCGGCCATGACTTCCATCGAGCACCTGCGCGCCTTTGCCAAGCCCCTGGGCGTGCGCATTCTGGTCGAGAATATTCCCAACGAGCTCTCCACGCCGGAGCGGCTGGTGGAATTCATCCGCACCTCGCATCTCGGTGACGTCGGTGTCTGCTTTGACTGCGGCCATGCTCACATGATGGGCGGCATACCGGAAGCCTTCGAGACCCTGAAGCCGCATATCTGCTCGACCCACCTGCACGACAACCACAAAGACAAAGACTCGCATCTGTGGCCGGGCAAAGGCTCGATCAACTGGGAAGAGACCATGAAATTGCTGCGTACCGCGCCCCAAACCCCGCCGCTGCTGCTCGAAATTGACGGCGAGGAGAAGAAGAGCCCGAGCGCGGAGGTAACCGCGACGTTCCGCAAGCTGGAAGAAAGCTAACCGCAGAGTACGCAGAGATCGCAGAGAAGGTCAGAGGTAAGAGGTCAGATTGCAGAGGTTGGAACCGAACGACGTCAATGGCGGCTGGTCTTACCTCTGCAATCTGACCTCTAACATCGATACCTCAAGTTAAGAATTTACTCTGCGCCCCTCTGCGATCTCCGCGGTTAAAGATTTCGATCTCATGTCAGCACCCGTAAGTACCATTGCAGAAATCGGCAAGCACGAAGGTCAGGCGGTCACCATCCGCGGCTGGCTTTACAACCTGCGCGAGAGTGGAAAACTGTTGTT
>JBGPJK010000586.1:0-2546 GCA_041485425.1 Terriglobia bacterium | reverse complement strand
ATGTGGGCGTGGCGGATCTTGCGCCGGTTCACCACGTCCGTCATCTGCATCCGCGAGCGCAATTCGTTCGTCTGCGCCTGCACGGCAAAGATGCTCACCTGGCTCGTCTCCAGATCATCCACGATTTCACGCGGCAGATCGGTCAGCGGACGGGGAGCGAGCTCTTCCAGAACCCAGGCCCGGTAAGCAACGCCCAGACCTTCGAGTTCGTGGACCAGGCTGGCCGCGACCTCCCTGGTCGCCTCATCAGTAATGACCGTGACTTTCTCGCTGGGCTGCACCCGCAGGCACACGCTGACTGCATTGTGGGCTCCGGGGGTAAGTTCAGGGTCGAAGGAAAGCGTATTAAGATGACGATTAACTTGACCGACAGGTACGCTCATTAACCTACTTTTCTAGCGGTCGTCTCCTCTTCCGCGAGGCCGACTTCCGTCTCTTGAATAATGTAGTCTACGACAGACTTCAAATCACCGGTTTCCTGGAACACGCGCAGTTGCCGGTCGGCGCCGGTGCCCGTCTCCAGGATCTCATGAATGTAATTCAACTCCTCGCGCGAATCCAGTTCGTCGGCCACATCATCCACGAACTCCAGGTATTCCAGGACCAGGTCCCGCGCTGGGACCTCCTTCTGCTTGCCGAAATCAATGAGCTTGCCATTCAGCCCATAGCGGGCGGCACGCCACTTGTTCTCCATCAGCAGCGCGCGGCGATACAGCCGGAAACCCTGGTTCGCCGAATACAGTTTGTACAGCTTGGCAACGGTGGCCTGGATCAGTGCCGCCAGGGCAATGGTCTCTTCCACCCGCATGGGAATGTCGCACACCCGGAATTCCAGCGTATTGAAGAACGGATGCGGCCGGATGTCCCACCAGATTTTTTTGGCGTTGTCGATGCAGTTGGTCTTGATCAGCAGCTTGATGAAATTGTCGTACTCACCCAAGCTGGGAAAATAGTCCGGGATGTTCGTCCGCGGGAATTTGTCGAACACCTTGCAGCGGTACGACTTCAGGCCGGTGTTCATCCCCAGCCAGAACGGCGAGTTGGTCGAAAGCGCCAGCATGTGCGGCACAAAATAGCGCGCGTGGTTCATCAGGTGGATCGCGGTCTCCCGGTCTTCCACGCCAATGTGCACGTGCAGGCCGAAAATCAGATTGGCCCGGGCCACCAGTTGCAGGTCTTCCACAAGATTTTTGTAGCGCTCGTCCGGCGTGATCTCCTGCACTCGCCAGTCGGCAAAAGGATGGGTGGCAGCCGAGGCCAGCCGCAGGCCGTTTTCCTTGGCCAGGAACACCATGTCGCGGCGCAACTTCTTGACTTCCTGTTTGGCTTCCTTGATATGACTGCATACCGAGGTGCCAACTTCCACCACCGCCTGGTGCATCTCCGCTTTCACTCTTTCTTGCAGGCGCATACGCCCTATTTACATCATTTCAGTATGGATGTGCGAGCGCAGGTCGCGGGAGACTGGGTCAACCGTCTGGTACTCCTCCTCGATCCCGATGGTGAAGGTCGGCTGCATAAAGACTGGTTTTCTTGCCGGGGAAACTGAAGCTGGGGACCCCACTCCAGCTTCATACAGTATAACTAATGACGCTCACACTGCTGAACTGTTTTCCGATCTAGCCTCAAGAGGTGCGGGCGGCGGGAACTAAGAAGAACCACACGCATAAGCCTAGAAGAAAGATCATCAATGCGCTCAAGAAGATAGAGACGACAGAGAATACGGAGCGTAGCCAGTGCTTGCCAGAAAACGCACCAACCAGCAGCACAATTGCGCTCACTTCAAACACCAGCGTGGCAGCCATGCCGAACAGTGTGAATGCTTCGGCTAGCCCTCCGGCCACGGCACCAAGCCCGGTGGCTTTCTGCTCTTTGAAAGCGTTCACCAAACCCAGAGTGCTCCAAATCAGCACTGGCACCCATGGCGCCCACGCGAGCGACACGCCCCAAAGGAAACGCTTCTTCTCGGGTTCATCCACTAGGCTCTTGCCCGATTCTTCACTGACGGCTTGGGAGCTCCAACCTCTACCGGCCCCCGCAAGAATGCCGCCCACCGCAGCTCCCGCGCCGGATTCTCATCGCTAAGCGCCTTCTAGACAGCCATTTCCGCCACCGCGTTCACAATCCAGTTAAAGTTTTCCTGGCCCACGGATGTAATCTCCGCATCCGGCGCAGGGTTCATGAAGTCGATAGCGTAAAGCACGCCGTCCTCGACCGCGAACTCAACCGTATTCTCAGCCTCTATGGCCGCAAAGTCGCCGCCGGCGAGTGGCGCGATTACGCCATCGATTTTCTGAAAGATCGCGCGGTGTTCTCGGTTTTCCGCCGCGCTTCCGAAGTGCCGATCTACCGCATCGAGAAAAGCCCACGGCTGGCGCGCCGGCAAGGCGTCTACAGCGTGATCTCCGCAACCGGACTCATCGTACGCCGCGGTCATGAGTTGGAGCGCGTCTTGCGCGCGCTCGATCCGTCGCTGCAGGTCGTTTCCGGTTAAAGGTCGTCCGCGGCTGAAAGTCTTCGTGCGCCGAATTTCAAGGCGTTGTCGT
>JBGPJK010000585.1:0-2562 GCA_041485425.1 Terriglobia bacterium | reverse complement strand
CACCGGCAAGCTCTTCAACCAGTTTCGATTCCTAGTCGCCAGGCAGCATACTCCCACTACCAGCGTGAATCCGGGTCCGAAAATCGTGGTGCTCGACGCGTTCACTGCGGGAGGTGCACAGGCCGATCGGCTGCAAACCGAGAATCATATTGCCTTTAATGAAATTCTGTCCTGGACTGGTCACAAGCACGTCATCCGGGCGGGGATCAATGTGCCGGACATCAGCCGCCGGGGCCTGGACGACAACACCAACACCGCCGGCACCTATTCCTTCTCGACCATCCAGGACTACCAGCAAAACCGGCCTTTCTCGCTGTTGCGGCAATCAGGTAACGGGCATGTCGTGTTCCTCGAAAAGGTTCTGGGTGGTTTCGTGCAGGACGAATTTCATGTCCGCCCCAACCTTTCGATCACAACGGGGCTGCGCTACGACTGGCAGAATTACTTTCACGACAACAATAACTTCGCCCCGCGTGCCTCCTTCGCTTATGCGCCCGGCAAGGGTCAGAAGCTGGTGATCCGCGGCGGCGCCGGAACCTTTTATGACCGGACTGGGCCGCAGCCAATCTTCGATCTCATTCGCTATGATGGCCAGCGCCTCCTTCGCTATCTGATCACGGATCCGTTGTTTCCCGATCCTTCCATTTCGGGACCCACCAGCATCGTGCGGGTCGATCCCGGGGTGAAGCTCCCCTATATCCTTCAGTACGGCATTGGGGTCGAACGGCAATTGCGGAAATCGACTATGCTCAGCGTGAACTATTTCGCCACGCGCGGCGTGAATCTGTTTCGCTCACGCGACGTGAACGCACCTTCTCCGCCGTTGTACTTGACGCGGCCCGATCCCGAACTGAATGTATGGCGGCAAATCGAATCCTCGGCGGGTTTGGAAAGACATTCGCTCGAAATCGGATTGCGTGGCAACGTCACTCGGTTCTTCACCGGGATGATGCAGTACACGCTATCCCGCGCCTACAACGACGTCGGTGGCACGACCACGGGAGGAAGCCGGACCAGCGGAATTAATAGCTTCCCGGCCAACAACTACGATCTTTCCGGAGAATGGTCGCGCGCTGACTACGACCAGCGGAACCGCTTTAATCTGCTCGGCACATTTACTCCGGCGAAATACTTCAAGCTGGGCATGGGGCTTGCCTTCTATTCCGGCATGCCCTACACCATGACCACCGGGCGCGACGACAACAACGATGGCCTTGCCAATGACCGTCCGCCGGGAGTTCCTCGAAATAGCCTGCAAGGACCGGGCTATGCAGACATCGATCTCCGTGTGTCCCGCGACTTTTTCTTTAAACCGACTCGGAAAGATAAGGGTCCCACTGCAACCCTGGGCCTCGATTCGTTCAACGTGTTGAACCATGTGAATTATGTGAGCTACGCCGGAACACTGACGTCACCCTTCTTTGGTAAACCCGTCTCGGCATTGCCAACCAGACGGCTGCAGGTCTCGGTCCGGTTCACATTTTGAACGATTCAACGGCACAGCCGGTTCCCACTGGTCGCGAGTAGTTTTACTCACCCTCCAGGAGCACCACCTGCATCGTCGCAAACACTTGGCTGAGGGGAAGTACGCTCGTGCCGGGTTGCGTTTTGACTGCTAATTGCCGGCCTGTGAAGACATCCCGGTAGTGCGTGCAATCGAGTTCGGCCCGCAGATACAGAACCCCTTGCCTTGTCCCTTGAGCCACGCAAGAACATCCGTATCGATCCGAATTGTCAGCGGTTTCTTGATGGGTCGATAGAACTGCCGACCGCCACTTTGCTTCAATCCGGCGTCGGCGGAATGTCCGTGGCGTCGATTTCACTGTCCCTCTGACGCCGGAGAGCGCGGATTTCACTGACCCGGCCGCCGTCACCCTCGTTTCGAAAGCTGATACGTAATGAACACCAGCAACAGGAGCGTGACTACGCGAGGCTTTGGAAGACCAGAGTAATCAGCCATCCATGCGCCAATCATCGCCACAGCAAAGATGGCTGCGGCACTCTTGACGACTAGAATGAAGCCCTGCGGGCCTCCCGCCGAGCCGCCTGGATGCTTGAGCCAAAGCGCGGGTGCATTCGCTCCTTGGAGCTGATCAGCGGCCGGCGGAAACAACATCCGGACGGCGGAAGACACCAGTAAGCCCATAGCGCATCCATAAGCCATGATCCAGCGTGGGACGGCGAGAGCTGGATTGCCAGCCCAGAACACGCCCTGCGATACAAGCGCCAACCCGAGACCGAGCACGGGACCGCGGGCCAGGCTGATCGATGATCGCCGACCGGGCGTGGAATAGGCGCCTTCCAGTATCAAACCGAGCATTGCCATTCCCGCCGGAATGGCAAGCCGGAGGAGTCCCCATTGCTCACGAAGAAACGCTCCTTCCTTGAACCACGCCGCGCCCAGGAACGACACATACAGGACCAAAGCTTGTAGCAACAGCACCGGCGGGTCTGCGGTACGGCGTATTCTGCTAAGGATGACCAACGGCACCGCAAGCAGTGCATCCACACCGTACTGCCGTGGGGATCTGTACCGCTCGTGTAGATCGCCGAGTACCTCCT
>JBGPJK010000584.1:0-2578 GCA_041485425.1 Terriglobia bacterium | reverse complement strand
GGCTTCGCCGAGTTGATGGAGCGCGGCCTCCAACTCGTGGCTGGTGTTCTCGTTGAATTGATCGATGTCGACATAGCCGATTCCCGGCTTCAACCACAGGCCATCCTGCACGCTTTTGCGCGAAATCTCATCGCGAACTACGTTGAAGGTCAGCGGTTTTTCCACGCCGTCGCGCATGATGACGATCTGGACCGGAGTGCCGCGGGGGCCCTTCAGCAGATCGGCGACTTCCGTGGTGGTCAGATTGTCCGTCTTCTTGTCGTTGACTTCGATGATCACATCGCCGGGACGAAGGCCGGCGCGGTAGGCTGGCGAGCCGGCGAAAGGAGCCAGCACAATGGTCTTGCCGTTGCGCGGCTGTACCTGCATGCCGACGCCGTAGTAGTGCCCTTTTTGCTCCTCACGCAGTAGTTGGAAGTCTCTGGGATCAAAGAAGTTCGAGTGTGGATCCAGGGTCCGAAGCATTCCTGGCACTGCGCCCTTGTAGATGGCTTTGTCGGGACTCACCGAGTCGGCAAAGTTCTCCTCGACGAGTTGATAGAACTTCGTAAAGCTCTTCAAACTGGTGCGGACGCTATCGTCGTCGGAAGCGGCAGCAGCCACCTCAATACGCGACCCGTAGACACCGCCTAAGATGGCACAGAAACCAATGATGGAAAGAAAATAAGGGAACCGACGCCGGGTTTGGACCATGCGGAGAAACCGTCCTCAAAACCAGTATAGCGTGGAGCGCGCGTGCGCCGCTGGCAGCTACTTGGAGGCAGCCACTTCAATCACCGCGCGCCACACGAATTCAGCCAGCTTTTCGAGCGAATGGACTGGGATACGCTCGTCATCGGCATGCGCCCCGCCGAAGCCGGCTTCTTCCTCGTCAACTACGGGCCCGAAGCCATAGGACTGAACGCCGCGGACCCGCAACTGGGCCATGTCGGTCGCTCCGGTCAGCATAGAGGGAATTGTGATGGCGCCCGGAAACATCTGGCGCTGTGCGCGCTCGAGCGCGTGAAACATCTCCGTATTGATTCGGGATGGCGGGCACGTCGGGCGGCGCCCAGTGGCGCCTTCGATGACGTCAACTGTGGGGTCGGCGATCAAATGCCGGATGGCAGCCACCAACTTCGGCATATTCTCGTCAGGCAGGGCGCGGACATCGAGATATGCCTCAGCTTCGGCGGGGATCACGTTGAGGCGGAATCCTCCCTTGATCACGGTGGGAGTGACCGATGTCCGCAGCATCGAATAATGTCCCAGCTCATGCTGTTGGAAATATTTATCGATTTCGCCGCTCTTGATGCGGTCGCCCACGCGATTGTAGCGGTAGGCTTCTTCCGGCGGGCTGATGGTGGCCAAGCGCTCAAAGTACGCACGCGTCGTATCGTTCAGGCGAAGCGGAGGCTGCCAGTCGCCGAGCTTGGCTACCGCCGCCGAGAGATGGATCACGGCATTATCGGGTCGCGGTCGCGAGCCATGACCGGCCAGGCCGCGCGCGACTAGCTTCAGACTATGCGGCACTTTCTCGGTGGTGGTGATTTCGACGAAGCGAACTTTCCCACCGCGCGCGGAAGCGTATCCTCCCTCGGAGAGCGCGAATTCGGCCTCGATCTCACTCCAGTGGTGCTCCACCATGAATTCGATGCCAGCCCGAGACGCACCTTCTTCGCCCGATTCCGCCAGGAAAATCACGTCGCGGTCGAGTTTAACCCGGTGCCGCTTGAGCAGAACCATGGTCATGAGGCAGGCGGTCAGATTGTTCTTGTCGTCCTGAGCTCCGCGCCCGTAGATATAACCGTCTTTGCGGATAGCGGCGAACGGATCGACGGACCACTTTTCACGCTGCACGCCGATGACATCGGTGTGCGCCATCAGCAGGATTGGCCGCTTGGCGCCATTGCCTTTGATGCGTGCCACCAGGTTGGCGCGGTCGGCCTCAAGCCAGAATAGTTGGACTGCGATTCCCTCGTGCTCCAGGACGGATTTGAGATAGTTTGCCGCCTTGGTTTCGTTACCGGGAGGATTGCTGGTATCGATGCGCAGCAGCTTGCTGAAGTGCTCGGCCGTTTCGGTGAAGATTTTTCCCCATTCCACCGGATACCGCTCTTCGCCCGCCTGCAACATTCCGGCGGCCAGCAGCGCCACCGTGGGGACCCATTTAGAGCGGAATGTTGCCATGTTTCTTTCGGGGCATGGTGTCCACTTTGTTCTCGAGCATGCGCAACGCACGGATTACGCGTGGGCGCGTTTCGTGGGGCTCGATCACGTCGTCGACGAACCCGTGCTCCGCTGCCACGAACGGATTGGCGAAGTGTTCACGGAACTCTTCCACCTTCTGTTTGCGGACCGCATCCGGGTCAGTGGCGGCAGCTAACTCGCGGCGATAGACGATGTTCACCGCGCCGTCCGGTCCCATGACGGCGATCTCGGCGGTGGGGTACGCCAAGTTGATGTCGGTGCGAATGTGCTTGGAACCCATGACGCAATACGCCCCGCCATAGGCCTTGCGCGTGATCACTGTAATCTTCGGCACCGTGGCTTCGGCAAAGGCGTACAGCAGCTTGGCCCCGTGCACGATGATGCCGCC
>JBGPJK010000583.1:0-2583 GCA_041485425.1 Terriglobia bacterium | reverse complement strand
TGGCTGGTCATCAATCAGCCCCCTGTCCCCAACGGCGTGCCTGAGCTGGCGGTGGTGACCGCGTAATGGCAAACGCAGACCAAACCGGCAGCAACCACGGCCACCTGCACGCTTTACTGGTGGAGGACAACCCGCTGGATGCAGAGCTGGTGGTGCGCGAACTCGAGCGCGGCGGGTTCGAGGTGTCCAGCGACGTGGTTCAGACGGAGGAAGAGTTCAACCAGCGGATCGCAGCCCAGCCCTACGACGTGGTCCTGGCCGACTACAGCCTGCCGCAATGGCGCGGGATGGAGGCCCTGGAGATTGTACGCAAGCGAGGACTCGACATCCCGGTCATTCTGGTGACGGGGTCACTGGGCGAGGTCAAGGCAGTGGAGTGCATCAAGCAGGGGGCCACCGATTATGTTCTGAAAGACAAGCTGGCACGGCTCCCGGTGTCAGTGCGGAGAGCGATCGGGGAAAGGCGTTTGCGCCAACAGCAGAAGCGGGCGGAAGAGGCCCTGCAGCAAAGCCAGGGCCAGATGGAAGCCATCATCCAGTCGGCGATGGACGCCATCATCATCATCGACGAGCTGCAGCGCATTGTGATGTTCAACGCAGCGGCGGAGAAAATCTTCTATTGTTCGGCGGCGGAGGCAATAGGTCAGTCCGTTAACCGCTTCATCCCGCAGCGCTTTCGTGCCGCGCATACCACTCACATCGAGCACTTCGCTAAAACCGGAGTCAGTCAACGCTCGATGGGCAAGCTGAGCACGCTGCGAGCCCTGCGAGACGATGGCGAGGAGTTCCCCATGGAAGCGTCGGTCTCGTGCACCCAGGTGGGTACGAAGCATTTGTTTACCGTCATCCTGCGGGATATCACCGAACGCAAGCTGGCGGAAGAGGCCTTGGCTCACAACCTCGCTGAGCTGGCCCGCTCCAACAGCGAACTGGAACAGTTCGCCTACGTGGCCTCACATGATCTGCAGGAACCCCTGCGCATGGTGGCCAGTTACACCCAACTGCTGGCGGAACAGTACCGCGGCAAACTCGACGAGAGAGCCGACAAGTATATCGGCTATGCCGTGGAGGGGGCGCTGCGTATGCAGACCCTGGTCCAGGACCTGCTGGCGTTCTCACGATCCGGGGGGAATGGTCTGGACCCCAAGAGTACGGATTGTAATGGGGTGGTGGAAGAAGCCATGCAAAACCTGCACTCCGCGATTGAAGAAAGTGGGGCGGTGGTCTCCCACGAGAAACTTCCGGTCATCGCCGCCGATCGTTCCCAGTTGTTGCAGGTGCTGCAGAACTTGATTGGGAACGCCATCAAGTTCCGGGGGGCCGGGCCGCCGGCCATCTCGGTGTCCGCCGAAAGACAGGACGGGGAATGGCAATTTGCCGTGACCGACAACGGGATCGGCATCGCACCTGAGCATCAGGAGTCCATCTTTGTCATTTTTCGGCGCTTGCACACCCGCGCCGAGTACGTGGGAAATGGCATCGGGTTGGCCATCTGCAAAAGGATCGTCGAGCACCACGGCGGCCGGATCTGGGTGGAATCCCGGCCCGGCCAGGGCTCCAGTTTTCACTTCACCCTGCCGATCACAAGAGTTGAGGACAAGGTCGAACACAACCATGAAACCTGCGTTGAAAGTTTTGCTGGTTGACGACAATCTCGCGGACGTCGATCTGGTCAGGTCCTTGCTGGCCGAGGGGCCGCACGGTGTCGTGGTCAGCGCCACCAAAGACGGCGAGGAGGCGATGGCATTTCTTCAGCGCTCCGGAAGGTTCAGCGGCGCCACCCTTCCCGACCTGATCGTGCTTGACCTGAATATGCCCCGCAAGGACGGCCGCGCGGTGCTGGCGGAAGTGCGGGCGAATGCGGATTTGCGCCGGCTGCCCATCGTGGTGTTCAGCACCTCGCAGTCGGAGCAGGACATTCTGTGCAGCTACGAACTGGGCGCCAACTGCTACGTCAGCAAGCCCGGCAGCCTGAAAGACTTCGCTGCCGCCGTGAACAGCATCGCGCAGTTCTGGTTCGGTTCTGCGCGGTTACCCCATTAGGAGGGTCCATGAGTGATGCCAGCACCCAAGTTCTGCTGATTGAAGACAACCCCGGAGATGCCGACCTAGTGCGTTTGCGGCTGGTGGAAGGCAAGACTCCCGTGGAGGTTAACTGCGTGCAGCGGTTGGCCGACGGCCTTGCCTCCCTTAGCCAGCACTCCCCGGCGGTGATTCTCCTCGATCTCAACCTTCCCGACAGTCACGGTGCAGAGACCTTTCGCAAGGTGTTGGAAAAGGCGCCGGGCGTGCCCGTGGTCATCCTCTCGGGCCAGGAGGACGAAGGGCTGGCCATCAAGGCAGTGCACCAGGGTGTCCAGGACTATCTGATCAAGAGCGACATCACCAGTAAGCACCTGGAGCGTGCCATGCGCTACGCCGTGGAACGGCAAGCGCTGCTGCGTTCTCTGGAGATCAGCCGCAAGCAACAACTGGAGTTCAAGAACCAGTTTCTGTCCCATGTGTCGCATGAATTGCGCACCCCGCTGACCTGCATCCACCAGTACGCCAGCC
This sequence comes from Terriglobia bacterium, assembly GCA_041485425.1. Lineage (GTDB taxonomy): Bacteria > Acidobacteriota > Terriglobia > Terriglobales > Acidobacteriaceae > JAIQET01. Next base: position 30 of record JBGPJK010000583.1, on the reverse strand, counting down.
TGATCACCGACGGCCTTGCCGGCCCCGTCT
>JBGPJK010000582.1:0-2606 GCA_041485425.1 Terriglobia bacterium | reverse complement strand
CAACTCACCGTGCTCGCATCGCAGCCCGAAGTCGGCTACGTCGTCTACCAGCACGATCTGTACATGATTCCGCGGCGCGATGGCATTCTTCTGGGCGGAACCTACGAGCATGGCAACTGGAGTCTCGAACCGGACCCCGCCGCCAAGCAGCGCATTCTCGAGGGGCATCGCCAGGTTTTCAGGCGATTCCGAAGTTAGCCCGGTATTTGCCCGGGAGGCGCACCGGTTTCAAGTCGCGCCCGCAAAAAATGTGTTTGGTCCAGCCCGTGGCCAGTTTGCAGCCTCCTTCGCCTCGCATCTCATAGCCGAACTCGACCAGACGCGGATTGGCTCGCGCGACTTGCGTCTTGATGGTTACTGTTTCGTCGAAACGCGCCGGCGAGAGGTAGCGGCAGTGAGCTTCGGCCACCGCTAGTAGGACATCGTCGTCTAGTTCCATATCCTTGTAACGGAACCCAAGCACCTGGCACAACTCCACGCGCGCGACCTCCATCCAAACCAGATAGTTGGCGTAGTACACTACGCCCATTTGATCGGTCTCGGCGTAACGTACACGTACGCAGGTCTGGTGGTTTAGCATCGCGCAACTATAGTAACCGGTTTGATCTTGCTACCGATTACGCTTGCGGAATCGCGTTTCATAACTCCTTGCGAAACGGCAGACGCTCGGAATCCGTCTGTTACACTTTAGATGACTCCATGCGCGTGAAAGTGCTGTTTTTCGGGCTCTTGAAGGACCTAGTGGGCCGTTCCGAGGATCAACTGGAGCTCACCGATGGCGCCCGGCTCGCCACGGTGTTCGACCATTACGCCGCACGTTTTCCTAAGCTTCGCGAGATGGCCGCCAGCATTGTTCTGGCGCGCAATCAGGAGTTCGCCGACGGTTCTTCCGGCGTGGCTGATGGCGACGAGATCGCGTTCCTTCCTCCGGTGAGCGGTGGAGCATCGCCGGAGCAGGCGCACTATTCCCACCAGATTGCCGACGCCGAAACCGGTCATTTTTTCGCGCTCACTCGCCGTCCCATCGATACCCGGGAGATCATCACCCGGCTGTTGCGCGGCGAAGATGGCGCTGTCGTCACGTTCGAAGGCGTCGTACGCAATAACACCAAAGGCCGCGCCACTCGCTATCTCGACTATGAGTGCTACGAGGCCATGGCCATCAAAACCATGGCGGACATCGGCCGATCCATAGCGGCGGAGAGTAATGTTGATCGGATTGCTTTGGTCCACCGCTTGGGCCGCATGGAAATCGGCGAAACCAGTGTTGCCGTGATCGTCACTTCCGCGCACCGCAAGGCCGCGTTTGAGGCGGCTCTCGAAGGCATCAATCGGTTGAAGCGGCTGGTACCCATCTGGAAGAAAGAATATTTCGCGGACGGTGAAGTGTGGGTCGAAGGAGAATGGGACCGGGATGTGCCGCATGCCGCGCGTCCTTAGCTATACCTTCCTGCTCTTCGCGCTGATGCGCACCGGTGCGGCGCAATCGGCGGACATCCGCGTGGACGTCAACCTGGTGCGCGTCCTGGCCACCGTCAAGACTGCCGATGGCCAACTCGTGGGCTCGCTCCAAAAAGAGGATTTCGCGCTCCTCGACAACAAGGCGCCACAAGAGGTAGCGGTCTTCGAACGCCACACCGAGCAACCGCTTTCGGTAGCCCTTCTGGTGGACACCAGCGGATCAACCGCCAAAGATTTGAAATTCGAAGTCGATTCGGTGGTGCGGTTTTTGCGCGCGCTGTTTTCCGAAGGAAATCCCAAAGACTCCGTGGCGCTGTACAGCTTCAACTATCAGGTAGTGAGGCACAATCACTTCACGCGCAACATCGGCCCACTCGATCATTCCCTCCGGCTGCTCAAAGGAGAAGCGGGCACCTCGCTGTACGACGCTATCTACCTCACCGGGCAAGATCTGCAGGAACGCGACGGCCGCCGCGTGATGATCATCGTCACGGATGGTGGCGATACCACCAGCAGTAAAGATTTCCACGCCGCACTGGAAGCTGCTCAACTGGCCGACGCCGTCATTTATCCCATCCTGGTCATGCCCATCACCAACGACGCCGGGCGGAACATCGGTGGTGAGAATGCACTGACCACGCTGGCTGCCGGCACCGGAGGCCGTGTGTTCGCGCCCAGCCTCGGCGAAGCGCTCGACCGAGCCTTTGCCGACATCATCCAGGCATTGCGCACGCAGTACCTGCTGGCGTTTTACCCCCGGGACGTTCCGCTCACCAAAAATCGTTTTCATCAGCTCGAAGTGCGAGTTCGCCAGCCGGGTTTGCGGGTCTCGGCGCGCTCTGGCTATTATGGAGAGGTGCTGAGCGATTCGAAGAATCCGCCCGGCAGGATCTCGGTACCCCCCAGAGAAAACAAGCGGGAGAAATAGTGGCAACCAAGCCAGCAGCGAAGTCCGGAACACGCGCGCCAGAGCACACGTTTGAGGAAAGCAAGTATCTCAAGCGGCTGATTGAGAAACAGATTCCGGTGAAGGTGCGCTTGAGCAATAACGAAGAAGTGACGGGGGTGGTGGAGTACTACGACGCGTCCTTCATCCGCATCACCCGCACGGGCAAGCCCAACCTGTTCATCTTCAAGCACGACAT
>JBGPJK010000581.1:0-2642 GCA_041485425.1 Terriglobia bacterium | reverse complement strand
GTGGTGAAGGATACGGTCAACCGCATCGAGACGCATGAAAGCGTGCCGGAAATGTACATCCCTTACACAGTGACTGGAATGGCGGACCGCCTGTACGTGCTGGCTCAGGGCCGGCCGGAAGCGCTGGAGAAGTCCGTTTGCGAGCAGGTTTATGCGGTCGATCGGGGCCAGCCGGTGATGGAAGTCAGAACGATCGAAGCGATGCTCGATCACTACGTGTATGCGGGCCCGCGATTCAATCTGCTGCTGTTTACCGTGTTTGCCGTTCTGGGGCTGACGCTGGCGCTGTTCGGCGTCTACGGTGTGGTTGCAAATTCGGTGTCGCAGCGGACGCGGGAGATCGGGATTCGCATCGCGATGGGGGCCAATGCGAGACAGGTCATCGGGATGGTTTTGAGGGGTGGCGCGAAGTTGCTGGCTATCGGTATCGCACTGGGGCTGGCCGGGAGTCTGGCGTCGGTGAGGGTGCTTTCCGGCATCGTGCGGAACGTTTCCACGTTCGATCCATACTCGTTTGTCGCGGTCACTCTGCTGCTGTTCGCGGCCGGTTTGCTGGCCAGTTTCTTGCCGGCGCGCCGTGCGGCGCGCGTGGATCCGGTGACGGCGCTGCGGAACGATTGACGGTGGAGCTGAGCGGCGAAACGGCGAGCCAATTGTCGAAGCGTCCGATCGAATACGACACCGGCTTCACGCTGCTCGGTGATATTGAGCAGCCAGCGCGTGGACCTCAAGGATACGCTATACACGGCGCGAGAGAGCAAGGCGCCGGAGTTGAGTCCGCTGGTCCTCGATGGACAAAAGTTAGGTTAGTTAATCCAACTGCGCAGAAGGCGGCGTTTTGGCAGGCGCCGGTCATGCTGGTACCGTAACCCAGGCGCCACGCGCCGGTAGAGGCTTGTATTCCGGAGCTCGCCCCCATCGGGGCTGAGTCCGTATTGGATAATCTGCATGGTCTTGCCATCGGGCAAGAGTTCACGCGTCCAGCGGTCAACCACTTTGCCTCCGCGTTTCAAGACGCTCTCGATCGTACGCTCGTTCAGACGGTTCAGGATCAGCACTCCAGCGGCTTCCCCTCCAGGGAGAGCTTGCTCTCTTCCATCCAGCTCGCCGCCATACCGAAACTTCAGGGGCCTGCCGTCCGCATCGCCTCCGTCGAGCGTGAACATGAGCCCGCCCGGCGCCGCTTCGATAGTATAGAGGGCGCGCCGTCCTGGACGCCCGAACTGGTAGTCCAACGTGGATGGGTCGAGTTCCCAGGCGCCGACAAATGGGTCTTCCGATGGATTCATGGCACGTTGTTCCATTGTACCCACGGTGTTACACTGCCCATCAGTTCAAAAGGAGAAGCCCGGATGATTACACGGCGTGACGCTCTTGCTTTGGTTGCCGCGACGGCAAAGGGTCAGGAAACTAACGGGAAGTCGCCCGAAATCTGTTTCCTGACTGCTACCGAATTGGTTCGGCGCATTCGCCGCAAAGATCTCTCGGCGCGCGAGGTATTAGCGGCGCACCTGCGGCAGATCGAACGCGTCAATCCGACGGTGAACGCGATCGTCACACTCGTCGCTGATCAAGCGCTGGAGCAGGCCAAGCGTTTAGACGAAGCGGCGGCGCGCAACAAGTTTCTGGGCCCGCTCCACGGGCTTCCCATTGCGCATAAGGACCTGGTGGAGACGAAAGGCATCCGCACCACGTTCGGCTCGCTAGTTTTCAAGGACAACGTGCCGGTCACGAATGCCTTGATGGTGGACCGCATTCAGATGGCGGGCGCTATCACCATCGGCAAGACCAATACGCCGGAGTTGGGCGCGGGTTCGCAAACCTTTAATCCGGTGTTTGGGGCGACACGGAATCCTTGGGATTTGTCCAAAACATGCGGAGGGAGCAGTGGGGGCGCCGCCGTTGCGCTGGCATGCGGCATGGTCCCTCTTGCGGATGGCAGCGACATGGGCGGCTCGCTGCGCAACCCGGCCAGCTTCTGCTCCGTGGTGGGATTCCGCACGTCGCCGGGCCGCGTTCCGCGGGGTCGCTCCGACTCCGCTTGGAATAGCCTTAGCGTGTTAGGTCCGATGGCTCGTACTGTTCAGGACGCAGCCTTGTTTCTGTCAGCGATGGCCGGTCCCGATTCACGCTCGCCGCTGTCGATTCATGAACCGGGCTCACGATTCGCTCAGCCGCTGCAGCGGGACTGCAAAGGCTTGCGCATCGCCTGGTGCCCGAAGTTCGGAGGCCTGCCATTCGACCGCCGGATCCGCGACGTATTCGACTCCCAGCGCAGGAAATTCGAAGCACTGGGGTGCATCACCGAAGATGCCGATCCTGATTTCTCAGGCGCCGACGAGGCATTCAAAGTTCTTCGCGCATTGAACTTCTATCAGCAGTATGGCTCTTTACCTCAGCCGCAACGCGCGCAGATGAAAGATACGATCAGACAGGAACTCGAACGGGGATCGCGGCTCACCGGCCCGGAGATTGCCGACGCCGAGACAAAGCGTTCGCGCCTGTTCGCGCGTATTGGGCAGTTGATGGAAAAGTACGATTTCCTGCTGCTGCCCGTCACGCAAGCTCCCGCGTTCGATATCAAACAGGAGTACGTGACGGAGATTGAAGGAATAAAAATGGAAAGCTACATCGACTGGATG
>JBGPJK010000580.1:0-2658 GCA_041485425.1 Terriglobia bacterium | reverse complement strand
GTGGGTGCAGTCCCGACGATCCGGCAGTGGAAACTGGCGTCATTGCCCAAGCACCTGTCTGTGGAAGAAGTGGACCGGACGCTGGCAACTTGTGACGAGCACTCACCGGTTGGCAAAAGGGATCGCGCCATCTTGCTGCTACTCGTTCGGCTCGCGTTGCGGGCCGGCGAAGTGGCCCGCCTCCGGCTGTCAGATGTCGACTGGAGGGAAGGAGAGGTTAGAATCCATCCTCCGAAATCCGCGCGGGAACGAAAGCTGCCCCTACCCAGTGACGTTGGCCAAGCACTCGCAGAATACGTGCAGAACAGTCGGCCCAAGAGCGCTCAGCCTTTCATTTTCCTACGTACCCACGCGCCGTTTAGCCCGATTACTGGTCCCAGTACGGTGAGTTGCATTGCGAAGCGCCATCTCAAACTCGCTGGGATTTCGATCCACAGGCTGAGTGCACATGCCTTCAGGCACACAGCGGCAACACAAATGGTCAGGCAAGGAATCGGCTTCAAACAGGTGGCTGACGTCCTCGGACATCGCCTCCTTGAGACCACCAACATTTACGCCAAACTGGACGAAGACACGCTTCATCGAGTGGCCCTTCCATGGCCGGGAGGTCAGGCATGACCGGTGCTGATCTCGAAAATCATCTGCAACGCTACCTCGAATTGCGGCGAGCGCTCGGTTTCGAAATGCGGGTCGAAGGGCGGTTGCTTCGCGACTTCCTGACCTTTCTTCAAGAGCGCGCGTTGGCCGAACCACTCATCGCTCAAGCGGCAGTCGAGTGGGCGTCCTCACGCGGTGGGCCAAACTGGCAGTCGAAGCGCTTAAGTATGGCACGCTGCTTTCTGGTACACCTGCGCGCTCACCTGCCCGGTATCCAGGTTCCCGCGCCCGGAGTGATTCCATGCGGTGTCCGCCCCACGCCGTATATCTACTCCGAGGCGCAGATCGCGACCCTGATGAAGGAGGCCAGCGCGCTCAAACCAACCGGGTCATTGCGGCCTCACACCTATGCCACATTGATCGGCCTGCTTGCAAGCTGCGGTCTCCGCCCAGGAGAAGCGGTGCGCTTGTGCGATGCCGATGTTGAAATGGAGGCCACTCCTCCACGACTGGTGATCCGGGAAACAAAGTTCCGCAAGTCTCGGCTGGTCCCGGTCGCTTCCAGCACTGCCGACGCATTACGCAGCTATGCGTCCACGCGCCAACGCCTGGGTTATGACGGTCTTTCTCAGACTTTCTTCGTTTCCGAGTCTGGCGCTCCTCTGGCCTACAGCACGGTGGGCGCTACCTTCCTGGACATTGTCCGTCGTCTGGGCATCCATGGAATGGACAGTTCGTACGGCCCTAACCTGCGGTGCCTTCGCCACACCTTTGCCGTTCGGCGTCTGGTCAACTGGTACAGCCAAGGCATGGATGTCAATAAGCTCTTGCCGCATCTGTCCGTCTATCTGGGGCATGCAAAGCCCCAGAATACCTACTGGTATCTGACTGCCACGCCGGATCTGCTGAGCAAGGCAGGCAGCCGCTTTGAATCGTATGCGAACCAGCAGGGTGAGCTATGACGACGCCATCCGTGCCCGCAGCGGCTTTGGTGCAGGCCTTCTTCGTCGAGTACCTGCTCAACCAAAAACATGCTAGCCCCAGAACTCTTGCCACTTACCGAGACGCGTTTCGCCTGCTCCTGCGATTTGTTCACGAGACCCATGGCGTCGAGCCGGCAAGCCTCGTTGTCGAGAATCTCGATGCGCCGATCATCCTGGCCTTCCTCGACCATATCGAACGGCAGCGAGCCAACTGTATCCGTTCACGAAATGCACGGCTGGCGGCCATACGTTCTTTCTTCCGTTTCGTTCAGATGCGGGAACCAGCGGCTCTTGCCGTCGCCTCCCGCGTGCTCGCCATTCCGGTCAAGCGCACGGAGCGCAGGCTGATCGGCTATCTCACGCGTCCCGAAATTGATGCACTCCTATCGGCCGCCGATCGGACGAATTGGGATGGCCGGCGCGATCATGCCCTGCTTCTTACGCTCTACAACAGCGGCGCACGTGTCTCCGAGATCATTGGCCTCCGCCGCGATGAAATTGTTCTCGATGTGCCAGCCTCCTTGAAATTGCACGGCAAGGGGCGCAAGGAACGCGCTGTCCCGCTATGGGCTAGGACGGCTCAGGTCCTGCGAGCTTGGTTTCGGGAACTCGGCGACCGATTTGGCGGCCTGGCGTTCCCCAGTGCGCGTGCACACCGCCTTTCCCGCCACGGTGTTTCCTTTCTGTTGAGCCGCCTCGCTGACCGCGCAGCGACGGCGTGCCCAAGCCTCCGTAACAAGCGGATTTCGCCGCACGTGATTCGACACTCCACCGCAATGCACTTGCTCCAGTCCGGGGTAGATCCAGCCGTGATCGCACTCTGGCTCGGTCATGAGAGTGTCGAGACTACCCACGGATACGTCGAAGCGGACCTTACGATGATGGAGAAGGCGATGGGAAAGCTGACACCCGCCGGTTCTGCTCCAGCTCGGTTCAAGGCCTCGGACGACCTCCTGGCCTTCCTGGCAACCTTGTGATTATGGCGAGTCCTCCACCAACGAAACCACAACGTGGCTTGCCGTCGGCGCCGCGGAGTCCCCCCGACTCAACATAATCCGTTGCTCAACATAAGACCATT
>JBGPJK010000579.1:0-2669 GCA_041485425.1 Terriglobia bacterium | reverse complement strand
GCATCGTGTTGTACCTCGAGGAAAATGTTCCTTCTTTGAGATGCGAAACCCCCATTCCCTTCCGGCGACGATCGTGCAGCTTGCAGCGACTTCCCAAGGGTTGCCCGGCGCCCGCAAAGTCGGCGTGTGGCCTTGACGAAAGCCGCTGTAAGGGCAGCAACTTTATTTCCTTGCAAAAGAGGGGGAGCTGTTGGAATCAGCCACGGGGGCTATGGCTTTTGAGGTGAGGACGGGGAAAGGCTTGACACGACGTATATCAACGTATAATCAACCAGGAACTTCGCATAGGAACTCGATTTTCTTCTGAATCAGTGAAGTAGGGGGAAATTCGCATCCTGGGAGATTCGCATCTGCGACAAACGGTCGGTTTTGGTGTAAACTTGCACTTAAGTGAAGGCAAGTAGTGGACTGAGTCGGCTTCCCGAACTGGCGCTGCGCCAGCGCCGGCAGGGTTTGGCCAAACAGCTCCCACCCGTGACCGACATCTTGCGTGGTTCGCTGGTCGAGCGTTATGTGACCTGCGGGAACCCGGCCTGTAAATGCGCTCGCGGCGAGCGGCATGGCCCGATCTGGTATCTGACAGTCACTCTGGGGCGCGGACGCACCACCGGGGGAATCATTCCTGAGGAGAAGGTGGCTGAAGTCCGCGGTTGGATCGAGAACTATCACAAGCTGAAGGACCACCTGGAAAAGATCTCCGAGATCAACCGCGAGTTGCTGCGGCGCCAGCGCGCTCAGGAACGCAAGCGCAAACGAAAGGGATAAGCGAATGCCCGTCGCGGGAATGGCATCTCAACGCAGCGACGCTATCTTGCATTTATGAGAAAGCAAGATAGGCCTGCCCACGAACTCCCCTCCTTCGCCCGCTACCTGAACAAAGTTTTCGACTTCCGCACCACCACTGCCGCGCTGACCGACTCCCGCTGCGAGCCGGATATCTCGCCCTCAGCCGTCTTCCTGGCAGCCTTTCATGGCTTCGCCTTCCGGCTGCCCAGCTTTCAGCAACTGGAAGCGGAACTGGCTCAGCCAGCCCTGCAGCAATGGATCGGCGCCGATCGCGCCTTCGGCGACGACGTGTTGCGTTACAGTCTCTCCGGCTTTCACGTGGATGGCCTGGAGCGGATGCTGGTTCAGATCAACCGGACACTCAAGCGCAACAAGGCGCTCGATACCGGTCGCGTGCAGGGGCGCATCGTCGCCGCTCTGGACGGCATCGAGGTGCTCTCCAGCTACAGTCGTTGTTGTGACTCCTGCCTCCAACGCCGCGTCTCGGTCCGCAAGGCCGGCGTGAAAACCGAGCAGTTGCAGTATTACCACCGTGCCGTCGGTTGCCAGATTGTGAGCAGCCCCTGCAAGCCGTTCCTGGCTATCGAATGGCTTCAACCCGGAGAGGGCGAAGACACGGCCGCATTGCGCCTGCTGGAAAAACTTCCCGATCTTTACGGCAGCCGCTTCTTTGATGTCCTCCTGCTCGACGCCCTTTATGCCCAGGCGCCGGTGTTTAAACTGGCTGACCGACGAGGATGGGAGTTGGTCGTCAGCCTGAAGCAGAACCAGCGCGAGTTATATCAATCCGCCATTCGCCTGTTCGCCAGCCGCCCCGCCGATTACAGCGGCGCCGGGCAGCGCGAGGGCAAAAGCTATCAGTTCCAACTCTGGGATTCGGAGGGATTACCGTTCTCCGCGGATTACCCGCAGCCGGTGCGGGTGGTGCGGTCCGAGGAGAAGCTCACACAGAACCATTACCGCCGGGGTCAGCTTCAACCTGAAACGACCGAGCACGAATGGCTCTGGATTACGACCTTGGATACGCAGGCCTTTCCCCCCACTCTGGTGCGCCGGCTCGGCCATGACCGCTGGAAGCAGGAGAACAACGGCTGGAACGATCTGACTCAGAACTGGGCCTTCAAGCACGGTTTTCTCCACGCCTGCCGGCACCGCCCCAAAATAGCCTCCGCGGAAGGTCAGCGCAAACCCGTTCCTAACCAGGGATTGGCCGCAGTCTCTCTCATTCTGCTGCTGGCGTTCACGCTCTGCTCCGCCTTCATCCATTGCCATTCAAAAATCTTTCGCCGCTACCCGACCAGCACCATTGAGGTGGCCCGGCAACTCCGCCTCTCGCTCTCCAAACGTCCGCCCACTATCCGTGCTCCGGACGCTCCAGCACCCAAGCGCACCTGATCGCCAACTCCTCCCTACTCCTCCCTGGCCCGATCCGGGACACCCTCCTATTGCTTCCGCCGTCCGTTGCCCTCGCTCAATCCTGCTCCTGACCCCGCTTCAGCCCGCATTTGCGGCCCAAAACCCGCCATCCGAATCTGCCTTCCGCCGCTGTCGTCATCCTTTACCAATGTTTAAGCGGCCAGACCGGCTACACAAACCCGGCGTGCGAAGCTTCTGATCAGCCAGGGGGAGTCCTTGACAAAATGATCGAATCGGAGGAATACTATGTCTAACTTTGTACTAGTATGCCTAAAGAGGACCAATCCTCCGCCAACGATTTGATGCCGCTCTCACCCGCCGTCTTCCACATCCTTTTGTCCCTGGCCGACGGTGAACGCCACGGCTACGCGCTAAAGCGGGAGATTTCTCTACGCACTGGCGGCAAGCTCAAGCTCGGTCCTGGTGTGCTTTATGGATCGATCAATAAGATGCTCGAACAGTGCCTG
>JBGPJK010000578.1:0-2670 GCA_041485425.1 Terriglobia bacterium | reverse complement strand
GCGTAATCGGTGGTGTCAGTAAAGAACTGCTCGTGAACCACAGTGAACAGGTCCGTCCGCCTCAAGCCACGGACCACGGCATTGTGGTCGGGACAAACCGCCGCCGGATTCGAATTGTAAACAAACAGTGCCTTAACGGGCGGATCGGGAGGCTGATTCAGCACCTTGCCGAGTTCAACCATGTTGATGACACGGGCTGGCCGGCCCAGAGCTTTAACCATCAAGTCGGAGCGCGCCAAGGCCTCTTTGTCGAGTGCGAGCGCAAACGCTCCGCTGGTGGCGTATTGGAGGCCGCCACCCACCTCCTTCCACGAGCCGGTAAGGCAGGGCAGCATGGTGACCGCACGCATCGCCATGCCGCCGCCCTCGGAACGCTGGATGCCGTCGTTCACCCGTATGACGGAGGGCCGAACCGTGGCGTATTCCCGCGCTAGCTTTCTGATATCAGAGGCTGAGATGCCAGTCCACTGGGCGACGCGCTCCGGCGTGTACTCCTGAACCTTTTCCCGGAGCTGGTCAAAGCCGATGGTGTGGCGCGCGACGTAATCGGCATCATGCAGGTTCTCCCGGATGATGACATGCATCAGGCTGAGCGCGAGGGCGGCATCGGTGCCGGGGTTGATCGGCAAATACCAGTCAGCGCAGGCGGCGGTGCGGGTGCGGTAGGGGTCGATGACCACCAGCTTTGCGCCCTGGCGGCGGGCCTCGACGATGAAAGGCCACAAGTGCACATTGTTCCCCAGGATGTTCGACGCCCACGCAACGATGTAGCGGGAATGCGCGAATTGTTCCGGCTCGGTGGCGAGCTTAACTCCAAGTACGGACTTCAGCCCTGTTTCCCCTGCCATTGAACAGATGGTCCGGTCCAGTTGCGACGCGCCCAGGCGGTGAAAGAAGCGACGGTCCATGGACGCCCCGTTCAGGACTCCGAGAGTGCCTCCGTAGGAGTACGGGAGAATGGCTTCGCTGCCAAACTCATCGGCGATTTGCTTGAAGCGGGAGGTGATTTCGTTGAGCGCTTCATCCCAGGAGATGCGGCGAAATTGCTCGTGTAGGGACGGGTCTCCGACCCGTCCAGGCGGAGCAGAGCTCCGCAGCCCGGCAGGCCCCTTGGGCGCGATTCTCCGCATTGGATACAGCACGCGGTCGGGCGAGTACACCCGGTCCAGATATTTCGCCACTTTCGCGCACAAGAACCCGCGGGTCACGGGATGAGCGGGATCGCCCTGGATCTTGGTCGCACGGCCGTCCTGGATGGTGATCAGAACGCCGCAGGCGTCAGGGCAGTCATGCGGACAGGCGGCGTGGACTTTATGCTTCACTACTCCGATTATACGGGGACTTGCTTGATAGAGCGGTAGAGGCGTAGCTAGCTATGCCTATCGGCCAAAAGGGTGCTCGGACACGATCAGACCGCCCGCCCGGCACACGCTCCCGACGCCCAGGCCCACTGGAAATTGAATCCACCCAGATGGCCGGTTACGTCCACGACTTCGCCAATGAAAAACAGGCCGGGCACTTTGTGGCTCTCCATCGTCTTGGCTGAGAGTTCGCCGGTGTCCACTCCTCCGGCGGTGACTTCAGCCTTGGCATAGCCTTCAGTCCCGGCAGGATGGACTTCCCAGCGGTGGGCTCGGCCTTCCAGGTCGGCGAGGGCATGATTGGTGAACGAAGAAGGAGCGTTAAGCTCCAGCCAGCGATCCGCCAAGCGGCTGGGCAAGAACTCGCGGAAGGCGGCGCTCAGGGCCTTGAGGTTGCGGGGAGTCCCGGCATCGCTGAGTGGCGTTATCACATCCTTCCCTGGGGTAAGGTCGATGACGACCACCGCCGGCGGCTGCCAGTAAGAAGAAATCTGGAGGATGGCTGGGCCACTGAGCCCGCGGTGGGTGATCAGCATCTTCTCCCTGAACCGCGCGCCATTGCAGGAGACAATGACTTCGGCAGAGACGCCGGCGAGGTCGCAGTAACGCTTGCGGTCTCCCGGCGCGAGCAGCAGCGGGACCAGCGCAGGCCTCGGTTCGCGAATCTTCAGACCAAACTGACGGGCAAGGTCATAACCGAAGCTGGTGGCGCCCATCTTGGGGATGGACAGGCCGCCGGTGGCAACGACCAAGGCGGGAGCTCGAAACTCGCCCCGCGCCGTTCGCAGAACAAATTCTGTGGTCCTGGTGACCTCCTGCACTGACACTCCACACAGGACGATTACCCCAGCGGCATGACATTCGTCTTCGAGCATTTGCAGGATGTCGTGTGCCGAACGGTCGCAGAACAATTGGCCAAGGGTTTTTTCGTGATAAGGAATGCGGTGCTTCTGCACCAGCGCGAGAAAATCCGCCGGAGTGTAGCGGGCCAGGGCCGACTTGGCGAAGTGTGGATTGGAGGAGAGAAAGTTCTCCGGCCGGCAGTGAAGGTTGGTGAAGTTGCAGCGGCCACCGCCAGAAATCAGGATCTTCTTGCCACAACGGTCGGCGTGTTCGAGAACCGCCACCCGGCGCCCACGTTTGCCGGCCTCAATGGCGCACATGAGACCGGCAGCACCGCCACCGAGGATGACCACATCGAAGCTATCGGCAACCTTCATGGTCGGTGCCCCAAAAAGTAAAGGCATCCGGCCTGCCGGATGCCAGCGTTCTGCTTCTCGCCGGTCCTCAGACTTCCATCACTTCTTTT
>JBGPJK010000577.1:0-2671 GCA_041485425.1 Terriglobia bacterium | reverse complement strand
TCGGGCGCCGCGCAGATCGCCTACGGGCCGGACGGACTCAACCAGTCGCTGGACGCCTTGTTCTCACCCGCCTACAACAGTCCCGTCATTGTCGGGGGACCGATGAACGCGTCGAGCCAAATCCTGGCCCAGGTGTGGGTGGGCCTAGCTAGAAGGCTGGTGCGGCTCACGCCGGCTAGCACCTGCGGGACCTCCTGCATCAAGGTGAGCAAGCTGCTGCTCCGAGCCAAGTTCCATCAGGACCCGAACGATCCGGGCCATTGCACCCCCGGCAACAAGAAGGAGTACAACCTGGTCCAGGCGAGAGCGACCGTCACCAGTGAGACCGGCGCGAGGCTGAGCGGAGTCCTCGTCAGCGGTCGGTTCATGGACCAGTATTGGACGAATGCGCTCGTATCGGGCACCACGAACGCCCAGGGAGTAGTGGTGTTCAACTTCAAGGGGCCCTGCGGGGTGGGGACGGAAGCGTTCATCGTGGAGAACGCGACGAAGGCACCGCTGGTCTTCGACAAGACGGTGGGCGTGCTCGCGGGTTCCGCGCTCCCACAGTTTTAGCGAAGGCAACGGAGGCAGTTGTTCCGCAGGGACCCGGCTGGGGGGTGCAGCTAGTCAGCGATGGGGTGTCGTTGAGCAACACTGCCACGGTAACTCTGACCGTTCAATGATCTGACTTTCTTCAGGCGTGGGTCGTTCGGGGACCCACGCCACTGAACCAACGGGGCGGGCGGACGATTCCTTGCTGCGGAACCTGGGCAGGCAACCGGAGCTTCAGCGATAAGTTCTTCCAGGTCGCTCGGAAGACTGGAACTTGGATTCAAGAGGCGGCCTGACAGCCACCCTGATACTTAGGATAGAGGAGACAATCATGCGAAGCTTCATCAAATTCCGCCGTGCAACCCGGACGCTTACACGTGTTCTGCTTATAGTATTTGCAATGTTCACGGCGGTCTTCGCAGTGGCGGCGCAGCCCGGTGAGCCTGGGCGCGCAATAGACGAGAAATTGCGGAAGCTTCTGCGGGAGGCCGGTTTCACCGGACGCGTACAGGCCACGCTGGAGGAGCGCCTGCAGAGAAAGATTGATCCCCGCATGGCAAATCTCGGGCGATTGCTCTTTTTTGATGTGCTCACCGGACTGCACGATGACAACGCCTGCGCCGGATGTCACGCTCCCAGCGACGGGTTCGGGGACACGCAATCCATCGCCATCGGGATTCAGAGCAACCTCGTCGTGGGCCCACACCGTGAAGGGGCGCGCAATCAGCGCAGAACGCCGAGTGTGGTGAACACCGCTTTCTACCCTGCCCTCATGTGGAACAGCAGATTTTCCTCGGTGTCCGGGGATCCGTTCGACAATTCCCAGGGATTCTTGTTCCCGCCGCCGGAAGGCACGACCAAGTTCCCGCCTAATGATCCTCTCGTGAAGCACTTGCTGGTGGCCCAGGCCCACATTCCACCGACAGAACTGGTGGAGGTAGCCGGCTTCACGGGCACCAAAGGGCAGATCGGGCCGCGCTTCGATCAGTTTGACGACGGAAAGGGCAGCGTGGTGCCGCCTCCGGACGAGAGCGGCTTCCGGAACGAGCCGATTCGGCAGGCGGTTCTGGACCGGCTGAACGCGAATGCCAATTACCGGCGTCTGTTTGCCAGAGTATTTCCCGAAGTGGCTGCCGGAGCTCCCATCGATTTCACCATGTTCGGCCGCGCGATTGCCGAGTTTGAGTTTACCCAGGTGTACGCCGACGCACCCATCGACCAGTTTGCCCGAGGCAACAGCAGGGCCATGAATACCGCCCAAAAGCGCGGGGCGCTCACCTTCTTTGGGAAAGGAAAATGTTCGGCTTGCCATCAGGTAAGCGGCCAATCCAACGAGATGTTCAGCGATTTCACGATGCACAACATCGGCGTTCCACAAATCGCTCCCTTCTTCGGGCTTGGTCAAGGGGATGTAATCTTCGACGGATTGAATGAAGATGAGGACTTCGGTCTCGAGCAGGTGACCGGCAATTCCGGGGACCGCTACAAGTTTCGCACCTCGCCCCTGCGAAATGCAACGCTGCAACCAGCCTTCTTTCACAACGGGGCCTTCACGCGACTGGAGGATGCCATCCGGCACCACTTGGACGTGAACAAATCTGTCCACAACTACGATCCCAAGCACGCCGGTGTCGCCGAAGACCTGACTCATCGGTTGGCAGTGCCCGATGCCATGTTGAGCACGCTCGATCCCTTAGTGGCTGATCCCATTGATCTGGACGACGAAGAATTCCGGGAGTTGGTGCAGTTCGTAGCTCAGGGTCTGCTAGACCGCCGTGCAGGGAAAGAACATCTTTGCGCCCTCATTCCAGCCTCGGTACCAAGCGGGATACCCTTGCTGGATTTCGAGGCTTGCCAACCTCGAGCTGCTGGCAAGTAGTGCGAGCTGTCTAACACTCCCAGCGAATCGCCATGTTTGGCTCAGGAGACAGGTCTTTGGGCTGCTGGATCGCAGTGCTGAAGTGCGACGCTGCCCAAGAAAGCGGTGCCCGAGATTCGCCCCGCCTCGACGGGCTACATCGACTTCCCGCTCACGCCCGCCCCGGCACCCTTGGCACTGGAGTCCGACAAGACCGGTCTCGCTCGGCGTTCACATGCTTGAATCTACACGGGTGTAAAATTCTTTACTCAGCTGCCC
>JBGPJK010000576.1:0-2672 GCA_041485425.1 Terriglobia bacterium | reverse complement strand
CGCCAGGCCGTAGGGGACGTGTTGAGGTGACACTAGCGTATGGAAATGAGTATCGGCGCGGTACCTTGTTCTGGGGCACGCGTCCCGGAACGCTTGTGTTGCAGTTTAGTTCACTGCTACGCGGCGAAAAACGGATTCTAGATGCGGGCTGTGGCGAAGGGAAGAATGCTGTGTATCTGGCAGCGGCGCTGGGCGCCGATGTGGTGGCTGTCGATTCATCGCGGGTGGCGCTGCAGAACTTCGAGCTTCAGCCCGAGTATCGGCCGGTTACAAGACGGATATCCAGAATCCAGGCTGACATTGCACAGTTCCAGTTCCCAGGACAGATCTTCGACGCCGTCGTTGCGTATGGGATCCTTCACTGCTTTATCGATTGGCGCGCTAGCATGAGACTGGTGCAGTCGATGAAAGCTTGGACAATACCCGGCGGCATTCATCTCATAGCGGCATGTACCGACGCGCAACCGCTCGACAGCAAGGCGCACCCATACTTGCACACTGAAGGGCTGGTCCCAGCGTCAGAGTTGCTCAAGTCTTACAGAGATTGCGAGATTCTACACTTTGCCGAAGATGTCTTAACAGAAGTCCATCCGACGACCATGCGGAAGCACACTCACGGGATGGTTCGAGCCGTGATAAGGATGCCTACATGACAAGAGAGGAGAACATAGAATACCTAAAAGAAGCACACAAGAAGGGACAACTGATCCCGTTCTTGGGTGCCGGATTGTCCTCACGCCTTGGGCTTCCGAGCTGGCGGGAGTTGATGGGTCACATTGCTGCACGAGTCGATTTCGATCCTGAAGTCTTCCTCACACACGGTGATTATAGACAGCTCGCACAATACGGTGTGATCACGACGACCAAATTGGGCCCAATCCGCCTACGAATCTCGGACCTAATGCATACGCAAGAGGCTGACCAGAGGAGGAAAACGTCAAGAGCCCATGAACTCCTGGCCAAGTGGCACTTCGCAACAATCTACACCACAAACTTCGACCACCACATTGAGCGTGCTTTTGCGGATTGGGGAATGCTCTGCGACCGGGTGGCTAGCTTGTCGGATCTTCAGAAGGCTCGCCGGGAAGGCGCGACCCGGCTGGTTAAGTTCCACGGAGATCTAGACGATGACACCAGTCTAGTATTGGACGAGACTTCGTACTTTAAACGACTGAGATTCGAAGACCCGCTGGACTTCCTCCTCCGCTCGGACAGCTTGCAGAACTCGTTCCTCTTTCTCGGCTATAGTTTTCAGGATCCGAACATTCGCTACGTATGGCATGCCCTGTGGCAGATGAAGGAGGGGCTTCCGGCGCACGCAAAGCAAGAGGGCAAGTTGCTGCGTTCCCTGGTAGCCGGGCATGGCTATGGGGAGGTGCAAGAGGCCATTCTCAGATCGTGGGATATTGATCTCATAAAGCTCGACCCAGCCGACCCTGATACCGACGTGGACATGATTCTGCAGGAGATCGTGGGGTGAAGTCGAGGCTACTCTTTTTCAATACAACCAACGATTACAAGTGGGAAGAGGCGGCGTTGGTAGCACGCGAGTTTCCAGCTATACAGCTAAAACGACTCCAACAACTGGTGGTGGAGGTGAACTCACTAGACTTAAGCGCCGTTGGCAAGCAAAAGGTACTTAACGTCTTCAGGGAGATCCAGATTCCTGTTTTTGTGGAACACGGAGCGCTTGACATTGACTACCTCCGAGGTCTGCCAGGCCCGCTCTCCAAGCCCTTCTGGGACACCCTGGAAGGAGACATTTGCGATCTCGTGCCGCCTGACAAGCCGCGCGGTACCGTGGCAAGATCCGTTGTGGCATACTGTGACGGGCGCAAGGTTCACATCATCATTCGACAAGTGTCGGGTTCCTTGGCGGACACCGCTCGCGGGTCTCGACTGTTCCAGTGGGATCCGGTCTTCGTTCCCCAGGGAAGCGATAAGACTTACGCGCAAATGAGCGTTGAGGAGCGGGCTCAACGGTCTCAGGCAGCACTGGCTTATCGGGAACTCTTCACGATGCTTTCAGGTTGACCTGTCTTCTCTCCAAAGGCGCACACTGCGACTGCCGCTCCGGCCCGCCCCTACACTGCCACTTCGGCGGCCAGGGGCCCAATATCCAACTCCGGCTCGCCGAGCTGGCGCAGCAGCTCCGGCGCGGGGTAGCGAATCACGCACCCCGAGTCTTCGCTGCACCTAACGAGAGCCTACCCGTTAATCCGTTCCCCATCCGTTGACAGCTCCCCTCTCCCTCGGGGAGAGGGCCTGCCCCTGTAGGGGCGCAGGGAGCCTGCCCTCGAGCGAAGCGAAGGGATGCGCCCTGAGCCGAAGGGGGACGGGGGTGGGGGCGTCGCCCGCTCCCCGGTGACATCCGCCCCTTCGCGCTCTCAACGCGACCACCTATTCTCCTCCCATAAGCAGGACTGGGCCTGGCCGCCGACTGCTGTGTTACAGATTCGCGGCGCGGCGCCTCCAACCAAACAAAAGCCGAGAAAGAAGGCGATTTTGCAAAACGAATTCCCTGCGGACGGCAAAATTCCGCCCCTACGTCCCCACCTCCGCCGCCAGGGGCGCGATGTCCAGTGCCGGCTCGCCGAGCTGGCGCAGCAGCTCCGGCGCGGGGTAGCGCTGGCCGTGCGACCAGAGCTCGCGCAGGGCGGCGCCGCCATCGG
>JBGPJK010000575.1:0-2684 GCA_041485425.1 Terriglobia bacterium | reverse complement strand
CTTCCGCCCAGGCTCCGGTCGCCACTTCGTCTTTCTTTTCCGGAAGTCCGAACAGAATGATGGAGGGAACGCCCAGGGCGTAAGTCTGACGTGCCTCTTTCACCGCCTCATCTACCGAGAGGTTGAACACACCCGGCATGGAACGTACTTCCTTGCGCACACCTTCGCCCGGGCAGACGAACAGGGGATAGACGAAGCTCTCCGGAGTCAGCCGGGTTTCGCGCACCATGGAGCGAAATGGCTCGCTGCGGCGCAGGCGACGAAGGCGTGTGACCGGGAACGCCATGGCCTGATTCTAGCAGAGCCCGGGCGGGTCTTTTCTGCGGAAATAACCGGAAAAGCGAGGCTGACGCACCTGCGTTTTGTGAAGCGGATCACTGGCCAAGGTCTCGTCCGGTGTTCTCCGCCGGCGAACAAACAGCAGCCCCCGAACAGTCTGCCCGGTTCACAGGCCGCCGAATAGGAGAACATCATGGTAACTAAAGTAATGTTGGTGTCTCGCCCGAGACCTTCAGTACCCGACCCGCGGCCACTAGAATGCCAATAACCATGAGCTTGAGGCAACATTGGTGGATCGGTGGTTCCGCCGCTCTGCTGCTCGTGTACGTCACGGTGTCGCTCAGCGTCTCCCGCGGCATAGCGCTGGCGGCGTTCGGCGACATCACCCAACTCCTGCTTCTGTTCCTCGCCACGATTGTGATGACGGCCAACGCCGTCTCCGAGCGCGGGCAGACCCGGCTTTTCTGGTCTCTAATGGCCGTCGGATGCTTCATGTGGACGGTCAGCCAGGGAGGCTGGACGTACTATGAAGTGCTTCTTCACCGCGACCTGCCCGACCCCTATGTCGGAGATATCATCCTGTTTGTGCACGTGGTGCCGTTCATGGCGGCACTGGCTCTGCGCCCGCACCTTGCCCAGGAAGAACAGAAGCTCTATTTCAGTACGCTGAATTTCTTGATGTTGCTCATCTGGTGGGTCTTTCTGTACGCCTTCATAGTGTTTCCCGATGAGTATGTCGCGATGAACGTGCCGCTTTACAGCCGCAATTACGACGTGCTCTACCTGGTGGAAAATCTGGTCCTGCTGGGTGCGCTGGGCGTACTCACTGCCAGCACTCGGGGTGCCTGGAGGACCATCTACGGGAACTTGACCATCGCCATGGCTTTGTACACGTTCTGCTCGGAGGCCATGAACGCAGCCATTGCTCGCGGCCAGTACTACACCGGCAGCATCTACGACATCCCGTTCGTCGCCTCAGTTTGCTGGCTGATCTGGGTGGGCCTGCTGGCGCGGAAACTCAAGCCAACGTGCGAGCCTCCACCGCCCGAGCGGAGCCGGTGGATGGCGCTGGCGCCGCGCCTGGCCATGATCGCGATCCTATCCCTGCCGGTCATGGGCTTCTGGGCAGTCTTCCGCCATACCGGTCCTATCAACTTGCGCAACTTCCGATTATTGGTAACCCTGGCGGCCACGCTGGTGCTTGGCATCTGCGTCTTCATTCGGCAATACCTGCTGGACCACGAACTGATGCGGCTGTTGGACACCTCGCACCGCAGCCTGGAAAACCTGCAGCGGCTGCAGAGCCAACTGGTACAAAAAGAAAAGCTGGCGTCCCTGGGGCAACTGGTGGCCGGTGCTGCCCACGAGATCAACAACCCGCTGGCCGCGATTCTCGGATACGCCGAGCTGCTCTCGAGCAACGATACTCTGGGTTCGAACCAGATCTCGATGGCGCAGAAAATTGGCCGGCAGGCCCGCCGCACGCGGGACCTGGTTTCGGATCTGCTGAGTTTTGCGCAGCAAGCGCCCGCAGAAAAAGCGCAGGTGGACCTGGGCTCGCTGCTGCAGCGGGCAATCCAGATGGAAATGCTCAGGCTGGAGGGCAAGAAAGTCCGGGTTGAGACCGCAATTGCGCCCGACCTGCCGCGGATCTGGGGCAACGCCAACCAGCTCTTCCAGTGCTGCCTGCAGATCATCGGCAACGCCATGGATGCCCTCGAAGAAGTGGGCGGGGGAGTTCTCGCCGTCGAAGCCAGGTGCGAGGGGGATGAAGTGGTGCTGGAGTTCTCCGATTCCGGACCGGGCATCCGCGAGCCGCAGCGCGTGTTTGATCCCTTCTACACTACCAAGCCCATCGGCAAAGGCACTGGCCTCGGCCTGAGCGCCACCTATGGTGTAGTGCAGGACCACCAGGGTCAAATCACCTGCCATAACCGGCCGGAAGGCGGTGCCGTGTTCGTGCTGCGTTTCCGCGTGGCCACGCAACCCACGCTGCCCGAGGCACAGGCCGCGAAAGCGTAGCGATCCCTGCCCCTGCAGCCTACCAACCGCTTCTTGTAACATGATCTCCCATGCTGCCCCAGCCGCTTACCCATACCAGCGCGCACGTCCTGGAATTCGAGCCTTTGCGCGACTTGTTGCGCGGGTATATCTCGTCGCCGCTCGGTCAGGGGCGGATCGCAGCCCTCGCTCCTTCCACCAGCCGCGGCTGGATCGAAGCCCAGCAGCAACTCACCACCGAGATCCGCGAATTCCGCCGCGTCGGCGGACGGTTCGACTTCTCAGGCTTGCTGGATGTTGCAACGCTGGTCGACAAGGCACGCATTTCGGGCGCGGCGCTGGAGACCGTGGAGATCCGTGACGTGGTGTTGGTGGTGGATCGCGCCGCCGAGTGGCGCGAAATT
>JBGPJK010000574.1:0-2746 GCA_041485425.1 Terriglobia bacterium | reverse complement strand
TAGATTGCGGAAGGCGTTCGCGCGGCGGGAGGGCCAGATTAGCTTTTGGATCGTGGGCGAATGACGGGGCATTCGGAAGTAATCCACTTGGACGATAAGCTGGACAAATGGAGTCAACTGCGGGAGCACATGTCCGTTAAGCCCAGATGTACTCGCAGGCGTACAATGGTCCCGCTGAAGAAACATGAACCATGCACTCTTTCGTTTGTGTTGTTTGACAGTCCTGATAGCGGACACCAATTTCGCCCTCGCGCAGGAACCAACACGTTTGCGTGCGCGCGAGATGGGTGTACGGATCGGCGTGCTGCCCGCGGGGCCGCTGAACACCATTACCGACGTCGCGGGAGTGCTGGTCGGACAGACCACCATTGTTCGTGGCGACAACATTCGTACGGGAGTGACCGCGATCTTACCGCACGGAGGCAATCTGTTCCGCGAGAAGGTGCCGGGAGCAGTTTTTATCGGCAACGCCTTTGGCAAGCTTGCGGGCTCGACGCAGGTGAACGAGTTGGGCGAGATCGAGACGCCAATCCTGCTGACCTGCACGCTTTGCGTTCCGCAGGCAGCGGACGCCCTCATCGAATACATGCTCGCATTGTCAGGAAACGAGGACGTGATGTCCGTCAACCCGCTGGTCGGCGAAACCAATGACGGGTACCTGAACGATATCCGGCAACGGCCAATCACACGCGACGACGTGTTCGCCGCTATCAAAGAAGCCAGGAGCGGCCCTGTGGAAGAAGGATCTGTAGGCGCAGGCACTGGCACGATGGCGTTTGGCTTCAAAGGTGGAATCGGGACGGCGTCGCGCAAGCTGCCGCAATCGCTTGGCGGCTATACCGTAGGTGTTTTGGTACAAACCAACTTCGGCGGCGTCCTCAGCATCGCCGGTGCTCCCGTGGGAAAAGAACTTGGGCGCTACTACCTCCGGGACGAGATTGAGGTAGATAAATCCCGCAGTCTTTCGGATACCCCTCCGGGTGATCCAGGTGCGCCCGATGACGCGATCAGGCATCGCGATGATGCAAACGGCTCCTGCATGATCGTGGTTGCTACGGATGCGCCTCTGGACGCGCGCAACCTGAAGCGGCTGGCGTCGCGAGCCATCATGGGCATGGCGCGCACTGGTTCGTCCGGCGGAAACGGCAGCGGCGATTTTGTCATTGCCTTTTCTACCACTGCCGTGTTGCGCATCTTGCCCGAACGCTCTGCGGGAACCAGACAGTTGACTATTCTTGGAAACGAGGCCATGTCGCCTTTGTTCGAGGCTGTTATTGAAGCCGCAGAAGAAGCCGTGATCAACTCACTGTTCAAAGCGACAACCGTTACAGGACGAGGCCACAAGGTCGAAGCGCTTCCCCTTGATAAGACACTGCAGATTCTTCGGCAGCACCGAATGATCCAATGAATTGGTCAAGGCCGTTTACGGAGCCCGGAGGATGACAGCTTCGGTGCCTGGAGGCGCAGAGTGATGTCTTGCAAGTTGCTTCACTGACAGATGAGGGTTCACTCCCGAAAATCGTGGCTGGTAAACGCGCTATCTCTAACGACGCCGATTCTGCCTGGATCACGGGGTACGCGGAAGTGAGCCCCAGAAGGATCCTAACTTCCGGGTTGCCGACAATCCGGGAGCAATCGGCGCGGTGCTAACTGGCTGTCCTGCGCACGGGCCGGTATTCGAGGAGGATGAGCCGCGAGTCCAGAACCTTCGTATCGATAAGTTCGAGGCCCGCCTGTGGATAGCCAGCATAGATCGGCTCCCTGCCAGAGCTGCCAAGGATTAGGGGAAAAACTATGAGCCGGAGGCGGTCGACGAGCCCTAGCTGCATCATGCTCTTCACTAGGCTGATGCTGCCGATCGATCGGAGTGGATCTCCACGCTGCTGTTTGAGTGTCCTAATCTCGTCCGCGACGGCACCCTTCAGCAGTCGGGTGTTCTTCCAGGTAAGCGGTTCCTTAAGCGTGCTTGAGAATACCAACTTGGGGAGGCCGCTCATTCTGACGCTGACTTCATCCGTGGCGGATGCATCGAACCGGGCCAGCGCCACATAGGTAGCTCGCCCCATGATTATGAGTTGAGGTTGGTCAAGATGGTCGCGCACCCAGCTCCTGAGATCCTGGCCGAAATAACCGAAGTAAGGGGCCTGGTCCACGCCAGAGGCGAAACCATCGAGCGAGATGAACAGGTCTGCGGTGAGTTCTCTCATGCGGAATTTCCATTATCGACTTCCAGCCCGACCCACAACATACGTCCGACCGCCACTGAATGCAAACGTCAACTACCTGGTTTACCTTTTTGCACCAAGGAGAAAAACAGCTTTCGGCAAGCACATCAGCGATGCCATCACAGCTCCGCCCGAGTCACGGACTACTCGGAAGCAATTCTGCCAGTTGGGCGCGCGCGGCTCTTGGCTGCAGGTCTGCGTCGCGGTCCAGAAGTCCCGTTGAGGGAAGTGTGCTGGTGAATGCTGTCCGCGCTCTGATCTCCTCGAACGCCGTTTCTGGACCCCAGCTTCCAAACTAACTTCGATGTGGGCGACGATCCACCTCGAACCGGTCCGAGATTTGGACAGTCTTCTTCACATTGTCATGACTCGCCAAGATCGAGCGTCAGTGCGAATCCATGGGCGCAGCCGTTCCGTCCGAATATTTCGACACCGGAATGACGAACGTGGTGATCGGCTCCGGAGAGTCTTGATGCACAATCACCGGAGAGCCAGGCAGACCTCCGCCCCAAGCCATATTG
>JBGPJK010000573.1:0-2747 GCA_041485425.1 Terriglobia bacterium | reverse complement strand
CAGATGAAGCCGGCCGGCTGGGCAGAGGAGATTCAGGAGATCGAGCTCTTCGCGAATGCCGAGGACACGCAGCTGCTGGCCCAGGTCGATTGCAGACCTGACATCCGCAAGAGCGCGGCCATACAGGTCGCTACAGAGATCAAGTCCATCCTGCCGGACGCGGTGGGCGTGGTTTCTTACCGGGGCAGCGGGGGGAACCATGGGCCGGTTGAGGAGGGGAGGATCGCCACAATTGGATCCGGGGAGATCATGTACCAGGTTCGGGACCTTTCTTACCGGGCCAGTGCGGGAGCATTTTTCCAGGTGAACCGCCATTTGGTTTCAACACTGGTGGAACTGGTTACCCAGGGAATGTCTGGTGAAGCCGCGCTTGATCTCTATGCGGGAGTGGGACTCTTCTCGTCGGTTCTGGCCAAGAGTTTTGCACAGGTAACTGCAGTTGAGGCATCACCGACCTCGCATGGTGACCTTCTTTACAATTCGCCCTCAAACGTCAAGGCTGTCCGTGCTACGACGGAACAGTTTTTGAAGAACGTGGCGGGTGAAATGCGGCCCAATCTCGTCGTGGTTGACCCACCACGGAATGGGCTGGGAGAAATGGTGGTCCGCGGCCTGGCCGATCTGGGAGCGAATCACATCGTCTACGTGTCTTGCGACCCGGCGACCTTGTGTCGTGATCTGGCTGGTCTGCTTGCTGCTGGGTATCACGTCCAGCAAGCCCACGTGGCGGACCTTTTCCCCCAAACCTACCATGTAGAAAGCGTGTTCCACCTGATGCGCTGAGACTGTCAGGCAGAAACGCGGGTGGCCTTTGCCGTAGGGGCACGGTTCGTCGTACCGTGGCGGGAGTCGAGTGCTGATGGTGCGAAGGGAGCCGTGCCCGTCCAACCAGGCCCCAGGGCTGGTGGGGCGGTGAACACGCAGTCAAGTGCGTCCATTGCTTCCCGGCGGAGACCGCCGGTTCGGCAGCCCTTCCTTTGGGGTGCGCTGGCCTACGCTGGCGGCATCTCCGCAGGTGTTTACTTGTGGCGTCCGGCGGTTTGGTGGCTTGGCGCCGCCATCGTCTTCTCCGTCAGCGGCGTCTACCTCCTTCGCAGGCGCGTCGCTGCGGCCTATGTGCTTGCGCACTGTGCGCTGGCTTTTGCCGGAGCGCTCAGCGTGCAAGTGCGTCCTCCGGATATCTCCGGTGACTCCGGTGTGTTTCGATATGCGGACGGGCGCGAGCCTGTGGTTACAGCTCACGTAGTCAAGGAAGGGAACCTGCGGGAGAGCGGCAATGGCGACGTACAACAACGCCTGGATATTGAAACCGAACAGATCGCCTCCGAGGGACAAACCTCGACGGTGCGCGCCGGTGTCCGTCTGACGGTGTACGGCAAGGAAGGCCGGACGGGGAAAGAAAATCCACCCAATGCTACGCCCCTACACTTGTTCCGATACGGAGAGCGGTTGCGTTTTCCGGCCAAAATCTACGCGCCCCGCAATTTCAGGAACCCGGGAGCGTTCGATTATCGAGGATATTTGGCGCAACAGAAAATTGAGGCCTTGGCCTCGACGAAAGCCGGCAACGTTGAGCTTCTGCCGGGCTCTTCGGGTAATCGCGCGGAACAGTGGCGAAGCCGCGTGCATCGCAGCATTCTTGAAAGGGTACATACTCTATGGCCGCCGGCCCAAGCCGCATTGATCGATGCCATGGTCATCGGAGAAGACGCCTTCCTGAAGCGGCGCGACCGGATAGATTTTCAGCGTTCCGGGACCTATCACGTGCTGGTGGTCTCGGGCATGAACGTGAGCATCCTCGCGCTTGTGACCTTATTCACACTGCGGAAGCTCCGGGTCAACGATCTGGTTGCCAGCGAGGTGACCGTGCTGCTCTCTGTTATGTACGCCGTCATCACCGATGTGGGCCCTCCCATCTGGCGCGCCACGCTCATGCTGGCACTCTATCTCGGCGCGCGCGCTTTCTTCCGCGAAAGGTCCATGTTGAATGCCATTGGAGCGGCAGCCCTCGGCCTGCTCGTGATCGATCCGAGGGCGCTTTTCGGGGCCAGCTTTCAGCTAACGTTCTTGTGTGTGCTGATCATCGCAGGAATTGGTGTCCCTCTTCTGGAGCGCACCACCGAGCCCTACCGGTTGGGTTTGCGGAGCCTGGAATCGGTTCGATATGACGCGTTCCTTCCGCCGCGGGTGGCCCAGTGCAGACTGGATCTGCGGCTGGTTTGTGGCCGGCTCGCCCGTTTTCTCCGGGGCCATGATCCATCGAGAGTGCTGGCCGCAAGCGTCCGCACCCTGGTCAATGGCATTGAACTCCTGGTGATTTCGGCATTGATGCAGATCGGGCTGGCGTCGACCATGGCGTACTACTTTCATCGGGTCACGGTCATGGGATTGCCGGCTAACCTTCTGGCAGTTCCACTGACGGGCGTGTTGATGCCGGCCGCGGTGGCCGCGGTGGCGCTGAGCTATGTGTCGCTCCTGGCCGCAAAGTTGCCGGCTTTCATATCCGGAATCGCACTTGATGCGATGGCCGGAAGCGTGCACTGGTTTGGCGCACTGCGGATCGCGGATGCGCGTGTGCCGACGCCGCATCTCGCTCTCATTGCAATGAGCGGGGCCGCACTGGTGCTGGCGATGGTCCTGGCCCGCCGGCACTGGCGATTGACGGCGGCGGGAGTTGCTGGATTGGCCGCAAGCGCACTCTGGATTTGCATGGTCCCACCTCGACCCCAGGTGCGCGCCGGACTGCT
>JBGPJK010000572.1:0-2755 GCA_041485425.1 Terriglobia bacterium | reverse complement strand
GTGTTGTCGGGACGCAGAAACAGTGTGGCGTGCTCGGCCTGGGAACGCGCAGCAGCGCTTTGCAGATGGGGATGCTCGAGCACCACCACCCGCGGAGCCTTGCTGATGGTGCCATGCATCGCCGTCACCGTCGCCGGAGTCGCTCCGGTAAAGACGATATTCACTTGCGACTGCAAGGTGAGCACGTTGGTCTTGGCCACGTAGCTCACGCCTACCGCGGAGCCGCTGGCCTCCGGAATGCGGAACTCGGCCTTCTCCTTGGTATAGGAGTCCCCCGTCTTCTGGTTGAACACCAGCCCGCTGGTCTTGAGGTGAATGGGATTTTTCAGCTCTTTGGGCGGCGTCTGGTCGGGGCTGCTGACGCCCTCAGGATTGGCTTCCAGATCAATCTGCACCTCGCCCTTGGCGGTCACGTTGCCGGATCGCGGGTCGTACACGAAATCGTCGCCATAAATCTGGTCGAAGCGGCTGGCATCCCGCCCGTAGAGGGTAATCGCCACGTCGTGCAGTTCGGTGACCCCGCCCTGCTTCAACTGGATGGCTTTGCTGGCCTGCACCTTGAAGATGGTGCGTCCCTGTTCGGAGCGCGACACCGTGAAGCCCTGCGCCGTCTGCTGGATCTCGACCCCGATCTTTCCCGGAACCTCCTTCAGCGCGTCGCGAACCCGCCAGCGCGCATACCAATACGCTCCCGCAACCACCAGCACAGCGGCAATGGCGACCACGGCAAACCAGCGGCGAAGCCGGGAGACAAGCAGAGGCATGTGGCTTCAGTGTACTTCTTTCCATCACCTGGTACCGAGTCCCGAGAGAAACACAACTGTCCGTTTTAGCTGTAAGTTAGATGTGACCGAACCGCGAGGCGTTGGCAACAAAACCCCGGATTTGGGGTTCATAAAAGGTAGGGTTCATCGCGCCATCTCGAACAATCGCAAACCGGAGCTGTCGAAATGAAATTCTGTTTCAGGGTGTTTCTATTGTTGACCTGTCTGCTGGCGCCCCTGGGAGTTGTGTCGCAAACCGAGCGTCTGGAGCGGGAGGGGCGTTTCCCTGGCGGCAGCGCGGCGGACCAGCAGCTTTGGTATGCCGCCTACGATGGCCACATGGACCAGGTTACCGCCGCCGTCGAGCAAGGTGCGGACGTGAACTTCCGCGGCAAGGGAGACTTTTCCCCCATCGTCATCGCCGCCCGCAACGGTCATCTCGACATCGTTCGCTACCTGGTGGAACGTGGAGCCAAAGTGGACCAGCGCGACAATAATCGCAAGAAGAGCGCGCTGCTGGCGGCCGCCTTCAAGGGACATTACGACGTGGTGCAATATGTGGTCGAAAAGGGCGCCGATCTGGATGTCCAAGCCGTGAACGGCTGGACGCCGCTGCACGATGCTGCCTACATCGGCAACTTCGAAATTGTGAAGTTGCTGGTGGACCACGGAGCCCGGCTCGATCTCCGCAATGAGCGCCACGAAACCGCGCTCCAGACTGCGGAACGCGGCCAGCACGATGCCGTCCGCCGCGGCCAGACCAACGCTTCTCCGGAAGAATATCGCCAGGTGATCGAGTACATCCGGGAGCACCAGAAGTAGGGGCGGGCGTCGGACCCCGGACCGGCTCTGACAAGCCGAGAAGATCAGCTCCGCACACTGTACCTACCCGCTCGGATGAAGTAGATGACACCCATGTCACGCAGGACTTGGAGCTGCTGGCGGATCTTGGGGCGAACGTGTCGGTTCCGCGGATGCAGAATCTTCAGTTCTGACTCAAACTCGTAAAGGTCGTCCAGGGAGAATTGAGTCTTTCCGAGTTGGCGGATTCGGTTGAGGATGTCAACTGTCCAGCCTCTGAGAGACGGTGGTAGCTCACCTAGTCTGCGGACTCGCGAGAACTCGGCCCGAACATTCCGCACTGGAATCGTCGCGCCCGCAGATACCATCGCGATTTTTCCGTCATCAGGTATTTGGCGCAGCAGTATGTTGCATCCTACCCAGCCGGCACGCCGCGCTTGAAAGCTTAGTGGTCTGCGCTTCTCAATGACGTTTTCCGTAAGAAACGCTCGTGGAACAAGGAGCAGGTTTGTAACGAACCAGTTGGGAGAATATTGGAGAAGCAGCAAGTTGGGGGTCTTGTCCGCACGAATTGCCCGCATCATCGCTTCGTAACCAGCGTCGACAACTTTCTTGAGGTTCCAACTTCTAGAACTCTTCAGCTGGAAGAGTTGCGCACACAGGGGGCAAACGAAGTCAAAGGCCGGAGTGTTTGTTGTGGATGGTGACAGCCGATCACAATCACATGCAGGGCAGTACAACTCACGGGCGCACCAGTCTTCACTCACTGAGCGCGCGACCTGGGATCCGGACTTGTAAGCTGATGCCATTTCGATTCTGCACTGTAAGTTCATCGTGCTCGCGTGAAGCAGAATACGCCTGTCGGCACGGGGAAAGAAAGTCACTCAAGAGTTTCGTTGTGTCCCTGGCGGCACCCCTGCCGCTGAAAGCGTGATAGAGTCGATTAAGCTGAGCGATTCGAGTCATCCATGTTGCGTCGCCCCTGCGCACCAGCGGTCCGGAGCCGACCCGTTTATCACAACATCAGAGGTGCTCCATACAAGATCGGTCAGTTTGTTACTGTTCAACGAGTAACCGACGAAACTGCCGATCACTCATGTTTGGGAATGCATGGTGCCGTTGAGTATTTTGAATACAGCTGCGGGTGCGGCCAAACATATCCGCACGATCCAATGATCGGTGTGCGTTTT
>JBGPJK010000571.1:0-2774 GCA_041485425.1 Terriglobia bacterium | reverse complement strand
TGAGCGCGGAGCGCTCACCGAGGGTGATGAAAAAAGCGGCGAGCTAGTGCATGCTGAACCAACTCGGCTATGCCGTCACTCTCCAACTCAACACCCAGGCGGCCACTCGATGATATTTTTCGGGAGTGTCCCAAGCCGGGCAATCAAAGCTTTGTTTGAAACGGTTCTGCGGCGCGTGGACAGCGCTGCCTGTCACCGCCTTACGTCACGCGTTCCGCGATCGACTTGGCCTGGAGGAACAACAGCAGATAGTCCGGTCCGCCCGCCTTGGAATCGGTGCCCGAAAGATTGAATCCACCGAACGGATGCGCTCCCACCATCGCGCCCGTGCATTTCCGATTCAGATACAGGTTGCCGACAAAAAATTGCTCGCGCGCCTGGCGCACATGTTCCGGATTATTGGAGAACACCGCGCCCGTCAGGCCATATTGCGAATCGTTGGCCAATTCGAGAGCGTGGTCGAAATCTCTTGCTTTGGCTACCGCCAACAAAGGCCCGAAAATCTCCTCTTGGAAGATACGCGCTTTGGAATCTACGTCGGCGATGATTGTCGGACGCACGAAATAACCGTTGCCCGAACTCGAAAACCCTTTGGTCATCGTTCTGCCTTCTTTGGACCCAATAGCGATGTAATCAGTGATGGAGCGCTGCGCGCTTTCGCTGATTACCGGACCCATAAAATTCGCCGGATCATCCGCGGCTCCCATCGTCAACGCCTCGGCCTTGGGCGTTAGCTTCTCCAGGAACTGATCGTAGACGCGGGCGTCCACGATCGCGCGTGAACAAGCCGAGCATTTCTGCCCCTGATATCCGAACGCCGAGACCAGTACTCCGTCCACGGCTTTATCGAGATCCACCTCGCCATCCACCACGATGGCGTCCTTGCCGCCCATCTCCGCGATCACGCGCTTGATCCACAACTGGCCGGGTTGATGCTTCGCCGCCAGCTCATTGATGCGCAAGCCGACGTCCCGCGATCCGGTAAAAGCGATGAAGCGCGTCTTCGGATGCTGCACTAACAGATCGCCGATGGCCGAACCACTTCCCGGTACGAAGTTGAATGAAAGTGCCGGGAAACCGGCTTCCAGCAGCAACTCCGCGAACTGCGCGCCGATGGTCGGCGTTTCGCTCGACGGTTTGATCACCACCGTATTGCCGGTCACCAGCGCCGCGGCACTCATGCCAGCGAGGATCGCCAGCGGAAAGTTCCATGGCGGAATCACGATTCCAACACCCAGCGGAAGATACTGGATCTCGTCGCGCTCGCCGGGCATCTGCACTTCGGAGGGGCGTGGGCTGCCCAAACGCGCCATTTCCCGGGCATAGTATTCGCAAAAGTCGATGGCTTCGGAGACGTCGCCATCCGCCTCCGGCCAGGTTTTGCCGGCTTCGAACACCAGCCATGCGTCCATCTCCAGCTTGCGCTCGCGGATCAACTGCGCCAATTTACGCAGCATAGCCACCCGGTCTTCAGGCTTAGTGCGGCTCCAAACACGGAAATACTCGTAGGCGGATTCCACCGCGCGCTTCGCCAACTCCGGCGTGGCCTTCTGGTGAATGCCCACGATCTCGTTAGGCCGGGAGGGATTCACCGACTTCAGCTTGTCCTGCGTGCGAACGCGTTCGCCCGCGATGATCAGATCATATTCGCGCCCGAGCTGAGCGCGAACCTTCTCTAATGCCTTCTCCATCGCCTGGCGATTCGCCGGTTGAGAGAAATCGGTAACGGGCTCGTTACGAAATTCCGACTGCGTCTGTGTTTGCATATGATTCCTGTGCGATGACACGGCCTTCAGAGTTGATCCGGGCGAAAGCGATGTCCTTATCGTGACCGAAGCCACAAATCCATTCCCCTCGCGCTACTTCCGAAACCCAGCGGGCCTTGTTGTCGATGGAGGTCAAAGGAAACAGGTCGAACGCCGACACCCAGGAAGGAGTTAGATGCGCGGCGGTGGGGATCAGATCCGAGAAAAAACAAAACGTCTTGCCTTCCGAGCTGGCGGTCAGCATCATCATGTCCCGGTTGTGCCCGGGCGCCAGGTGCAGTTGGACGCCCGGCACGATCTCACGGTCGTCCGCAATCAGTTCCATGCGTCCCGCATCCACCAGCGGGTCGTAATTCACGTCCAGATAGCTCACGCTATCGCGGACGTGGCGTTCGTGGGCATGTTCCCACTCGCCGCGGCGCGTGTAGTAGCGGGCGCGCGGAAAAGCCGGACGTACCGTGTCACCCGCGATCACGGTGTTGCCGCCGCAGTGGTCGAAGTGGAGATGCGTGTTCACCACGATGTCGATCGCTTCGGGATCGATACCCCGCGCCGCGATGATCTCCGCGAGAGGACGGTGCACCGGTGCCAGCTTCATGCGCGCGCGGGCTTTCTCGTCCATCTTGCCGCCCTCGCCGGTTTCCACCAGGATGGTGTGATCACCCGTCCGAATCACGTAGCAATTGAACGCCATCTCGACGCGATTCGACTCGTCGGCCGGGGTCTTCTTACTCCACAGCGTCTTGGGAACCACACCAAAAATGGCACCGCCGTCCCAATGGTAGTGTTCGGTTCGGATACACGTGATCTCGAAGCCGCCCACCGCGAGACGAGGCGTTCGTTGCGCGGATGTATCGGAAATACTTAGCCCCTGACCAGCTTGCGGCCCCGCTCGAACAGCTCAGCGGCATCGTCGGCAATCTGTTTGCCCTTGTCGTAGAATTCGCGACCTTTATCCATGACGTCCTTGCTGGCGTCATTCAAGGCATCCTTGCCTTCATCGCTTTT
>JBGPJK010000570.1:0-2786 GCA_041485425.1 Terriglobia bacterium | reverse complement strand
GGAGCTATGTTTTAACTCCACGCTGGAGTACAGAATGTAGTCACACTGCTTCTGCTGCGCCTCGGCCTGCAGCTGGATTGCAATGCGCGAGTCGAGGGCGGCAATCTCAACCGCTGGCCCGCTCATCAGCGCGACCACGGCGTTGCGAATCGGCGTGCTGTAGTCCGCTCCCGCGTTGTTGCCCTGGCCGAGTTGCGCCTCTGGCGACGCCACACCAATCCGGATCTTTCCCGGCGCTTTCGGCCCGAGTGCCGGGGGAGGAGCCACCGTTGTGCTGGCCGCCTGCGGAGCACCCATGCCGGGCATCCCGGTCATCGGAGACATCCCTCCCATCGGCGCGTTCATCGGCGCATTGCCGTGCGGGATTCCAAACTGATTCACCGTCTGCCACACCCCTTGCTGTCCGGCGGCGGAACGCGCGCCGGGGTTCGGAGTGCTCATGATCTGCTGAGCGGCTGCCCGCTGGTCTGGGACGTTGCCTGGCGCTCCCTGCTGTGTGGGCGTTGGCGTACCTGCCGCCTGCTGCGGTGCCGGGGATGCTCCGTTCAGTTCGGCGCGCGAGCTGACCTGCCGGTAGCCCGAAGGCACGTCGAACAACTCGGCGGGGAGTTCCTGTTTCGTCAATTCCGAGACCTGGATGGTCACCGTGGTCGTACCACCGTCCGGGGTGGGCATGGTGATGTTCTCTTGCAGCGGGTAACCGGGCTTGCCGCTGCCAACGCGGCGTGAGATCACCGTGTCATGGCAGCCCGTGCCCAGTTGAACGGGAGGAGCGAGGAGCGAGCAGGCCGCGTTCTCTTTGGAGATGTCGGCGAACCAGCCGTCGATGTCAAACGACTGGCGGACCTGCGTGCAGGCCTCCGGCGATGACTCCTGGACGACTTTGGCTTTCAAGTGCCGCGCCTGATAGCCGTACATCAGCTTGCGCTCGCCGGTGTCGGTGACCGTGGCGGTCACGGTGATCTTTCCCCCGGACACTTCAGCTGTCGGCGCACCGGTCGCAAGTGCCGCCGCCTTGGCGGCGTTCTCGTCCTGGGGATCGTTGGACGCCAGGTAGGTCTGGACCTGTTCGTTCAGGGTCAGAGTGCGCTTGAGGTCACACTGCCTGACGGTGATGGTACTTCCGTTGGATCCTTGATTCACGCTGCGCTCGCGAGCGCCTTTGATGGAAGTTTCAGTCGTAGAGACGAAGTTCCCCCCGACGGAGACGTTTTTCTTGATGTGCAGATCCTGGGCTTGGACCACCGTGGCGGCAAGCAGGACCGCGAACCAGCAGACGCATCGAAATAATTTCGAAGGCATAGTCACTCCTTGTGGTGATTGGCGGAATGCAATCGGCAGAAATCACGGCTGGTCCAAGGTTTCGCGGGCGAGCTCAGACTTAGCCGCGGCCCCCTGAGGACTGCCTATCTACCCTCTCTGTTCTACACATGCGGAAAAATGAGGCGAATTGGCTCACAGCGCCACAAAATTGTTTACAAAAGTTATTGGCGCTTCTAAGTCTCGACTTTTCAAGCGGATTGACAACCAGCAGCCGACTCCTTATTCTTCGCCTCAAGCGCTTACCCCCGTAGCCGGAGATAAACGTGCAGAACGGCTCTCCTAGGCAGGTCACGGATCTCCTGGCTCAATGGCGCTGCTCTTCCACTGTTCTTGCCTGGTTGCGGCTCACAAACCCCTTCCGGCATGCACCCCTCGTGAATCCACGGGCCCGCTGAACATCTAGTCGCAGACAATTGGAGGAGGTGCCGCCGTGCGGCAGGACCGCCTGGAGTTCGCCCGTGAACCTTTCAATCATCGCACCGATCGTGGGCGTCGCGCGGCACGTACACTTTCGTGGTTGCGATTGCCGAGTTGCCGGAGTGGTCTGTAACACGGTACTCGATGATGTAAACCCGCCGTTTACCTCTATCCGCCTTCCGTGCGCGAAGCAAGAACGAACGGTCGTCGGTGCCGTACGCTGCTTCTCGAATGTCGCGTAAATCGTCGTCCGGATCATTGCTAACTATAGACACGAGCGTGACTGCTGGATTCTGGTCGCCAATGTCCTGGGCAAGAACGGCGACATTGATGGGGACCATCTTGTTGTTGGCTGGCCAAATGATTTTAGGACTAGCCAGCACTTTGATCACCGGCGGCGTTGTGTCGCGCACGGTAATGCTAAAACTTCCGGAGGCGGAATTGCCGTGCGTATCCGAAGCGTTGCAATTGACGAGTGTCGTGCCCAACGCAAATGTCGAACCAGAAGCTGGCGAACAGTTTACTTGACGGGCGCCATCTACGAGGTCCATCGCTGTTGCCACATACACCGCAACTGCGCCGGCGGGGCTGGTTGCTTTAAGCGCCATATTTTGTGGAAGCGTGAGCGATGGAGGTTTCGTGTCTTGGACGGTAATCATTACAACTGAGGTTCCCGTGCCGCCGTGACCGTCGTCCGCAGTCAACGTAATCGTATGAACGGCAATCAAAAGTGTCACGGTGATCTGTGCACCGCTCCCAAGAGCCAAGCCACCCTCGGCCCAGGTGAATGTCAGAGGATTGTTGTCGGGGTCGCTGCCGCTGCCGCTAAGGACAACGAATGCGCCGGCCGCGCTGGTGGCTTCCAGAACTTGATTGGGCCCGGCGTTGGCGGAGGGAGGTCGGTTGGTAGGATAGATGGTCTGGCTACCGGAGATGGGGAAGGACGTACCGAGAGAATCCTGAACGGTGGCGGTTTCTGTGGCCGAGAAGGAGGTGACGCCTGAAGGAACGCTGACGGAGAAGTGCAGCGTGGCGGAGGCGCCGGC
>JBGPJK010000569.1:0-2790 GCA_041485425.1 Terriglobia bacterium | reverse complement strand
TGCCCCGCGACCTCCTCCATGGAAAGTTGCGAGTCCGCAAGCGAGATGCGCCCGCGCGTGCCGGCCACCGTGGTGGTTAGACCGAGGTCCCCCGAGGGCGGATACAGGAACAACAGCAGATCTTCGCCGACGCGGTAGCGGTCGCCGGAGGTCCAGAGCCCGTCCCATTCACTGACGGTGAGCGGCTCGCCGGCAGTGGCGCCGCGCAGGGCGTCCTCGACGAGGAACGTGATGCGCACCAGGCCGATGTCACCGGGGGCGGCGGAGGCAACCGGTTCAATCTTCTGCACCGTGCCGCTGAAGATGATGCCGGCATCGCGGGCCAGCCGGCGCAACTCAGCAGTGTCCTGGGCCGACGCCAAGGGAGCGAGCAGAAGCGCCAGGAGGGCGGTCGAGAGTATGTATCGGCTCACGATATAAACTCCGGGAACCGGGCAGTTGAGGGGAAGGCCTATTGGGGGGGAGGTCTATTGAGACAGAACCTATTTTAGCCAGCCCTTGGCACCAGGGTTTGTGAGGCGCGGCACTTCCCGGCGTGACA
This sequence comes from Terriglobia bacterium, assembly GCA_041485425.1. Lineage (GTDB taxonomy): Bacteria > Acidobacteriota > Terriglobia > Terriglobales > Acidobacteriaceae > JAIQET01. The sequence goes on along the minus strand of JBGPJK010000569.1, from coordinate 2,249 downwards.
CGTTCCCATAACGGGAAACAGGGCCGCTCCGCCCGTTTAGAAAAGGGATTCCCGGCGGTCCGCGGTGGGGCGTCCCCCGGCCGAGACTGGGGGAGAGACGCAACCACTTGTTTGCCAATACAATGCTAACCGGCCCGTTTGCCATCTAAGGATCGAGGGTAAGGGGACTAGCCATGCGTTCGTTCGCGGAGAAACGGAAGTCGACTTGGCAGACCGCATCTACCAAGCCTCCAACACCCTCCCGGGAACACCTAGGGCACAGCCCAGAGGCGAACTCGATCCTTCATTTACAGCGCACAATTGGGAATCAAGCCGTGCACCGGCTGTTCGATCGAGCGGAAACTAGAAAGGCAGACTCCACTGTTACCGGCATTCCACGATCCGGTCACGATTTCAGCCGAATTCCTATCATCACCAACACCGCTGGCAAGCCCGCCTCTCCGCTCGCCGATGAAGAGCCATGGATGGAGATATCCGGGAACGGTGGGCCAAAAGCTAAGCCAGGAGCTAAGCCAGGAGCTAAGCCGGATGCTGGGGCTCCCGCGGGCGGAGGTGGTGCCGCCGCCACATCGCCGAAACTGACCAAGAAGACGGTATCAGGTCCGACCGCGAAAGACTGTGGCGGGTTCAAGTGGGTCATTCAGTGGGAGCTTGACAAGAAAACAACTAAAGGTGGCTGGGTCGTGCAGAAAGTAGAGCTACCCTATAACGTCAAGGACTGTAGTAACAAAGCGTTTGACCCTACGAAAGGTGGGCTGCAGCCCGGGTGGTATCCCCTATGGGAAGCTTGGCAAATCCACAAGGACCAGCAGGTCACAACCTACGCTGAAAAGGGCGACGTAAAAGATGATACCTACGGCACCCCCGGTCCCGGAAGCGATACGAAGGGATCCGTTACGGTCAAAGGGACAGCAGGATTTTACGACGGCCTAACCCTGCCGAGTAGCTTCAAAGTGACGAACAAAGCGCCCGGCTATGTCCTGCCCACGACGACGAGTGCTTCGACGTTGAGCGGAGGGACTGGTTCGATCTCGCACACCCTGAAAGCGACATGGGATTGCTGCAGCAAAGACAAAGCGGCAACAAAGACAACCAAGGTAGACACCACCTAGTCGTGCGAGATCCATTTGAAGAGTTTAAGAGAGCCGACGCCAGCGAAGCTGAGTTACGCCAAGTCAGCGAGCTTCTCGGGGCAGTTGTTGAGCTTCCCTCGTTTTGGAGTGGGATTGCGAATGACGCATCCATGCCGGTGGCGCACCGCAGGCTGGCCGTCGTCCAGCTGGTCCGTCGCCACGTATTGCCAGGCACAACGACTGTCGGGGTGTTCGCAGAAATGCTCGACGGCGCGCAATGGCTCGGGGATGGCGATATCACCGTCATCACCGAAGTGGGCGGAAAGATCCCGGTTTCATGGACCGCGGAGGACACCGTTATCGCAGTTGCGCTGCCGGGCACCCGAGGTGCGATCTATCTCGCAATAGCAGGCCGATTTTCCGTAGAGGAGATCGCCGTGGCACTTCGCGGGATGTCGCGCGACGTGCGCGTTCTTTCCGCGGTGATCCGGGATGCTGGCCTGGAGGTAAGCGGGCAGGAATTGGAAAAAACTACTTCGTGAATTGTTTGTACGACTCGGGACTAGGACTCGGGGCGGTTTCCCGTCCGGCGGCCGACAGGTGCGCGCCCCCGAGCAGCAGCAGGCCGGAAAGAAAGGCCCAGAAGATCAGCGTGACCGAGATGGAGAACGGGCCATAAACTTCCTGGAAATTCAGCCAGGGGAGCGCAACGACGTAGGCGTACTTGGCCAGTTCCCAGCACAGGCCGGTGATGAAGGCGGCCGGCAGCACGGCGCGAACCGGCACTTTGCCGTTGGGAAGGACCCAGTAAACCAGGAAGAAGATGGCGATGCTGGCGGCACTGGCGAAGACCTTCATCACGATCTGGGAGATGTGGGCGACCACCCATCCGCGCCAGCCGTAATAGGACGTGGCGCCGAGCGCGTGCTGCAGCAGCAGCGTGTTGCCGGCGGCCAGCGCGATCGAGAGCAACGCCAGCAGACCGCATCCGATGGCCAGCAGCAGCGACACTACCTGGTTCCACACATACGAGCGGTTCCGGGCAAATCCCCACACGTGGTTGAGCGCGACCTCGAGCGGCAGAAAGATGCCGGTCGAGGTGATCAGCAACATGACGACGGAGAAGATCTGCACCCCGCGGCGCGCCCCCGCCATGGCCTTCAGGTTACGAATGAG
>JBGPJK010000568.1:0-2791 GCA_041485425.1 Terriglobia bacterium | reverse complement strand
CAGGATCACCGCGGAAGTCGCGCCCCACCTTGTCGATCTCGTCGAGCATGAACACCGGATCTTTGGTCTAGGCGCGGCGAATCCCCTGGATGATTTGCCCGGGCAATGCGCCGATGTAAGTACGCCGATGACCACGGATTTCGGCCTCGTCGTGCACCCCGCCCAGCGAGATGCGGACGAACTTGCGTCCCAGGGCGCGCGCGATGGATTTGCCGAGCGAGGTCTTGCCAACACCGGGAGGTCCGACGAAGCACAGAATCGGGCCTTTCATGCTGGGCTTGAGGCGGCGCACGGAAAGGTAGTCCAGGACGCGGTCTTTGACCTTCTGCAGGTCATAGAGATCGGTGTCGAGGACCTCCTTGGCCTTGAGGATGTCCACCTCACCGCCGGAAGTCTTGGCCCACGGCAGCACGGCCAGCCACTCGATGTAATTGCGGGTGACGGAATAGTCCGCGGCCATGGGCGACATGCGGGAGAGGCGGCCCAGCTCTTTCAGGGCCTCCTTCTTCACGTCGTCGGGCATGCCGGCGGCTTCGATCTTTTGCCGGAGCTCCTCGTTATCGCGGGCGCCTTCGTCCTGCTCACCCAGTTCTTTCTGGATGGCCTTCATCTGTTCGCGCAGGTAGTACTCGCGCTGCGTCTGCTGTACGCGGTCCTGCACTTCGGACTGGATCTTGTTGCGCAGTTGCTGGACTTCCAGCTCCTTCGCCAGGTGTTGATTGATCTTCTCCAGGCGCACCCGGACGTCGGTGGTTTCCAGCGTGTCCTGCTTGTCAGCCGTGGACAGAGACGGCAATGAGGAGGCGATGAAATCTACCAGGCGGCCAGGTTCCTCGATGTTCATGGCCACCGTGGAGAGTTCGTCCGACAAAGTCGGCGAGCCGGCAACAATCTGTTGGAACAGGGTCAGGACGTTCCGCGACAGGGCTTCCACCTCGGAACTCTTGGGCGGAATGGCCTCGGGCACGGAATCCACGCGGGCCCGCATGAAGGGCGTGAGTTGCGTGAACTCCACCAGTCGCACCCGTTCCAGGCCTTCCGCAAACACAAATAGACTCTGGTTGGGCATCTTGACTACTTTGTGTACAACCGCCAAGGTGCCCACGGTATAGAGGTCGGTGGGCTGGGGAGCGTCCACCCGCGCTTCCCGCTGCGCCACCACCACAATGGTTTTGTCCTCGCCCAGCGAGTTTATTAACTGCACGGAACTTTCCCGGCCCACGGTCAGCGGCAGAACCGCGTGGGGAAACAGAACCGTGTCCCGCACCGGAAGGATGGGCAGGGAACGTTCTTGCTCCTGTTCTTTCGCTTTTACAGTGCGCTCCGCGCGCGCCTTCTCTGCCATGTTTCTCCTTGAGTGGGTTGTGCTCAAGTTTTGGATGACATCAGTAGCCGGAACGATGCAGACTCGCCCGGAATCACCCGTGGGCTGTTGGATTCTAAACCCAGCCAGCGGGTTTATACCAACCCAAAGGTGTAGGGCAACAGTGATGTCGGATGTACCCCGGAGCACGATCGAAGCGCGACAGCCCGCGGGGCGTACACCCGATCGAGTTCCGGCGAAAGTAGCACGCCCATGCCCTTGCCAGGCTGGAAAGAGCCGGACCGCCGGCATCCCCTGCGGAGACGGGCAGCGGCCTGCCAAGTCGGTTCAACTGCGAACCGGTGCTAGAACTGGTGCTTCGCCGTATCGCCGCGGAAAATCAGCATTTGCAGTACACGCTCATTCTTCGCGTTGTAGGTATAGATCTTCTCGGTCTGTACCGCCTTCTCCGCGAGCGGCACCAACTGACACTTCACGCGGGCTTCCACCGGCTTTTTCCCACCCTGTTGCTTGAAGACCATGATGTGGGTGCCGCCCTCCATGGTGTGCAGCACCTGGTAATTGCCAACGGGCAGAAGCGTATCGCCAACCCAGATGGGGTTGTCGAACGTAATCTGCCGGGTGTCGGCCACACCGAATTGATTCTGGCCGGCGTTCATCAGCACGCTGAGCCCAATCACGCACACTGCAACCACCAGCACAACTTTCAACAAGCGCATAACCCCTCCCTTTCCATGACGCCCCTCGCGGGACGCTATTAACAGGCTACGGCAGGAAAACGCAGCCTACCGTGTGCTGCCTCACGAGTCTTTGTGACGGATGAACGGGAACTGCAGACGACGGTCACCGGGTGGAGCCGGCAATCTGTGGCGCCCCACTCCCTTTGCTCTGCTCGGGAAGGGTCTTGGGGGGTCGGCGGGCGGGACGCTACGTGACTTCAGGCAGCGGGGTATATTCCCAGCACCTTCACCAGGTCGGCCACTTCGGCCAGATGGCGGAGGGCGTTGCGGGCCGGGGCATCATCTCCGCGGAGGAAATCGGCGTAGAAAACGTATTCCCAGGGCCGGCCACGCATGGGCCGGGACTCAATCTTGCTCAGGCTGATGTCGCGCAGGGCGAAGACGCTCAGCGCCTTGAACAGCGCCCCGGGGACATTTTTCAAGCCGAAGGCGATCGAAGTCTTGTTGGCGCCCGGCAAAATGCGCCGAGTTCTGCGGATCAGAAAGAACCGGGTGAAGTTGCGCTTGTCGTCTTCGATACCGGCGGCTAGGATTCGCCCCTTGTAGGCGCGGGCGGCCTGCCGTCCGGCAATGCCGGCGGCACCCCGCAGCCCATTTTCGATCACATGCTTCACGCTGCCCGCGGTGTCATAGAACGGCACCGGCTCGATTCTGGAGTTGCGGCGGAAGAAATCGCGGCATTGCTCCAACGCCACCGGGTGGGAATAGGCGCAGCGCAGATCTGCTT
>JBGPJK010000567.1:0-2791 GCA_041485425.1 Terriglobia bacterium | reverse complement strand
GTCCATTGGGAGCGTCAGCATGGAAGAGGAAGCCTATCGGCGCAAAGGCGTGGCGGCGCTGGTGTGGATTACCGGCGACATCGAAGGCCGCATCATCTTCGATCTGGATCCAGAGACTTCCGTGCGGGTGGCCAGCCAGTTTGCCGGCACGGAATTGCCCGAATCGGATGAACTGGTGCGGGAAACCGTGTGCGAGTTGGCGAACCAGGTGATCGGCAATGCGATTACGGCGCTCAACGATGAAGGCTTCCATTTTCGGGTTCACCCGCCGGTGTTGCATACCTCCGAACACGGCGCCAAGAGCAGCGAGGACACGGAAGCGCTGGTGATCTGTTTCGAGACCGCCAGCGGGGACGTGTTCATGAACATCGCGCTGCGCTATAACCGGCGGCGCCCGGGGGAGCGGGCAGCAGCGGCAGGAGAGTCGTGAAAGACATGGTTGAATTCTGATGGTCGAATAAGAATCAACTTCCCCGCCGCAGGCAGTCAAGCATCCGCACTCATCCATCCACAAAATCAAGGCCTCAACATTCCACGATCAACCGCGTTCCCTACTGTGCGCTAAAGACCAAGACCGGGTTCTGGGGGGGCGGTTGGAGTCCAATTTGGGATGGGGGAAAGGAACTCACTGGGGCGGGAATCACCAGGGGATTGCCCTGCAGGTCGGTGACCAGCGTGTCGTCGCTGGTGCGAACGATGAAGGTGCTGCCGGCATCGCAGTGTGCCACGTAGACCCTGGAACTATCACCAGAAGCGGCAATCGAGAGACGGAACCTGGCGGGGTGGCTGGAGGTGTCGGGATTGCAGCCGGTGTCGTCGATGGTGCCGGTGATCGGGTTGGTCAGGTTGTCGACGCTCGCGGTTCCCAGAGGAATCACCGATTTTATGGCATTGCTCGCGGCATCGATGACCGTCACCTGGGAGGTTATGGAGCATGGCTGGTCGGCCGGACATGATGGGGAAGATAGCTGATAGCTGACGACGTAGGCGCGAGTGCCATCGGGGAGGGCAGCGATGTTTACCGGTGTCCCGGTAATGGGCAGAGTGATGGGAGTGAGCACGTCGTTGGATACATCGAGCACGGTGGCCGTACTGGCGACGGGATTTGCGATGTAGAGGCGGTTGCGCGTCTTTTCGTAAAACATGAAGTTCGCGCCGGCACCGACCGCCGCGCTGGCGACGACGGTGTCCGATGAGGTGTCGATGGCGGAAACATTGCCGCTCCCTGAGCTGAGGACATAAACCCTGGCACTATCGGAGCGGGCGGCGGCCCAGACCGGAGAAGCGATGGTGGTACCGGGATCGGCAACCGGGTTTGGACCTACCGTCTTGTCGATCGTATTGATGATGCTTACCGTGCTGTCGCCCTGGTTGACGACATAGAGCTTGCGCGCGTCCGGGGTTTCAGCCAAGGCGACTGGATTTGTGCCTACCGGAATGAGGTTCATCACCACGTTCAATGCGACGGAGATCGCGGCAACGGTGCCCGCGCCGGGGAGGCCATTGCCGGAGTTCGCCACGTAGACGGAGCCGTTCTCGGTAGTCGCGACAAATACCGGAACCGAACCCGAAGGCAAACTGATGGTGGTGACAGGGGTAATGGCAGACGGGTTATATTCGGAAACTGAGTCTTCCCCGCGATTCACGATATACAGCCGAGTGCGGTTGGGCAGGAGAGTGACGTGCACGGGAGTGACGCCCATGGTGGCGACCCCAACATTGGTGTCTCCCGAAACGTCAATGCGCGAACTGGCGCCAGGGTTCGAGGGACCGTTGCCACTGAGGACGATGTCGAAATGAAGGCTGCTGGGGTCGGGGGGTGGCGGCGGCTGGGGCACGGCCACCGGGCGGAACACGTCGCCGCAGCCTGTCCAGGCCAGGAGAAGAACAAGAACGACGGCCATGCGGCCCACGCGGAACAGAGTCATCGGTAGCCTGACAAAATTCATGGATTCGAAGTAGCCGGAAGAATTGTCCATTCTAACGGACGGCATGGGATATGTGCCAGAGCGAGAGGGCTTGGCGGGCGGTTTTTCGCATCCGGCACTCAGCACCCACTTGTTTGCTGATGCGGGAAGGAGGATTAAGGTTGGTGGGGGAAGCAAAAGTCGTAAAGCATTTCTACTGCACAACGATTCCTGGCGGGAATAGGGATTCCTCGCTTTGCTCGGAATGACCATCCGAAAGGGCCGAGGGCTGAGCGCTGCAAGCTCTAAGCTGTTACGCGCGTCCGCTGGATTTCTTTCCGGAGGCGGCGGCTTCGTGGGTGGTGGCGACGGGTTTTTTCTTGCCTTCCATCTCCGCCAGGCTCTGTTTGAGGGCGGCCATGAGGTCCACGACGGGGGCCAGTTTCCTGGGCTTCTCGACTTCGGCGATCTTGCCGCCTTCCAGTTTGGTTTGGATCAGGTTCTTGAGATTGTCCTGGAAAGTGTCTTGATACTTTTCCGGGTCCCAATCGGCGGCGAGGGCTTCGATCAACTGGTGGGCGACCTTGACTTCAGCGTCCTTGAGCTCGACGTCGGGGGCGCCAAAGCCTTCGACCTTGCGGACTTCCTCGGCGTAATACATGGTGTGCAACATCATGCCGCCCTCGTGCGGGCGCAAGAAGACGGTGTACTCGCGGTTGTGCATGGTGAGCTTGGCGATAGCGACGTACTCACTTTCCTCGAGCGCCTTGGTGAGCAGAGCGTAGGGACGGCGTCCGGCCTCTTCGGGAAGCATGTAATAAGAAGACTCGAAGTAGACGGGGTCGACGTCGCTGGACTTTACGAATTCCAGGATCTCCATGGTC
>JBGPJK010000566.1:0-2793 GCA_041485425.1 Terriglobia bacterium | reverse complement strand
CCGGGTGACGGTGCGCAAAATTTGGATTTCGCTTGCTGAAGGTTATCCTCATGCCGCGTTGTTTGCGCGTGTGCTCGCCGCCCTGGAGACGGGCTGCGCGACCTAGACCTCACGCGCTTGATCGCGACGCGCGGCACGGCCTGAAGCCGCGGCGAGAGGCGGCCGCTTCAACCATTAGTTGAAATACTTCGCCAGCCCGGTGGGGCAGGCAGAGCATTGCCTTTAGCGCCACAAAACTCATCCTGCCAGCATGTTCGGAGGCCCTCGGCTGGTCCGCCGGCCTCTCGGCATAATGCAGAGGATTTTTAGCTCGGCGTCGCGGCGCTGCAAGACTGGATAAGTGTTAGAAGGGCTGACCGCCGCGACGGTGAGCTAAAAACCGATTGAACTAAACCCTATGCCAGGTGGGACTATGGGTATTGCATGATTTAGCTTGGTCAAGGGGGCGTGCAGAGAAAGGGATCGCGGGTCGGAAAGAGTGGCTCGGGTGGAGTCAGGAGTTGAAACGGGAGGGATATACAGACCCGATTCCCGTGCTGGATGGAGTGCCCGGGGGATGAACAGGGCCGCACGCGACACTTCTGCCCTGGCACTGGCTAGGCCAAGCCGTCTAGTCGCAACTGCGGTAGGGCAGATCATGATGAATTCAGGATAGCCGGAGACCGCGCCCGCACGGGTGGCAAGATATGGACGACCACCATGCGCCCGCGCTGGCATTGCGGGCACCGCCACAGCGCCCATCCGGTGAGATCTTGCAAGAGCTCCGGATAGGGCTGCGGCACAGGTGGCTCCGGAGGTGGCATCTCCAGCAGGTGGCGGCAGTGGGCCAGGTTTTCTTGACGGTGGCGGTTGCCCAGCAAGCCGTAATAGCGAATGCGCTGGAACCGGTCGGGCAACACGTGCAACAAGAAGCGACGGATGAACTCCTCGGCCGACAAAGTCATCTCCCCGAGCTGACCGCCGTGGCGATAGTCTTTGCATTGAAAGCGCACGTGGTCGTCTTCGATGTCGAGGAGCCGAGGATTGGAGATGGCCACCCGATGCGTGTAGCGTCCCACATAGTCGAGCACTTGCTCTGGACCGGCAAACGGGCGTTTGGCATAAACGACCCATTCCGTGCGTCTCGCCTTTTGCAGATGGCGGAGGAATGCGGCGCGCTCCCGCAGCGGTTCCAGGGAGGAAAAGAAGCGTAGCTGGTCAGAGTCGAAGGCCTTCTGCAAGGCAGCCAGAAACAGATGGCGGAAGCGGCGGGACAGAACCCTGACCGGCAAGAAGAAGTCGGGCTTGCAGGGTACCCAGGCCTGACCATCTGGCGACAGCCCGCCCCCTGGCACTACACCATGCAGGTGGGGATGATGGGTAAGGTTCTGTCCCCAGGTATGGAGCACGGCGAAGAAGCCGATCTCGGCTCCCAGATGGCGGGGATCGGCGGCGATCGTCTTCAGGGTTTGTGCGGTGGCCTGAAACAGAATGCGATAGACAACCTGCTTATTTTGGAAGGCAATGGTGGCGATCGATTCCGGCACGGTGAAGACCACGTGAAAATAAGGAACCTGGAGTAACTCCGCTTGCCGGTTCTGGATCCATTGCGCCCGTGCCAGACATTGGCATTTCGGACAGTGTCGATTGCGGCAGCTATTGTACGCGTTTCGTTCATGACCACACTGGTCGCAGCGCTCCAGGTGACCGCCCAGAGCGGCGGTGCGACACAATTCGATGGCAGACATGACGCGCCGTTGCGCCCGCGACAGCGACGCGCCATGTTGTTCCCGATACGATTTCCCGTAGCGGCGGAAAATGTCCGCCAGTTCCCAGCGTGGTGGGGACACGACCGGGTCAGTGCTGGGGTGCGGACGGCATGTCCGCAGGCAACCGATCCAGCGGGCTGATGACGGCGCAGACGCTTTCCGGGGCCATCCGCAGGTAGCGGGCGGTAGTGCCTAAACTGCGGTGTCCGAGCAGGAGTTGAATGGTGCGCAGATCGGTGCCGCCTTCCAGCAGATGGGTGGCAAAAGCGTGGCGCAGGCTATGGGGGGTGACGTGCTTGGCAATGCCGGCACGGCTCCGCGCCTGGCGGCAGGCTAGTTCGATCGTGCCTTTGTGGATGGGTTGGCCGGCGGTCGCACCGGGGAACAGCCAATGGCGGGGATGCCGTTGCTTGCAATAGGCGCGCAACTCCTGGAGCAGTCGCGGCGAGAGCATCACGTAACGATCCTTCTGGCCTTTGCCCTGCTCGACGCGGATCACCATGCGCTGCGAGTCAATATCGGTGAGACGCAAATGCACGATCTCGGAGACGCGCAGGCCGGTAGCGTAAGCCGTGGCCAGCATGGCGTGCTGTTGGACACCGGCCGTGGCTTGCAGCAGCCGGGCGACTTCACCCTGACTCAGAATCACGGGTAGTTTCTGGGGCGCCTTAGGCATCGGGATGAGGTCGATGCCCCAGGGTTTTCGCAGGGTCGCTTTATAGAGGAAACGGAGAGCGGCCGTGGCGACGATGAGACTACTGGCCGACAGCTTCTTTTCGCGGACCAGGTAAACTTGATAGGTACGGATGTCCTCGGGCCCTAGCAACGCGGGGGACTTGCCAAAATGCCGGGCAAAGGCGGCCACTTGCTGGACGTACGATAATTGGGTTTTGGGCGCCAGATGGCGCACCTGCATGTCTTCGATCATGCGTTGACGAAGAGGGTTCATGGGATACTCCTTGTTGGGTTGGATTTGGTGCTGGAACACCATACCCATTGTTTTACCAACAGGGAGTCCCCGTGAATTCCCCACGCAGCACAAGAT
>JBGPJK010000565.1:0-2794 GCA_041485425.1 Terriglobia bacterium | reverse complement strand
GTGACGTCGGAGCCGCCAGTATTGGTCACGGTTTCCGACAACGACTTGTTGTTGCCGACTTTCACGTTGCCGAAGTTGAGGCTGGTCTGGTTCGCGCTTAGCGTACCCGGCGCCACGCCGGTGCCGGAAAGCGGAACCACCAGGCTGGGATTCGATGCATCCGAAATGATGGTCAAATTCCCGTTCACGGTTCCCGTCGACTGAGGCGTGAAGATGACGCTGAAGGTGACCTTCTGTCCCGGGGTAAGGGTCAGCGGCAGGTTCAGGCCGCTGGTGCTAAATCCGGTGCCCGTCAGAGTACGCTGCGAAATAGTGACGTCGGAGCCGCCCGTGTTCGTCACCGTCTCATTCAACGACTTGTTGTTGCCGACCTTCACATTGCCGAAGTTGATGCTGGTCGGGTTGGCGCTCAGCGTACCCGGCGTCACGGCCGTGCCAGCGAGCGGAATGGTGAGGTTGGAGTTGGAGGCATCGCTGACAATGGCGAGACTGCCGCTCGCGGGCCCTGCCGACGTGGGTGCGAACACCACATTGAAACTTGTGCTTTGTCCGGCTGGAATGGTCGCGGGCAAGTTCAGGCCGGTGATAGTGAAGCCCGCTCCACTCACTGTGGCCTGCGAGATCGTGACCGGGGTGCCGCTGGAATTCGTCAGTGTTTCCAAACGGCTTTTGTTGTCCCCTACCACCACGTTGCCAAAGTCGAGACTGGCAGGATTGGGCGTTAGCGAGCCCGGTGCAAGACCGGTTCCCGAGAGCGGCAGATTCAAGGTAGGGTTCGAACCATCGCTCACGAACGCAATGTTGCCGTTGACCGCCCCCGCCGATTGGGGAGCGAAGGTGACGCTGAAGTTCGCACTCAGGCCGGCGGACAGGGTAAATGGCAAAGTCAGGCCAGTCAGGCTGAATCCTGCTCCGGTCACGGTGGCTTGAGAAATCGTTAAGTCACTGCCACCCGAGTTGGTGAGCGTGCCCGATTGCTTTTGGCTGTTGCCCTCAAGGATGCTGCCGAAAGCCATGCTGACCGGGTTTACAGAGAGAGCGCCCGGCAAGGCGCCGTCACCGTTGACCAGCAAACTTGCCGGGCTATTGGTGGCGTCGCTGGTAATCGAGATTGTTCCATTTACCGCCCCCGCGCCCGTGGGATTGAAATTGACGCTCAGGCTGGCACTTTGACCTGGGGCCACCGTCATGGGGAGGGTGGGTTTGCTCAGGGTGAACTGCGTGGCGGTGCTGACGGCGTCGGTAATGGTGACCGCGACAGATCCACTGTTGGTGGCGTTCACCGACATGGTCTTGCCTTTGCCGATCACCACGCTACCAAAGTCCAGCTTGGAGCCGTTCAGACCCAGCTCACCGTTGGCCGGGGGCGGATCGGAAGGAGCTCCGGCGCTCAGACCTTGGCATCCCACCAAAACAAAAAGGGCCAGCAGAACCAGTAATGCGGTGCAACCGGCGGTGAAGAGCTTGCGCTGACGTCCTCTGGGTTGGGGGCATTGAATCATAAGCAGACCTAGCGACTTCTCCCATTGGCAACTAACGGGGTAGTGTGCCCGAGCCAGCACAGGTGCGCTAGGTTGCGGAAGGACATACAGGTTCCTGCCGGACGGCCCTGCACGCGCCTTCCAACCATCACGCAGGCCCTGGGCGATTGGCACATCCCCGGGAACGGCCAAAGTAATCGTCCGCACGGACACGGCTGAGGAAAACACGGCCCCACAAGAGAATCGGTAGGATATCACTGCAATGTTCTTGGGAACGGAGTTCTAATAGTCAGAGAGGGGGCCGGCCGCTCGGCCGCTTTGCCCGCAAGGAAGGAGGCTGGCCTTGAAGACACTGCTACATTTCCGGACACACGAGGGCGGCGATTTCCACACTCACCCGTTCCATACCATGTTTTCGCTGCTCGCCAGCTTTGTCATGGCGCTGCTGATTGTGCTACTGCTCGTCGCCTCCGCAAGGTGAGGACGCGAGATACGCAAGGATGGACTGAGAAGAGGCCGAAGGCAGCTTCGGTGGGCGAAAGCGCTGCGCCACCTAAAACCTTGCCCCTCGGAGCAACTTCCCGAGATCACTTCCGCTCTCTCCCACTTGTCATTCCGAGGAGCCGCCAGTGACGAGGAATCTGGGTTTGGGGCGATCACTTCAGCCGGATGCCGCCGACGAAATCCTGCATGTAGAAGCTATTGCTGTTGTCCATCCAGGCGGCGATGAAGGTGTTCGGACCAGCCCAGGTGTTGCCCGTATAGTCGCCGATCCATATGTTGCCGTTCTTGTTCGGGTCGGAGAACGCAGTCGTCAGTTGCACATTCTTCTGGAAGCTCTTGCCACCGTCGCGCGAGATGGCGGCAAAGGCCTGATACTTCACATTGGCCGGATCGTTGCGCCGATCCATCCAGCTCACTCCCACCAAACCCGTGGGGCTCACAGACAGCCAGGGAAAGAACTGATCGTGAGTATCGTCTGGCGGTGCCACCGGCACCGGCTTCGACCAGGTCTTGCCGCCGTCCGTCGAACGGATCACTCCTACCCTCAGGTAAGTTCCCGTCCACGAGTACATCATCACGTACAGATTCCCGGCATACGGCCCGTTGCTGTTGTCCACACCGATCGCCGGGTAGTTATCCGCGCCTACGCTGCAATTGGGGATACCCTCCTGATTAAGGATCACCGTGGCCATCAGCAGCGGGACGGACCAGGTGTTGCCGCCGTCACTGGATTTTGAGAACAGCATATGGCCGTGGTCGTCACCGCAAGTGTAAGGACCGGAGTTGCAATACATCCATGTCAGGTAGAC
>JBGPJK010000564.1:0-2808 GCA_041485425.1 Terriglobia bacterium | reverse complement strand
CGCCGGAGATCACGGTGCCGATCCGGGGAAGGACTCGTTTCAAGTAGATCCGGTAGATCCTTCCAACCAGGCCGCGAGGCTCACCAAAATCCAAGATTCCGCACTCCCCGCCCGGACGCAGTACACGCACGATTTCCCGCAGGCCGGCGTCATAGTTGGCCAGATTGCGGAAGCCGAACGCGGCGGTCACCAGGTCAAAGTGGACATCAGGAAAAGGCAGGCTGAGCGCATCGGCCTCCACCCAGCGGACTTGGGTTCCCGTCGACTTCTGACTGGCGCGTTGCAGCATGGCGTGGGAGAAATCCACGCCCAGAATGGTTGCGGAAGGGCTCTTAGCATGGCGGCGCAGGGCGAACGTCATGTCTCCGGTACCGCAGCACAGATCAAGAACGCGAACGCCGGGACGGGCCAGAACGGAATCGAAGGCCTTCGCGGTGCGCCGCCACCACCAGCGATCCACGTTGAACGAAAGCACGTGATTCAGTAAGTCATAGCGCGGCGCGATCGAGCTGAACATCTCCTTCACGGCGTCTGCGGCCGAGTGTGGGTCGCTGGTCCCGTCGGGAGCAGCGCCAATCACGAGTTTTGTGGAATCGCTCAATCTGAAATAAAAACCGCAGAGGGCGCAGGGGACACTGAGCCGAATAAAGCAACCCTCTGTGACGCGTGTGTTCCCTGTGGTTAGAAGCTATCTCATAATGAACCGAAAGAGTAAACTGACCGTTCCCTCAGGGGCTAAAGCCCGCGTTTTTGTGGGTCTACGCGGCACGGCTGAAGCCGTGCCCTTCCCAAAACGATTTATGAGATAGCTTCTAGTTTCTCTTCGCCATCCGCCGCAGTTCGTCCACGGCTGCAATGATCACCTTCTCGGGGACGTTGTTTACCACCTCAACCTGCCCAATCTCCCGTGGCAGCACAAAGTGCACGGCACCGCGGCGTGTCTTCTTGTCGCTCTGCAGCAACCGGAGAATGTCCCGGCTGCGAACGCTGACCTTGGGCAGCGGCCCGATGCCTAGCACGGCATTGATGATGCGCTGCGCATTTTCGCGACCACACAGCCCTTGAACGCGGGCGATGTGCGTTTCCGCCACCATACCCCACGCCACAGCTTCTCCGTGCAAAAAGTGGCGATAGCCCGAACCGGCCTCGAGCGCGTGGCCGATGGTATGCCCGAAGTTCAACACGCGCCTTAACCCACCCTCGCGCTCATCGCTGGAGACCACTTCCGCCTTCAGCTTGACTGATTCTGCGATGATCTTTTCCAGCAAGGGCGGGTCTCGGCGCAAAGTCCGAACATTAACGTTCTCAAGTCGGCCAAATAATTCCGGCCTGCCGATCACCCCACACTTGAGCGCTTCGTACAGCCCGGCACGAAATTCGCGCTCCGGCAGTGTGGACAATACCTCCGGGTCAATCAAAACCGTCAGCGGCGGGTGGAATGTTCCCAGCAGGTTCTTCCCCGCCCGAAGATTGACTCCCGTCTTGCCGCCAATCGAGGCATCGACCTGGGCCAGCACGGTGGTCGGAATCTGCACCAGCTTCACGCCCCGCATATAGAGGGAGGCCAACAACCCCGTCACATCGCCCACCACACCGCCACCGAACGCTACCAGCACTGCGTCGCGGTCGGCGCCGAGACGAATCAACTGTTCAGCCAGGCGCTCCACGGTGGCGAGTTTCTTGGCGGGCTCGCCGTCGGGTATCTCGATCAACTTGGCTTGAAATCCGGCGGTCGAAAGTGACGACATCAGTCTGCGTCCCCACTTGCGGCGCACCGGAGGCACCGTCACCACGAACAGCTTAGAGGTGCCCCCATCACCCAGCGTTTGTCGCAGCTGCGCCCCGGCCCCTTCGATCAAACCGCCTGCAATGACGGCCTGGTACGAACCTGCCGCTGCCGTGATGGGCACTCGGATCATGAGGTCTTAACCGGGTGTTGAAGTTCCGTAGCATCGGCACCTTGCCAGTCCCGAGGGCGTCCCGGCCCCGGCGCGGCGCCACTTTCTTAACGCGGCCAGTTGACATCATAGCGCACCGGTCATGGCACCCCCCGGGCCGTAAAGTGATACCATTTTTTGAGTATGACGTCCGTGCTGTCGCAAAGCGATTTCCTGGTCATCGGCGCTGGAGTTGCCGGCCTCCGCGCCGCTGTCGAACTAGCCGGCGCAGGTTCGGTGGTTGTGCTGGCCAAGCGGGAAGTTACCGATTCCAATACGCAATGGGCGCAAGGTGGTATTGCGGCGGCACTCAGCGACGAAGACGAAATCAGCCTTCATCTGCAGGACACGCTCCAGGCGGGCGATGGTCTGTGCAACCCCGACGCCGCCAAGGTTCTGGTCGAGGACGCTCCGGAACGGATTGAAGAACTGATCCAGTGGGGCACGGAGTTCGACCGCCAGGGCACCAAGCTCACTTTTGGCCGAGAAGGTGCGCACAGCCGCAACCGTATCCTGCACGCCCACGGCGATTCCACGGGGCGAGAAATCCTACGCGCGCTCTATGCCAAGGCCCAGACGCTGAAGAACATCTCGGTCCGGGAGTTTGAATTCTCCACTGACTTGATCCTCGAAGGCGGGCGGGTCTCCGGAATTCACCTGATCGACGACCACGGCCAGTTGCAGCAAATCATGTCGTCGGCCGTGTTGCTGGCCACAGGCGGACTGGGGCAACTCTACCGCAATACCACGAACCCCGGTGTTGCTACCGGGGACGGGGTTGCCATGGCGTTCCGCGCCGGGGCGGAAGTCAGCGACATGGAGTTTGTCCAGTTCCATCCCACAGCCTTGTACTTGAGGAATGCGCCGCGCT
>JBGPJK010000563.1:0-2812 GCA_041485425.1 Terriglobia bacterium | reverse complement strand
TAGGTTGGGGAGTTGAGGCGGCTCTTCGCCATCGTAAAAGAGTTGATAGAGAGGCACTTCGAGAGCGCGAGCGAGCTTCTCCAGCGTTTCGATGGCAGGGACAGTGTGGCCATTCTCGACACGGGAGATGTAGCAACGAAGTAAGCCGGTGCGCTTTTCGATGTCGCCTTGGGAGAGTTGCTTTGCCTCGCGCATTTCGCGGAGACGGTCGCCAATAATCATAGCAGGATTATTCCATTGAGGCATGTCCGATGCAACTACGCACTTCTCAGCCATAACTGACCGTCAGGACCTAAGTCCTGGTAAGTCGTGCCTTATCGGACAAGTCCCTTTAGCTGGCCGGAAACGGGCTTCGAGGAGATCGAGGGCCAACGCCAGGTAGCCGGGCCACGTTTCCCCCAACGGGACTTCTGGGCCGCTTCGCAGAATCGCACTCATTGGTGGTGAGAAGGCTCCGCCATTAGCGTGGCAAATTCACTGGTGGTCAGGGGCCGCCCCGGAATATGCCGCTAGCTGCCTCCGCGCAGTCGGGCCTGGAATCGCCGAGCTTTCGAGCGGTTGCCGCAAATCCGCATGTCGCACCAGCGCCGGGAGTGATTTTTGCTTCGATCGAGGAACAACCAGCGGCAAGTCCCCCCGCTGCATTCGCGAACGTGATGACGGTCTGGTGACGTAAGCAAGTTGGCAGCAGCATCTATAATGGGCCAAAGCGGTCCGTCAGGCGTCTCTGCAAGGTCGCGGCAGCCACGGGTGAAGTGGGACCTGTGCCAAACGATCGCTTCCGGAACCCGCGCCTCCGCCAGAAAGCGGTTCAATGTCCGCAGACTTGATCGGTCGGCGGGCTGGCCGACCGCAACCGACCTGAACAGAAAATATGATGCTTCACGAAGCTCCACGACACGATTGAGAGCTCGCCTGGCTTCCGGCTCGTTGGTTTCCAGAAGAAGCTTCCGCATCTGTTGCCGGTTGATGATTCCGCACTGCATGCCAAACGCCAGAAAACGTTCGTAAGTCGGCAGGAGCTCGGTAAGCCGCTCAGGATCGTGCCGATTGTCCAACGTGTTCGCGAAATCCAGCGCCAGATGGCCAGCGGTGAGTTGAAACTCTTTTGCCATAAACTTTCAATTCTATTATAACCGGTAATCTCGCACTTGACCGGTTTTAGTTGTGATGGTAGTGTATAACCGTCTAAACAAAATATCACAGGTTACACAAAGGAGCGAGTTCGTGCAGGGAAAACATATGTCTTCCCCGGATCCGAGAACGGATGCGGCGCTGATTTCCAAGGATCCCTTCCAGGAAATATTGACCGAAGCCGCTGCAAGCGCCCACCGCTATCTGCAAACCATTCGCGAGCGGCACGTTGGTGTGCAGCAAGAGGCCCTCAACAGACTGCCGGAGCTTGGCGGAACACTGCCAGCACAGGGACAAGATGCGAAGTCGGTCCTAAAACTTCTTGATGAAATTGGTTCGCCTGCGACTGTGGCATCCACAGGGGGCCGCTTCTTCGGTGGTGTCATCGGAGGCGCGTTGCCAGTATCTATCGCCGCTCATTGGCTGGCCGATGCCTGGGATCAAAATGCGTGCCTGTTTGATTTCTCACCTGTGTCGGCCTACCTCGAAGACGTGGTGCTCGGCTGGTTGCTGAATCTTCTCGGCCTCCCGCCAGCCTCTGGTGGGGCCTTTGTAACCGGCACACAGATGGCCGATGTCACCGCTCTTGCCGCCGCCCGCTATTCCGTCCTGCGCAGGGTCGGCTGGGATGTAGACCGCGAGGGCTTGTTCGCAGCGCCACCAGTGACCGTGATCGTCGGTGAAGAAGTTCACGCGACCATGCTGAAGGCTTTGGCGTTGCTCGGCTTCGGAAGAAGCCGAATACGCATCGTTCCCGCAGACTCTCAAGGACGCATGAAACCGTCCAAGATTCCACAGTTGCATGTACCGGTCATCGTGTGCGCCCAAGTCGGAAACGTGAATACCGGCGCCTGCGATCCGGTTGCTGAAATCTGCGAGATTGCGCACCGCATGGACGCATGGGTACACGTTGACGGCGCGTTCGGTCTCTGGGCCGCAACCAGCCCGGTACGCAAACACCTGGTGGATGGCGTTGCTCTTGCCGATTCGTGGGCCACCGACGCGCACAAATGGCTCAACGTCCCGCAGGATAGCGGCATTGCCATCGTGCGCGACTCGGAGGCGCTACGACGCGCGATGTCCATCACCGCCGCATACTACCCGGATCCAAGTCCCCAGCGGGAGCCAATGCAGTGGGGACCTGACTCATCGCGTCGCGCGCGTGCCGTTGAAATCTGGGCAGCCTTGCGTTCGCTCGGCACCAACGGTGTAGCGGATCTCATTGAGCGGACATGTATGCATGCGGCAAGCTTCGCGGTACATCTTCGCGCGGCAGGATATGAAGTGCTCAATGACGTGGTGTTGAATCAGGTGCTCGTTTCTTTCGGCGACGATGAAACGACCACACGGATAATCAACGCCATACAGGCAGAGGGAACCTGTTGGTGCGGCGGTACGCTTTGGAAAGGACGCAGGGCCATGCGCATCAGCGTCTCATCGTGGGCGACCACAGACTCCGACGTGGAACGCAGTTTGCAAGCCATACTGGGAATTGCGGCCACCGAGTCTCAAGCCAACATTCCTCACACTGCTAAGTGACGCTCGTGCAGCTGTTGCTATCGCCGCAGTATGGATAAAGCATCGTCGTAGCCCGCCAGTCGTGTAGTTAGTTCGTTTGGCTTCTGTTTATAAGGGAGGTACGCGAAGTAAAATGGATTGGCAAACGGTCAGAGAGCTG
>JBGPJK010000562.1:0-2843 GCA_041485425.1 Terriglobia bacterium | reverse complement strand
CTGGGTCCTGGCTCGTGCTCATGCACATCCAGGCGGGAACGGTGATCGGCGGGATTACACTCTGCAGCCGCCCGTACACACCCAGGTCCATCAGGCGGCGAATGTTCACCAGCCGTTCATCGCCGAAGATGACTTCCGGCGCGGCGCAATCCAGTCCCAGCACGCAGATCTTCATGTCCTCACGCCATCACAGCAGGGAACTGCCTTCCATCGAACCAGGCACCGCGACACCCAGATAATTCAGAACCGTCGGCGCCAGATCTGTAATCCGTGCTTGGTTCTGCCGCGCGGCACGGTTCATGAAGAGTATGCCGGGCACGGCTTCCGGATCGACAATGTGATCTCCACTCCAGCGCCGCGTGTTGTTTTCCAGCAGCGCGTTGCAGAACCCGCCCACGGCGGTCTGCCACGCCACCCGGAAGCCGGGATAAAAATTCACCAGCAAGTCCGGAGCATTCGCCACAAATGGCCCCGAATACAGCTCCTCCCGGCGCGACACGCTGCGAACCGCTGCACGCTGTGTTTCTGCATCCGGCAAATCGGCCATCCCCGTTTGAATGGCCCGCCGCACTCGTTCCGCGTCGGTACCTTCTTCCAGAATCCCGCCCCGCTCCCGGCCTTTGACATTCAGATAGATTCCGCCCAGGCCGACCGCGTAGGCATAGGTCCTGGACCAGTCCACTGCTGTGAAACCCTCCCCCAGGTCTTCGCTCGGCTTACGGCTGTCCTTCAAAGCCAGCAAGCCGTTCTGCCACAGCCAGGTGTTGGTGTCGAACGCGCGGCGAAAGCTTCCGAACCCATGATCCGAAAGCACCATCAACAGCGTGTTCTCGTCTACTTTGTCGAGCACCGCTCCCAGCAGACGATCGCAGCGCTGGTAGTGCTCTTCGATCCGCGTGGCCAGCTCGGGATTATGATCGCCATCAAAACCTGGGTGTTCGCGATCGCGAAACCGCCACATCATGTGCTGCACCCGGTCCGGCGTATCGAACAGCATGAAGAAGAAGCCTTCGTTGAACCGGTCCAGTTCAGAGCGCATCATGCGCTCACGCTCCTGCACCACAAGTTCGCAATACTGCAGGTAAGCAGCCTCATCCAGCCGCCCATTATTCAGCCCGTTGTGGTCCTCAGCCATGCCCAGCGTGGAAAACAGTCCGATCTTCTCCGAAAGTTCCTTCGCGTAGTCCCCCGGAGAAGAAACCGGGAACATCGGCGCTGCAGGATCAAAATTGATCGCCGAAACATAGAACTCCACATGCGGCGCAAGCTGCCGCACATAAAACCGCGCAATCCCGCTCACCGACTGCAACATGGAGAACTTGAACTTGAACCGCACCCACTCGCTCCAGCCCTTTTCCTCGACTTCGATCTGGGCCGGCGCACCGCCGGTCTGGATCACCAGCTTGCGCCCGCCCTTATCCACGCGTACGCGTATTTCGCAGAAAGTATCGGCTGGCGGCGATTGCCGCGTATTGCGCGGCCCAATCACCCGGGTGCTCAACTCGTCCCCCGCGTCCAGGTAAATAAGCTGTTCGTTCTCCTGCGCCCGAACCGTTCGGTCCTGGGTGTAAAACGTTCCCTTGCTTTGGCTGCCGCGCAGATCAGGCACGCCCACCCCAGCCAGCATCTTGCCCTGCAACCCCTCCGGCGGAAAGGTACACGGACACCGTAGAACCGTACTGGGCACGCCGGCCTTGGTCAGCGGTTGCCACAGCGCCACGCCTTTGCGCTGGTTCACCACCCGCGGCTGCGCCAGCATGTTTTTCGGCCGTTCGAAACGGCTCAGCGCGGCATCGGGCTGGTAGGTTTCCGGATCGCGGCAGATAAAATCAAAAATTCCATGTCCGCCGGGATTGGTTCCCGTCACGAACGATGACCACGCCACCGGAGTCTGCGCCGGATACGTCGTCTTCAGACGCCTATAGCAACCCGCTTGGCGAATTTTGGCGAGTTGGGGCAATTCTCCCCGTCCGAGCATAGCTTCCACTATGCTGGGTTCAAGCCCATCCAAACCGATTACGATCACTTTTTTGCGCAAGACGCGGACTCAGACCTGCGGTGTTTCCGTGGGGGCATTCTCTTCGATTTCTGCAGTGGTGGGCTCGGCGGAACGCTGAAATTTCCCCACGACCTTAAAGAAGGTTCCGGCCACCTTGTTCCAGAAGATCAGCAAGAGCCCGAGCAGCCCCGCCAGCCCTGACGTCACCCCCATCACTTGGTCCGGACCGGCATACAACGCGAACAGTTCAAATCGCATAAACTCTCCTGGAAATCTCCACTCTGATGAACTTCGGAACCGCCCCATCAGACAAGATGCTGTCATCTTATCATCGCCGGCCCCTCCGATTACAGTAGGAACTTTGGCACCTCGGACCGCAGCACTAGGCAATGCGGCGTGCAGCGTTCGTATCGGGGAAGCAATCACCACCGGCATCCGCCGGGATGCCCGCGGACCAAGCTGGGAGCCGAGAACTAAGAGCTGGAAGCTAGCCCTCTACTGCGGCTCCCGCGTCAACTCTGGATTCGGTCCCGGCTCGCTATACAGCTCTTTCTGCCGCTTGTCCCGCGCCTCGTTGGTAATGCGCGTGACGGTCGCCATCTCCGCCTTCGCCTCCTCCGTGCGCCCCAGTCGCTGCAACACCTGCCCTCGCACATAGTGAATCGCCGAACTGTCCGGATCCAGCTTCCCGGCCGCATCAATCTCCGCCAGCGCTTCCGCGTACTTGTTTTCCCGCTGGTAAACCCGCGCCAGTTGGTAATGCGAACTGGTCAGCCGCCGATCGAGATGCAGCGCTTTGCGAAAATTCCTTTCCGCCTCCTGGGCGTGCTGCTGCAAGGAATCG
>JBGPJK010000561.1:0-2850 GCA_041485425.1 Terriglobia bacterium | reverse complement strand
TCCACGGAGTGGACGAAAGCGGGTTGGCCAGGTTGACGTCTTCCCTGGGCGTTATGTTGGGAATCACCGCGGTGCGGGCTGGCTCGTAGACGGCCGCGGTGGGGGTTTCCAGCAGCAGCAGCGGGTACACCATCCACACCATGGTGCGCGACCGCACCAGCAGCATCGCCAGGACGATTACCACACGCGCCAGGTCGGCCGCGATCATCACTCGCTTACGCCGCAGGCGATCGTTCACCACGCCCGCCGTGGGACCGATGAACGTCTGCGGCAGAACCTGTAGCACCAGCGCCAGTGCCACCGAACTGGCGCGCCCGGTCAACTGCAACAGCAGGCTGTAAATGGCCAGCGTGTAGAACCAGTCACCCACCTCGCTGACAATCTGCGCCAGCCACAGACGCCGGAAGTTCCGGTTCCGCCGCACCAGGCGCACGTAGGCCGAGAGCGAGATCGAAGTTCTTTCGAGTTCCGGCTGCGGCTCCATGCGAATCGTCAATGCTAACTGCTGTAGGGTGGCATTCGCAAAGCAGGATTGCCGGTGAAACCTGGCTGAAATAGCTTTCAGCTCTCAGATCTCAGCTAAGATGGATTGTGCCAACAGCTTGTTTATAATTCCCCCATGCTCGATGAAATCGAATTCCGCAAACGCGCCGACACCGCATTGGAGTCGTTGAAGCAGGGCCTCATTGCCGCCGAGGAGTCCGCCGCCATGGAGGTGGAAGATCAAGCGGGCGCGCTGCACATCTCTTTCGACGACGGCAGCCGGTTCGTCATCACGCCCAACGCGCCGGTGCGGCAGATTTGGATTTCCGCCCTGGCGACGAGCTTCAAGCTGGACTGGTCGGAGGCGGATGAGGACTTCGTGCTGCAGAAGACGGGAGAAAAACTCAAAGCGCTGGTGGCCCGCCTGATTAACCAGCAACTCGGCGAGGAAGCGGTAACCCTGGCGTAATGTCTTTCACTCGGTACCCGCCCCTACTCGCTGCTGGTTCCCAGTTTGAACCTTAGATCCGCTGCGATTTGCTTGCCGTGGAAGCGGCCGTTTTCGATAAAGATTTCGTTCGTCCGCGATCCCGCCACAATCACGCCCGCCACGTAAATGCCGGGCACGTTACTCTCCAGGGTTTCCGGATCGCACACCGGCCGGCATTGTTCGGTCAAAAGCTCAATGCCCAGCGCTCGCAGGAAGTCGAAGTCGGGGTGATAGCCAATCAGCGCGAACACGAAGTCGTTTTTCAGCCGCACCATCCCATCCGGCGCCTTCACGGTCACATAGTCGTTCCCAATCTCCTGCACCGCGCTGTTGAAATAAGCGCCGATTTCCCCGTTCTTGATGCGGTTCTCGATATCCGGACGCACCCAGTACTTGATGTGATCGCTCAACTGCGATTTCCGGTGCACCAGGGTCACCCGCGCGCCGTGACGCCATAAGTCGAGCGCCGCCTCCGCCGCCGAGTTCTTGCCCCCGATCACCACCACATCCGTGTCATAGAACGGATGGGGCTCGCGGTAATAGTGGAAGACCTTGGGCAACTCCTCTCCCGGCACACCCAACTGGTTGGCCAGATCGTAGTATCCGGTGCAGACGACGACCTTGCGCGTGCGGTAATCGTGTATTCCGCCCGAGCGATCGGTCGCGGTCACACGGAAGTTTCCGTCGTCTCCGGTCACCGTCTTCACCCACTGGTACTGGCAGATATGCAGGTGGTAGTGCTCAGCCACCTTGCGGTAGTACTCCAGCGCCTCCTGCCGGTTGGGCTTCTGGTGCGCGGTGTTGAAGGGAATCTCACCAATCTCCAGCAGCTCCGGCGTAGTGAAAAAGATCAGGTTCGCCGGATAGTTGTAGATGGAGTTCACGATGCAACCCTTGTCGATGATCAGCGCCTTCAGGCCCACCTTCTGGGCTTCGATGGCGCATGCCAGACCCGTCGGTCCGGCGCCGATGATCAGCACGTCGGTCCAGGAGTCAGGACGGGAGTGGGCCTGGTTGCGGGGGAGGGTGGCGGGAATATGTTCCGTCGTAGCCAAAGTTAGTTCCTGAAGTCTTACGGGGAGGTCACAAAGCGCACCCGAACCCACCCGTAAACCCAAGATTCTAGCATGCGGCTGGAGAGCGCTTTCCCAGGGTCACACGCGCCTGTGCGCGCTCTCACAATTGGGGCAGTCATCGTTGCTATAATTCCCGGTTGCTCCATCCCCGACGCACCGATCAGGAACACGCTATGGCAACCACCGCCGACCCCGCGACTCGCACCCGTATCGAATCCGACAGCATGGGACCGATCGAGGTCCCGGCCAACGTCTACTGGGGCGCGCAGACCCAGCGTTCGCTCCTCCACTTCAACATTGGCCGCGACACCATGCCGCCGGAACTGATCCGCGCCTTTGGCGTCCTGAAGAAGGCATGCGCACTGGTGAACCAGGACTTGGGCAAGCTTCCCGCCGACAAAGCCAAGCTCATCGTGCAGGCGGCCGACGAGGTCATCGCCGGCAAGCTTAACGACCAGTTTCCCCTGCGCATCTGGCAGACCGGTAGCGGCACTCAGACCAACATGAACGTCAATGAGGTCATCTCCAACCGCGCCATCGAGCTGTCGGGCGGCGAGATGGGCTCGAAGAAGCCCATCCACCCCAATGACCACGTCAACATGTCGCAGTCGTCCAACGACACCTTCCCGGCAGCCATGCACATCGCCGCCGCAGAACGTGTAAAGAACGCGCTGATCCCCGCCATCAAGACCGTCCGCGACGCCATCGCCGCCAAAGCAAAAGAGTTCAGCGACGTAGTAAAGATCGGCCGCACCCACCTGCAAGACGCCGTACCGCTAACCTTCGGGCAGGAGTTCGGCG
>JBGPJK010000560.1:0-2857 GCA_041485425.1 Terriglobia bacterium | reverse complement strand
GCCGCCACTTTCACCCGGGCATAGGCCGAGGGCCGGGCACCCGCGACCTCCAGTTCCGCGTCGCGCTCCAACATCATCCGCACCGGCTTGCCGCCTGCCTTTTTCGAGATTTGCGCCGTGACGATGCCCCATCGGTCCGGCGAGAACTTGCTGCCAAAGCCCCCCCCGATATGGTCCTGGTGGACGCGAATGTTGGCGGCCGGCATCTTCAGCGGTTCCGCCATCTGGTCCGCAATCCCGGACACGTTTTGCGTGGACATGTGAACCAGTAGGTGATCTTTGTCCGTCCACTCCGAGGTGGAACCGTGACTCTCCAGGCAACAGTGAGTAATTACGGGCACGCCGTAGAGCCCTTCAGAGACCACGTCAGCCTCAGCAAACGCTTTGTCGGGTTCGCCCTGGGTCTGCTCCGCGGCCTTCTGATAGGACGAACGCCCACCACCCTCCTTGACTTCGTGATACGTCGCCTTGTGAACCGCCTCGATAACCTCGTCAGGGACTTGGTACTTCTTCATGTCATCGAGGAGACCCTGAGTAACTTTGAAGCTCACCCCGTACTGCTCCAGTTGCTTGGCGATCTGCGGCGGCGCCATCTGGTCGAGGGCATCCCAGATGTCGTCTTCGCCCATCGGGCCCGGGCCTTCCGCTCCTTGCGGGGGCGGTTCAGCGTCGCTGACCATGTGCTGCAACCGCTGATACTTGACCTTGATGGCGCGAACCGCATCTTCGGCTGTAGGTTCATCCACCGCGGCCACTGCCACCACTTCGTCCCCCGCCCATTGAATCGTGCTGCCCGGCTCCTGGATGATCTGCACCGCCTTCACCCCCGCCATCTTCTCGGCAGCGCTAACATCGATGCTGACGATCCGAGCCTTGGCGTAAGGCGAGCGCAGAATCTTGCCGAACAGCATCCCGGGACGGCTGACGTCATACGTGTACTTCGCCCGGCCCGAAACTTTCAGCGGCGCGTCCACGCGCGAAATGCGCTTGCCGATGAGAGTGCGCTGGTCTGCTGTTGGCCAACTATAGTCCGGCATGGCTTACGCTCCTTTCTGCGCAGCAACCTGCGCGATCGCGCTGCGAATGCCGACGTAGGTGCCGCAGCGGCAGAAGTTGCCGCTCAACCCGCGGCGCACCTCATCGGGAGTGGGGTTGGGGTGCTTATCCAGAAAGGCCTTGCAGGCCACGACAAACCCCGGTGTGCAAAACCCGCACTGGGAAGCGTCGTTATCCACGAACGCCTGCTGCACCGGATGCAGCTTCCCACCTTGCATGAGCGACTCGACGGTAGTGATCTGCTTCCCCTGCGCGTCGATCGCCAGAACCGCACAGGCATACACCGCCTTGTTGTCCATGAGCACGGTGCAGGCGCCACACTCGCCGCGGTCGCAAACCCGCTTGGCGCCGGTAATGTCCAGATCATCACGCAGCGCATCGAGCAGAGTCACGCGCGGCTCAAGCTGCAGCGCGTGCTTCTTGCCATTCACCGTGAGTTCCACCGGTACTTTGCCCGGGCCGTAGACCTTCACCGGCTCGCCAGCAGCCTCTACAACCCGCGGGCCAGCCACCAATGGAAGGGCCACGCTAATGCCGCCAATTTTCAGGAACTCCCGGCGTGAGACGCCAGAACTCTCTTGAGGTGGTTTCTTCGGATCGTCTTTCTCACCCACGATTGACCTCCGCGTGGCGAAACTCATCCCGCCGCCACCGCCGGGTTGATGCCTGTCCCATGAGAGGCTTGGACAGAACGGAAGTGTTCCGGTTAGCAGACATTTGCCTGCGGCACACGTAAAAGCGGATCCAGAATTTTGCTAGGCAGGAAAGTATACAACCCGGGAAAGGCGATTTCTTGCAGGATGGGGAAAAAGAAATCCGACCGGCCGAGTTGTATGCGTCCCCAACCCGGCCGGCCCACTGACTCCTGACTACTTCTTCAAAGTGCGAATATACTTCACCAGGTCCGCGATCTGGTCCTTGCTCAGCTTGCCATCGTACTTGGGCATCTTGTCCTTGCCGTTGGTGATGGTGGTGTTCAGTTCGGCGTCCGACATCTTCTGGACTTCCGCCGAACCCAGATCCTTCAAGCCGAACTTCTTGCCCATGGCGGTGTCGCCCTTGCCGTCGGCTCCGTGGCACATGGCACACTTGGCCTTGAAATCGGCGCCGCCCTCCGCCAGCGACCAGGTGGAAAATACCATTGCGAATGCCAGAACTGCGAATGCTGCCTTCATAACGGTCTTCATTCTTTTTTCTCTCCTAGGAAAGTAGCGAGGCCTGTGCCTCCTCCGTCTACAGGGAAAAGCACGTGCCTTGCCAGATGAGGTCCGAGTGCAGAGCAGAATGGGTGCTGCATCAGTCTGCCCATGTATCTCAAACACTTAGGCCCATGGATGGAAGAAACATTAAACCGAATGCCCCTTCGCCGCAAGCGCCTCCATCGTGGGAAAACACCCTCGGTAGCGCGATATGCCTCAATCCCGTCCCTGCCCCAGCCACCCCCCGCTCCGCCATAACACCGACAAACCATTGAAAACACAAGGTGGTCCGTCCAGCAGCGGACCCTTTAGCTTTGGCACGCAGGGTGCCATGTCAGAGTTGAACGTTGTTTGGGAGATCGCCGTGGAACCCACTCTGATGGTAGTCGGCCTGAATCATCGCACCGCGCCGGTCGCCGTGC
This sequence comes from Terriglobia bacterium, assembly GCA_041485425.1. Taxonomy (GTDB): domain Bacteria; phylum Acidobacteriota; class Terriglobia; order Terriglobales; family Acidobacteriaceae; genus JAIQET01. Next base: position 180 of record JBGPJK010000560.1, on the reverse strand, counting down.
GCGAGCGCTTCTGGATCAGCGAGCCACGCCGCTATGAAGCCCTGGTACAACTGTCGCGAGCCGAAGGCATTGAAGAAGTCATCGTCCTCGCCACCTGCAACCGCACCGAATTTCTGCTCTGGGCCAATGACGCCGCCTTGGCCGCGAACTCGGTCTTGCGGCTCCTCTCTGCCGAGTACG
>JBGPJK010000559.1:0-2865 GCA_041485425.1 Terriglobia bacterium | reverse complement strand
GATGAAGTCATCCGCTTCGCCGATTTCCGCGGCGATTCCTACAAGCTCTCCCAGGAAGCCGCGCGCGCCGGAGGAAAGTACATCATCTTTTGCGGCGTGCACTTCATGGCGGAGAGCGCCGACATTCTCAGCCATCCCGGCCAGGTCACAATCCTTCCCGATCTCAACGCCGGCTGCTCCATGGCCGACATGGCGGAAATCACCCAGGTGGAAGACTGCTGGGAGCATCTGGTCGCCGCCGGGTTGACCACCGACTCTGGCGAGGGCATCACGCCCATCACCTATATGAACTCCACCGCCGCGATTAAAGCTTTTTGCGGCGAGCGTGGCGGCGTGGTCTGCACTTCTTCGAATGCAGCGGCCTCATTTAAGTGGGGCTTCGCGAAAAACTCGAAGATTCTTTTTCTCCCCGACCAGCACCTCGGCCGCAATTCCGGTTATGCGATGGGAATCCCGCTCAACGAGATGGTGGTATGGGATCCCTACCTGCTCAACGGTGGCCTCACCCCCGAGCGGCTGAAAGATGCCCGGATCATCTTATGGAAGGGCCACTGCTCGGTACACCAGCGATTCCTGCCAGAACACGTGGACAATGTACGCGCAAGACATCCTGGGATCCGGGTGATCGTGCATCCCGAGTGCCGCTTTGAAGTTTGTCAGAAGGCCGATGGCATCGGCTCCACCGAGGGCTTGCTGAAGATGATCCGCACCGCACCGACGGGAACAATGTTTGCCGTGGGCACGGAGATTCACCTGGTCAACCGCATGGGCAAGGAATTCGCCGCGGAAGGGAAGAGGGTTATCACCCTCGACGACTCGGGATGCCTGTGTACAACCATGTTCCGCATCTCGCCGCAGCACTTGTGCTGGGCGCTGGAAAACCTGGCGGACGGCAACGTGGTGAACCAGATCAAAGTGAAAGACGACGTCAAGCACTGGGCGCGGGTGGCGCTGGATCGGATGCTGGAGATTCAGTAGAAAAGTTTCAAGGTTTCGGAGGTTTCAGGGTTTCAAAGCCGCAAACCGGGCCTGAAACTTTGAAACCTTGAAACCTGCTTAGACAAAAATATCCAGCGGCGGGTCCGTCCGGAACAAGTCCCAGGCACGCAGTCGGCGCTGCAAGGCAGCAACTTCTCCAGGCAAGGCCGGCACAACTACCCCGACAACCGGAATGCTTCGGCTCGGCGCGGGCAGGCACAGGCTCTTCAGAACCCTGTACAAGCCTTCTCCCTGTGTGGCCGGTCTGGGAGCGCGCACCACCGCCCGGAATCTCTCCAACTCCTCCATGAGTTCGGCCAGCGTGCGGTAGGCGCCCGCACTCATGCGAACGAACTCTACCCCGATTCCGGAGTGGTCGCGAACGGCGCGCACTTGTCCGATGGCACGCATCGACAATGCGTTCACGCGCAGCACGATCTCGGCCCGGGCCCCGCACTCCAGCGGGGAAATAGTTTCGATATAACACCCACCGAACCCCAGGTTGCACAACCTGCCCCAAAGCAGCGCCCCTTCCCAGGGAAGGCTCATGACTTGCGCCGGGCCGCGGCAACCATAGCGTGGCCCGCGACGGCGCTCTCCGGTGCCGGCCAAAGATTCGGGTTGGGCTGATTCTGGCATCGGCTTACGACCAATTGTATGGCCGGTCTTGCGACCCTGGAATGGCCCGACCGTGTTGCGCAGTAACAGTTACCCCTGATTCGATTGCGAGACCGGGCTTTGCGCGCGCCCCCGGCTTTAGGGCTGCGCCGTTTTTATTAGAACTGCCTTAGAAATGGCCTGGCTCGTTGATATCCCTGCAGCGTTCGGCATCCTGTGCGGTTGTCCTGGGGGCATCCTGCGACTTCGCTCACGAAAGCCTCGCCGCGGATGTGGGGGCGAGACGCCCCCACGACAGCCGGCGGGACGCCGGCGCTACTTTCTTCAGCATGCCTGCTCTCAAGAGACAGATGCAGTAGAATAAAACTACTGCTATGGCCGAACGTACCTTCTCCCTCGCTGAAGCTCAGAGTCTCCTGACCGTGCTCGAGTCGCTCCTGCGCACCGCCATTGACGGCAAGAAGCTGATCGAAGCTGTTGACAACGAACTGCAGGAACTCGCCCACCGTGTCTTTCTGAGCGGCGGTCTGCTGGTGAACATCGTGCAGGTAGCGCGGCGCAAGGCCGAGCGTGAGAAAACCATCCAGCGGGTGAAAGACGCGGTCGCTGAAATCGACGCTACCGGCGTCCAGGTCAAAGACATCGACATCGGGCTGCTCGATTTCCCCTGCGTGGTGGACGGCCACACCCTGCTGTTGTGCTGGAAGCTGGGGGAGAAGGGGATTACGCACTGGCACGGCGTCAGCGAAGGCTTTGCCGGCCGCAAACCGATTGACGAACGCATCGCGCGGGCGAAGAAAACGAATTAGTCGTCAGCAGGACCCCTAATCGCCGAGTAATTCCAACCAAACTCCGCCCGGCGTCATCCTGAGTCCGGCTTCAGCCGGGCGAAGGACCTCGCGCGCAGTGGCACAGTGCCGGCTCGCACAGGTCCTTAAGATAGGGCCTGCATGCTCTGAGACGATGACCGACGAAATTTCCTGCAAGGCATTGTAGGCCGTTGCGTTCTTGATCTGGCGTACCCGCGGGGTGGAATCTTTGGTACACGAGCCTATCCAGGGTCCACTGGCTGGAATTTTCTCTGCTACAATTAGACCGCGCCGTTCGCGGGTACCGCCGAGAAAAGGCGTGCCTGCCGGGGCTTTATGCCATGTCGAGTACCAAGCGAAAATTCCAACTGCTAGCTGTATTTACGGCGCTTCTGTCGCTCGCCGCGGCGGTTGGCTGCCGGGGATTTTTTGTGAACCCAAACCTGACCACGTTGACGAT
>JBGPJK010000558.1:0-2885 GCA_041485425.1 Terriglobia bacterium | reverse complement strand
CTGGACGATCCGGGCTCGTTCAAATCCAAGGAGGAGACCAAGCTCTCCGCCATCGAGCAGATCCTGCAGCCGGACCTCTATCCGGACCTGTACAAGAACATCTATCACAAGGTGCGGATCGAGTATTATCCTCCGCGCGGCGACGCCAAAGAGGGTTGGGATAACATCGATATTTTCGGATGGCTGGGTTATCCGATGCAGATCAAGGTCAATTTTCTTTGCCGCGACTCGATCCTGGCGGCGCCGCTGGTGCTCGACCTGGTGCTGTTCATGGATCTCGCCGCGCGGTCGGGCATGCGCGGAGTGCAGGAGTGGCTGTCGTTCTACTTCAAAGGGCCCATGACCGCGCCGGGCCTCTATCCGGAGCACGACATTTTCATCCAGCTCATGAAGCTGAAGAACACGTTGCGCTGGATGCGGGGCGAGGACTTGATCACGCACCTGGGACAGGAGTATTACGACTAGGATGTTGGATTTTGCACCCAGCTCTCAACCGGCGCCCGACAACCGACAACCGCTATGAAAATCCTGGTTATCGGCGGCACGATGTTCATCGGCCGGTTGCTGGTCGCCGAACTGCTCAAAGCCGGCCACGAAGTGACGGTGATGCACCGCAGGCCGAAGCATGACCTGGGCAGGCGTGTGCAGAATCTGATGGCGGACCGCAACGACCCCGAATCGGTGCGGCAGGCGCTTCACTTCACCAGCTTCCAGGCGGTCTTCGACAACGTATACGACTGGGAGCGCGGCACCACCGCCGCCCAGGTGGAAGGAACGGCGCAAGCCGTGATGGCTGCGTCGGGAGACCGCCTGGTACGTTACATCTTCATGTCCAGCGTAGCCGCGTATGGCGACGGGCTGAACCACCACGACGGCGATCCGCTCGCGCCCGACGATCATCCGGAGCCGTACGTGCGCAACAAGGCCATGAGCGAGCGGATGCTTTTCCGCATGCGTCACAATACCGGGTTGCCGGTGGTCACTCTCCGTCCGCCGTTCATCTATGGACCGGAGAATCCGTTTTACCGCGAGGCTTTCTTCTGGGACCGGCTGCGAGATGGCAGGCCGATCATCCTCCCCGGTGACGGCCACCGCCTGATGCAGTTCGTCTACATCAAGGATCTGGTACGCGCCTGTGTGCGCGCCATGCAAGAGCCGGGCGCCGAAGGCGAAGCCTTTAACGTGGCCAACGAGCGGCCGGTGACGCAGTCCGAGTTGGTGCTGGCCATGGCCGCGGCTGCGGGCAAGAAGCCGAACATCGTGCGTGTTCCGCGCGACCGCATTGCTGAAGCCGGCGGCGACCCGATGGGACAGCCCGCCTACTTCGGTGTCTACCTCGACGTGCCGCCGATCACGGAGGTAGTGGTGAAAGCCAAGCGCATTCTAGGATTCCAGCCGACCCCGTTTGAGGCAGGACTCAAGGAGACATACCGCTGGTACAGCCGTAACGCAAAGAAGAGCAAGATTGACTACAGCTTTGAAGATCGCCTGATCGAAGTGGCGGCCACGGCGCCTGCCGCGGATTGAGCGCGGGGGCGTCTAATGCCTGTCGAAAAATTCCTGGGAGGCATCTCCCGATTCCAAAAGCACGTTTATCCCAAGCATCAGGACCTTTTCGAAAGGCTGGCCATGGGCCAGCGCCCTGAAGCACTGTTCATCACGTGCGCCGATTCGCGAATAGACCCTTGCCTGTTAACCCAAACCAAACCGGGCGAGCTTTTCATCTGCCGCGTGATTGGCAATGTTGTACCGCCTTACCCTGATGCGATTGGCGGTGTTTCGGCCACGGTCGAATATGCGGTGGGCGTGCTGCGGACGCCGGAGGTGATCGTCTGCGGCCACACCGATTGCGGTGTCATGAGGGGCGCGCTCAATCCCGAGGCGCTTGAAGCTTATCCGAACGTGACGGCCTGGCTGCGCTACGCGAAAGTGGAACACCGGGAACCAGAACCCAGCGCCGAACTTCTTCTCGCGCTGACCGAAGACAATGTAATCGCACAACTGAAAAACTTGCGCACACATCCCACGGTTGCGGCTCGACTGGAACAAGGCGATCTTGCCTTGCATGGCTGGGTCTATCACATCGGTTCCGGTACGGTGACGGCTTATAACGAAACAAGCCGGAGGTTCGAGACAACAGCGTCCTTGTAATTCTGGGATGCAAGGCATGGGGCCGGAACTTGCCACACCCAACCGCTAAGGTAGTAGTGGAGCCACGCGCACCCCGCGGATTGAGCGCATGCGCCGCCTTGTGTAGAATCAGCTCTATTTTCTTGAGACTGCGGCGGAAACGAGCGCTACGAAGTCGGGTACAGTCCCGCTGAGAATTTGGAGAAGTTGACGCAAGTTGCGGCCGCGATCGGTAGCCTGTTGCTCCAGCTTCGCCATTACCAGCGCTTGGTCCTGTCGGAAGATTTCGATCAGGAACGATTGTGGGTGTAGCGCGACGATGCGCCACGGCTCCAGGTGCTCCGGCCGGAAGTGGCGAAGATTGAAGGTCACAATGATCGGCGCCTTGCCGTGCACTGCGGCCGCCGCGACGTGCCGATCTTTTTCATCGTTCGTCATCCGAGAAATCAGGGACTCGTAACCGCCAACCCACGCGTCGCTGAAATGGGCGCGCAATTCAGCTTCGAGATGAGCGGTCAGAGAACTCGGCCACGCAAGCTTCAATTCGAGTGTACGGGTCGTCTCGCGAATGATCTCCTCTGACCACTTCGGCTCATAGAGCCGCGGTGGTTCCGCGAGCCGCAGGAGCGTATCGCATAAAGAGAAGTTGGCGAGGACGCAGGCGTCCAGGACCACGAGCGGCGTGCCCGTCATTCCTGACTGGGGATCAGCACTCGCTCATACAGACCCGCTTGATCGACCGCATGGCCGATTCT
>JBGPJK010000557.1:0-2902 GCA_041485425.1 Terriglobia bacterium | reverse complement strand
GGCACGTGCACGTGAATGTCAATGTTGCGGTAAAAGTCGCGCGGCAGAGCCAGCCGGGCCGCTCGCGAGCGCACGTACGACATGGCGGCTTGCGCCGACTCCTGCATCACGTCGCCCAGCTTGCCGGTCAGCGTGAGCTTGCCTTTGCCGTCGACCACGGTGGCTTCCGTGCTCAGGATGGAGCCGCCGACCTCGGTCCAAGCCAGGCCCGTCACCAGCCCGACTTCGCTCTTCTCGTGCGCCAGCGTGTCACGAAACTTGATCACGCCCAGGAAGTCGCCAAGGTTTCCCGGAGTGATGGTGATGTTGTAAGTCTCGCCTTCCTTCACCACCTTGCGGGCGACTTTGCGGCAGACGTTGCCGATTTCGCGCTCCAGGTTGCGCACCCCGGCTTCGCGGGTGTAGGAGCGGATGAGGGCGGTGATGGCGTCATCGGTGAACTTCAGGTTCTTGTCCGTCAGTCCGGTCTGCAGGGTCTGCTTCTTGACCAGGAACTGCTTGGCGATTTCGACCTTCTCCAGTTCGGTGTAGCCGTGCAGTCGCAATACTTCCATGCGATCCTGCAAAGCCGGCGGGATGGTGTGAATCACGTTGGCGGTGGCGATAAAGAAAACCTGCGACAGGTCATACTCGACGTCGAGATAGTGATCCACGAACATGTAATTCTGCTCGGGGTCGAGAACTTCAAGCAGCGCCGCCGACGGGTCGCCGCGGAAATCCATCGACATCTTGTCGACTTCATCCAGCATGAAGACGGGGTTCTTCGTCCCGGCTTTCTTCATCATCTGGATGATCTGCCCGGGAAGGGCGCCAATATAGGTGCGGCGATGGCCACGCACTTCGGCTTCATCCCGCACCCCGCCCAGCGACAGGCGCACAAACTTGCGGCCCGTCGCCTTGGCGATCGACATACCCAGCGAAGTCTTGCCCACGCCCGGAGGCCCGACGAAGCACAGGATGGAGCCCTTGGGGTTCTTCACCAGTTGGCGGACCGCCAGGAATTCCAGGATGCGCTCCTTGATTTTCTCCAGCCCATAATGATCTTCGTTCAGCACCTTCTCAGCGCGGCTGATGTTGCGGATTTCTTTGGAGCGCTTCTTCCAGGGCACCGCCAGCAGCCAGTCCAGGTAATTGCGCGAGACCGTCGACTCGGCCGACATGGGCGGCATGGCCTCCAGCTTCTTGAGTTCCTGCAGGGCCTTGTCGCGCACTTCCTTGGGCATGCCGGCGGACTCGACCTTCTTCTTCAATTCGTCGAATTCGCTCTTTTCGCCGCGGCCGAGTTCTTTCTGGATCGCCTTGATCTTTTCGTTGAGGTAATACTCTTTTTGGGCGCGCTCCATCTGCCGCTTGACCCGCGACTGGATGGTGCGATCCATGTTCAGCTTCTCGATTTCGATGTCGAGCACGTCGCCGACGCGGCTCAGGCGCTCCGCCGGATCAAAAATTTCCAGCAACTCCTGCTTCTCTTCGATGGAAAGCTGCAGGTTCGCGGCAATGGTGTCGGTGAGCTTGGCCGGATCTTCCATGCGCACCGCCGCGATCATGGTCTCGTAGTTCAGCGACTGGCAGAGCTTCACGTACTGCTCGAACAGGGAAGTGACCCGCTGCATCCCGGTTTCGATCTGCGGTGTGGTTTCCGTGGCATACCGCGCCACCCGAGCCGAGACCTGCATGAAGCCTTCGCTCTCGGTGATCTGCAGCACCTTGCCGCGCTCGATGCCCTCCACCAGGACCTTGATGTTGCCGTCGGGCAGCTTGAGGCTCTGTACGATGTTGACGATCGTGCCCACCTGGTAAATCTCGTTGGGCTTGGGCTCGTCCACGCTGGCGTCGTGCTGGGTGGCAAGGAAGATTTTCTTGTCCGCGGCCAGCGCCTCTTCCAGCGCGCGCACGCTGGATTCCCGGCCCACCACGAACGGGGTCATCATGTAAGGAAAGATGACCACATCGCGGATGGGCATCATGGGTAGTTTCTTGGTCTCGAATTTTTCTTTGGGCGTGGTCACTATTTCTCCCGACTACGTCTCTTCCTGCTCTCCCGTAGAGACGCAGCTTGCTGCGTCTCTACAGTTTACTAACCCGCTTTCTCCATCATAGCAAGAGAAACCTCGCGCTTCTCGACCATCTCCCGCGTAACCTCGAATTCCTTCACCTTCTTCTGGCTGGGCAAATGGTACATCAGGTCGAGCATCAACTCTTCCAGAATCATACGCAAGCCGCGCGCCCCCACTTTCCGGGCCATGGCTTGGCGCGCGATCGCGCGCAGCGCGTCGTCGCTGAACTTCAGGCGCACGTTTTCAAACTCGAACAGCCGCTGGTACTGCTTGACAATCGCATTCTTGGGACGGGTCAGGATCTCAATCAGCGCAAACTCATCCAGGTCCTCCAGGACTCCCACCACGGGCAAGCGGCCCACGAACTCGGGAATCAACCCAAATTTGATCAGGTCTTCGGGTTGAACGTCGCTCAGCAGTTCAAAACTGCGCTTGCGGTTGGTGGCTACTTCTTCCTTTTCACTTTCTTCGCCCACTTTGAAGCCGAGGGACTTCTTCCCCACCCGCCGTCCGATGATCTTCTCCAGGCCGACGAACGCTCCGCCGCAGATGAACAGAATGTTGGTGGTGTCCACCGGGGTGAATTCCTGGTGCGGATGCTTGCGTCCACCCTGGGGAGGAACATTGGCAATCGTGCCTTCCAGGATCTTCAAAAGCGCCTGCTGCACCCCTTCGCCGGAAACATCGCGGGTGATGGACGGGTTTTCGTCTTTGCGGCCGATCTTGTCAATCTCGTCTATATAGATGATTCCCGTTTGCGTACGACTCACGTCGCCTTCGGCCGACTGCAGGAGCTTGAGAATAATATTCTCTACGTCCTCGCCGACATAGCCAGCCTCGGTCAG
>JBGPJK010000556.1:0-2909 GCA_041485425.1 Terriglobia bacterium | reverse complement strand
GGCTGGAAGCCGGCTCGCCGCCAAGATGGCGGCCCCACGTGGCCATTGCAACATTTGGGGCAGTTCCTTTAAGTTTTGGATTAGGTGAACCGTATTGCAGCTAGGCGGCATCAGCCAGCAGACCCTCGACCTCCTCTGTCGGCTCAAACTCGTGGCGGTCGGCTGCCTCCTGGCATTGGATGCAATAAGCCGTCCAAGGTACCGCGGCCAGCCGCTTCGCGTTGATTTCCGCTTCGCAGTGCAGGCAGGCGCCATAGGTTCCTGCGGCCATCCGTGTTAAAGCGCTACGCACCTTCCGCAGCAGATTCGATTGACGGTGCAGATTGCGAATCGCAAGCTCTCGCTCTCCGGCCGATTGAACTTCGTCCAGAGGGTCCGCCATCTTTTCAATTTCAATTCCGTCACGATTCCCGAGTCTTCCAGCCAGCTCCGCTTCCTTCGATTCGAGGATGGCTTCGTATTGTTTCTGTTCGCTCTTGCTCATGAGAGATGTGACTCCTCGGGCTGGCGCCCGCATTTTGGCATTCTCCAGCGTAACCGGGTAAACCCTCCGGAGTCTGTGCAAATGTGCTCACAATGGGAAGCGCGCGCCGATCCGGCGGATCCGTCGAAAAATGGCGGCAATGCCATGAACAATAAGGTGTTTACTCCCCGAGGTGGAGCGATACTGAGAAAAATCGTCTATGACACCGAGAGCGAAGCCGGTTTTCAATCCCAAAACCTTTCTGACCAAAGTGGGCAAAGGAAAGACGCATACAGGCCACTCGAGAAACCAAAAGGTCTTCTCGCAGGGTGAACCTGCCGACGCTATCTTTTACATCCAGAAAGGCAAGGTTAAGCTCACCGTGGTGTCGAAACAGGGCAAGGAGGCGGTCATTGCGATCTTGGGCGCGGGGGACTTCTTTGGAGAAGGTTGCCTGGCCGGCCAAACCATGCGCATAGTCCACGGTCACGACCATCACCGAGTGCTCGATCGTGCGGATCGATCAGGCGGACACGGTCCGCGTGCTCCACGATGAGTCGGCCTTTTCCGAGATGTTCCTTCATTATCTGCTCTCCCGAAACATTCGCATTGAGGAGGACCTGGTGGACCACCTCTTCAACTCGAGTGAGAAGAGGCTCGCACGGGTGCTTCTTCTGCTCGCTAATTTCGGAAAGGAAGGCAAGCCCGAGACGGTGATTCCGAAGATCAGTCAGGAGACGCTGGCGGAGATCATCGGCGCCACTCGCGCGAGGGTCAGCCATTTCATGAACAAGTTCCGCATGCTGGGGTTCATCGCCTACAACGGCCACCTGGAAGTTCACAGCTCTTGGTTGAATGTCGTCCTGCACGACTGAACCCTGCGCATGAGCTTTGCGCACATCGCCGGTCAAGCCAAGAGCACGGAACTCTCTCGCACTATTGTTGGATTGGCGTCTACGACGAACTTGACGGCTTCCGCAAGACTCGTCACCAACCTGTCGGGATGCGCAGGTTGAAAACGCTGCACAGCACGCTCCGTGTCGCCCGTGAATCCCCACACCCCGATCATTATCTTTGTTCGAGGAAATTGCAGTTGGAGGCGCCGGCTGAGAGTTCTGGCTTGGGCAAACGCGAACGGCGGTAAGGCCGAAATGCAGAATATGTCGTTCTCCCCTGGATCCATGAGCCCAATGGCGTGTTGCAGGGCAGGGTCCATGGAAAACGAAATCGCGGCATAGCCGGCTTGTTCCAGCAGTTGGGCTAACATCGCCGCGGTAATCTCATCCGCCTCATCGCTCGCGGGAAGACAGAGTACCCGGCCGGTCGAGGCCCCCGCGGCTTCTGCATTCGCCGCATCGGCTTTGAGCGTCTTTTCGGAGAACTCGACCAGCATCTCCTTGATACTCAGGAATAGGAACTCTTCCCGGGCCGGGTCGAGCGCCCCCTTGTGCCGATCCTGTTCGGCCATTGTCAGCGCCGGTACGATCACCGAATCGTACAGTTGCGGTAAGGAGTTCTCGCTAAGGTAGAGCTCGGCCACGGCTCGCGCCTCCTGGTCGTCCATGGCGAGCAGGCGTTGATAGAAGCGCGCTTCCGCCACCAGGGCAGCTTCATCGCCCAATATGATGTGCAGAAACGAAAACTGCGGTACGTAGCGCCCCAGCACGACGACGCAGACTGTGAGCGGAGTCGACAGTATCAGGCCCGCGGGTCCCCAGAGAACAGTCCAAAACACCGTGGTCAGAAGCAGCGCCAAGGCGGAGATTCCCGTGTGGATTCCATAAAGCCACGGTTCCACAAGGTTGGCCGTGACGAGCTCCAGCGTGGCGAACAACAGGAATACCAGCAGCGGAGGCGTCCAATTGTCGAATACCGCGAGTGAGAGCGTAAACGGCAGCAAAGTCGACACCACCACTCCGGCATAGGGGACGATCCGGAGAATTCCCGCCACACTCCCCCACAAAGCCGCAAAGGGGACGCCGATCAGGTACAAGCCGATTCCACAGAGGACGCCAAAGCAGGCATTCACAAGGAGCTGCATCAGAAGGTACCGGCTGACCCTGCGCGTAGCGTCATCGAGCGCTTGCGTCATGACGTTCAGTTGATCCAGTCCCACCAGGCGGAACAGTCGATTGCACAAGTCTTTCTGCTTGATCAGCAGGAATAGGCTGAATATCAGAACGATGCCGAATTCTCCAAGAGGCGCCAGAAAAGGCTTGACCAGATCGCGCACATACTCTAATTCGTTCGCGGGCTCTTCGACGATCTGCACGGGAAGAGGACGCTTGCCGCGGTCGCTGGGAACTGGCTGGGAGACGGGGGCCTGCGCGCCGGTAAGCTCCTTCCCGAGCTCTTTGACACTCGCGGTAGCTCGCCCCAACGCGCCCTTGCCGGGCGTGCGCATCGCTTTCAGTTTGCTGTGAATGTTTTGCTGGTACTTGGGCAG
>JBGPJK010000555.1:0-2915 GCA_041485425.1 Terriglobia bacterium | reverse complement strand
TGGCACGCGTTGCCAATTCAGCAGGTCCTGCAGGATCTGGAAGTGGACCCCGCAAGCGGGCTATCGCCTGAACAGGTGTCCGCTTGTTTGTCGGCGTACGGGCCGAATGAAATCCCGCGACGGAGGTCCGGAGCCTGGCCGGTCTTATTGAGGCAATTCCGGTCCGTGATGGTTGCCGTGCTCCTGATCGCAGCGCTGGTCTCATTTCTGTCGCGTGACTTCCAGGACGGCGTGGCTATCCTGGCGATGCTGCTGCTCACAACTATGTTGGGGTTCCGGCAGGAGTATCGGGCCGAGCGCGCGATGGCCGCTCTGGAGCGTCTGGCAGCGCCAAACGCTCGTGTCGTACGTGGAGGAGTTGTAGGCTCTATTCCCGCTCGAGATCTGGTGCGAGGAGATATCGTTTTGATCGAAGCGGGTGGCCTCGTTCCAGCAGACCTACGGCTGCTTGAAGTCCACGCGTTGAGAACCAACGAGTCGGCTTTAACGGGAGAGTCGCTTCCGAGTGAGAAGGATGCTTCTTTTCTGGGCGAACCAACCGCGCCAATAGGGGACCGCCTCAATATGGCCTACCTGGGGACGAACGTAACTTCAGGCCGCGCGACGGGAGTCGTCGTGGCAACGGGTCCTCAAACAGAGATGGGCCGCATTGCCGGGATGCTGCAAGGCGAACGCCGGCAGCCTACGCCGCTCCAGGCCGGGCTCGAACAGGTTGGACGTAAGCTGGTCCTCATCGCACTCGTGGTCGTCGGGATCGTGTTTGTTCAAGGACTGATACGGGGTGAAGAAAAGAAAATCCTGCTTCTCACTTCCATCAGTCTGGCAGTCGCGGCTGTACCGGAGGGTATTCCTGCGGTGATCGCAATCGTGCTTGCCTTAGGAAGCCAACGTATGCTGGCGAGACGCGAGTTAATTCGCCGGCTCGCGGCCATAGAGACTCTGGGCTCTGTTACGGTGATCTGTTCGGACAAGACGGGTACTCTCACGCAGAATCGTCTGAGAGTCAAGCAGGCCTACGCCGACGGAAATTGCGTCGAGGTGGCGAGCATCCAGGAGCCTAATGCACCGTCACGCGTTCTCATGGCGTGCGCAGCGCTCTCCACCGACGTCGCACGCTCCGGCGTTGAAGAAAACCCGGCCGAGGCTCCGTGGACTGGTGATCCGACGGAGGTCTCTCTAGTGCAAGCCGCCGCCGAGGCGGGCATGGATAAGGAGTCCCTGGAACGGCTCCTGCCTCGAGTACACGAACTGCCTTTCGACTCTAGCCGAAAGCGGATGACGACGGTTCATCGAATCATGAATTCCGGGCCATTTTCAACTCTAGCGGCGTTGGAACCAGGGACTACCCACATCGCGATCACTAAGGGCGCCCTTGAGGGGTTGCTACCCCGTATCACGCGGATTTTGTCGCACGGCTCCATCGAACCACTGACGCCGGATGAGCGGGCGCACATCACAAAGGTGCATGACAAGATGGCTGCGGAAGGAATGCGTGTGCTTGGTGTCGCATTCAGGCCCCTCGCACGCGCCGCCATGCCGGAGGATGGTGAGTTGGAATCCGACTTGGTTTTCGCGGGCTTCGTTGGCCTGCTCGATTCCGCCCGGCCGGAAGCTCGGGAGGCTGTCGCGCTCTGTAGACAGGCAGGCATCACACCGGTGATGATCACTGGCGATCACGCGTTGACTGCCCAGCGTATCGCTCAAGAGGTGGGCATCGGCAACGGATCTCCAGCCCTGGCCGGCCACGACCTCAAGCGGCTTTCGAGCGAGGACGACTTAAAAACCATCCTCGATATTGCGGTCATAGCCCGCGTTTCCCCAGAAGACAAACTTGCCTTGGTCGAAGCGCTCCAAAAGGCCGGGCACGTTGTCGCGATGACTGGCGACGGTGTCAATGACGCCCCGGCTCTGGTGCGGGCCGATGTAGGCGTGGCCATGGGGCGCAGCGGCACCGATGCTGCGCGCGACGCCTCTGATGTGGTGCTCCAGGACGACAACTTCGCCACCATCGTCGCGGCGGTCGAGGAGGGCAGATTGATCGGCAGCAACATCCGGAAGTTTGTCCGCTATCTGCTCTCCTGCAATTCAGGCGAGCTGTGGCTGGTCCTGCTAGCGCCATTGTTCGGCATGCCGTTGCCACTCACACCTCTCCAGATCCTATGGATCAATCTGGTTACGGACGGATTGCCAGCCCTCGCGCTTGGCGCCGAACCTGGCGATCCCGGAGTCATGCGCCGGGCTCCCCGTTCGCCTACGCAGGAACTTCTGGGAACAGGCGCTCTGGTTTGGATTCTGGCGACTGGTCTCCTGCTTGGGTTGGTGGCGTTCCTGAGTGGCTACGGCTACTGGACACTTCAGCGTCCCGAATGGCAGACGGTTGTTTTTGCCATCGTTGTGTTTTCTCAACTTGGAGTGGCAGTGGGCTGCCGCTCCGAATCGCACTCGGTATTTAGACTGGGGGTCTTTTCGAATCGTCAGATGGTTTACGCGGTTGCGGCCACGGCGAGCCTGCAACTCATTGCAATGTACGTCCCGTTCGCCCAGAGAGTATTTGGCACCAAGTCGCTTGGGGCTGGCTCGCTGATCCTCAGTCTAGCTGTCAGCAGTATTCCGTTTCTTGGTGTGGAGCTCTGGAAGTTCATTCTTCGGAGACGCGCGCGACCCCTGACGGCTTCACGTTGACCCTTCAGCGGGTTCCTACTGCGCCAACTCGCGGTTGAAGTGGGTCAAATCGCTCAGACCAACTCCGTTCACAGAGTAAGAACGTCTGTTCTCCTGGCGATCCGGACATGGGCGATTGGCGTGCATATTCGATCAACAGGAAGAAGGTGGCTTATGAAACGAGTTGGTTTTCTTAGCGGACTTTTCACCGCTGGGGTCTTTTCGCTATCCGCCGTTGCGTTCGCGCAAAGTGA
>JBGPJK010000554.1:0-2924 GCA_041485425.1 Terriglobia bacterium | reverse complement strand
CGTTTGTTCTTGGCGTTGTGCCGCTGGTCCTCGCCACCGGCGCGGGCGCAGCCAGCCGCAACTCCATCGGAACCGGTGTCTTCGGCGGCATGTTGGCTGCCACGTTCCTGGCCATCCTCTTTGTGCCGCTCTTTTTTGTGCTGGTTCGGAAACTGAGTCGGCGTGGTGCTGGTCAAACGGCTCTTCGTCCTAGAATAAGCTCAGATCCGTTAGGGATAGAAGGAGGAGAGTGATATGCGCAGCCTCATCCTCGCAGCCTTTTCGATGCTTTTGCTCTCTTGCGCTATGGGGCCCAACTATTCTCGTCCCGACATTCCCACCTCCGACTCCTTTCGCATGGCCGAAGAACCGAAAGATTTGCCTTCCCTGGCGAATATGCCGTGGTGGGAACTCTACCAGGACGAAGAACTCCAGCGTTTGATCCGTATCGCACTCGAAGAGAACAAAGATCTCAAACGAGCGGTCGCCAGTATCGACGAATTCCAGGCGCGCCTGTTCACGGCTCGAATGGACTTTGCCCCTCAATTCAGCATGACGGGCAATCTTCCCGTCGCTCGCCTGGGCGGCGTTACTTTCCCCGGTTTTCCCAGTCCCTTTAGCAATTATGTGCAAGGATCGCTAGCCTGGGAACTGGATATCTGGGGGCGAATCCGCAGAGCGAATGAGGCGGGCCTCGCGGATCTCTTGGCTCGAGAAGAAAACCGACGAGCCGTCACTCTGCAAATCGTGGGTGGAGTGGCGCAGGCGTATTTCGATCTTCGGCAGTTCGATATGCAGTTGGACATTGCCAAGCGCACATTGCTGGCATGGGAGGAGTCGGTGAGAATCGGTCAAGCGCGGCTCCGGCAGGGAATGATCAACAGGCTGGATGTTGACCAATTTGAGGCGGAGCGGGAAAACGCCGTCGCTCGCATTGCGGAACTGAAGCGTCAGATGATTCAGAAAGAAAACGAGCTCAGCGTGCTGCTGGGGAGGAATCCTAGTCAAATCGACAGGGGGCGATCGCTTACCGAACAAATGATGCCGCCTATGGTGCCAGCCGGTCTTCCCTCAGAACTGCTCCAACGCCGTCCAGATATCGTGCAGGCGGAGCAACAATTGGTTGCAGCCACCGCCAGGATCGGGGTGGCGCAAGCCGAACGGTTTCCCAAACTGTCGCTCACGGGAATCCTCGGTGTAGCAAGTCCACACCTTACGGATTTTGTGTCTCCGGCAACTAGTTTCGGAGTCCTCGCCCCGGTACTGACCGGTCCCGTGCTGAATGCGCAAACGTTAGGGTTTCAACAGCGGGCCGTAGAAGCCCAAGCCAAGCAGGCTGTGGCCCAGTACGAACAAACAATTCTCGTCGCGTTCAGGGAGGTTGAAGACGCGCTAGTGGGGGTCAGCACGGCCCGTGAGCAGGCGTCCGCTCAGGAAAGACAGGTCAATGCCCTACGGTCGGCCTTGCACCTCGCCAATTTGCGATACAAGGGTGGTCTGGCGAACTACTTGGATGTCCTCATTGCGCAGCGGAGCCTTTTTGAGGCGGAATTGTCGCTTGCCGCCACCCACCGCCTACATCTGGTCTCTGTCGTGCAACTCTACAAGGCCCTTGGCGGTGGCTGGTCTCCCGAAATGGACCGACCCAAGGGCAACAGCAAAGGATAGCGAGACCATGGGAAAACCGGCTGACACGCAGTACCCGATCCATGACTTGTTGCGGCAGCGTTGGAGTCCACGCGCCTTTGACGATCGGCCTGTCGAGCCGGAGAAGCTGCGGAGTCTCTTCGAAGCGGCACGGTGGGCGCCCTCATCGAATAACGGGCAGCCCTGGCGATTTCTGGTCGCCACGAAAGAGAATACGGCCGAGTATGATCGGTTGTTCAACTGCCTGGTCGAAGGCAATCAGAAATGGGCGCATCGTGCACCGGTGTTGATGCTGTCCGTGGCGAAACTGGAGTTCGAGGATGGCTCGCCTAATCGCCACGCGCTCCATGACACAGGCATGGCGGCAGAAAATCTCGTCGTCCAGGCCACGGCGCTCGGGCTTGTTGCCCATCAGATGGCAGGCTTTCGAATCGATCAGGCGCGAGCGGACTGTAAGATCCCGGGGGGCTATGAGCCGGTGGCCATGATTGCGGTCGGTTATCCAGGCGATCCTGCCAAGCTGTTGGACCACCTGCGTGCACGGGAAGCTCAACCAAGAGTCCGCAAGCCATTGGCAGAATTCGTGTACTCAGCAACCTGGGAGCAACCGTCGCCCCTTTTCCGATAAGAGGTTGGTCGGAGTTTCGACGACGATGTGGAAGATGAACATCAGTCACACAGAGGAAAGGCAAAGGAAACATCATGGCGTCACTCAGTGGAAAAGTCGCGATCGTCACCGGGTCATCCAGCGGGATCGGACGGGCGATCGCAGAGCGATTGGCCGAAGACGGAGCGATCGTGGTGGTAAATTACGGAACGAGTGCGGAAAAGGCCCGGCAAGTCGTGACGGGCATTCAGGCCAAGGGAGGGAAAGCCGTCGCTGTCCAATCTGACATGAGTCAGGTGGCCGAGGCGCGCCGCCTCGTGATCGAGACGGTGGAGCAATTCGGCCGGCTCGACATTCTCGTTAACAATGCCGGGCGCTTTATGCCTAAGCCCCTCCTGGAGACAACCGAGGCTGACTTCGATCAGATCATCGCCTTGAACGCCAAGGGTCCCTACTTCGCGATGCAGGAAGCGGCCGACGTGCTCAAAGCGGGTGGCCGCATCGTGAACATTTCCACCGATGGAACCCATTTGAGTTTTCCCGGTGCGACGGCCTATCTTGGCAGCAAAGGCGCACTGGAACAGTACACGAAGGGACTGGCGCAGGAACTTGCTCCACGAGGCATTACCGTCAATACGGTCTCGCCAGGTTTTACCGAGACGGGCATGATGACAGACCAGTTCCGCCAGAT
>JBGPJK010000553.1:0-2938 GCA_041485425.1 Terriglobia bacterium | reverse complement strand
GGCAGCGAGCTGGCAATGAAATCCACCAGCCGCCCCGGTTCCTCGATGTTCATCGCCACCGTCGAGAGTTCGTCGGAAAGCGTCGGCGACCCCGCCACGATCTGCTGGAACAGCGTCATCACGTTGCGCTGCATCGCTTCCAGTTCCGACCCGGTCTTGGCCGGAATCTCCTGAATGGTTTCGACCGAGGCGCGCATGAACGGCGCCAGTTGCGAGTATTCCTTCAAATGCACCCGATCCAGGCCCTCGGCAAAAACAAACAGACTCTGGTTGGGCATTTTGACGACCTTGTGCACCACCGCCAATGTGCCGATGGCATACAGGTCCACAGGTTGCGGCGAATCGACCCTCGCCTCCCGCTGCGCGACCACGATGATCGTCTTGTCCTCGCCCAGCGAGTTGATCAGTTGCACCGAGCTTTCCCGGCCTACCGTCAACGGCAGGACTGCGTGCGGAAATAGCACCGTGTCCCTTACCGGCAGCACCGGCAGATTACCGTTGCTGGGCGCCACTTCGCCGGGAGTTTCGTGGCGCTCTAAGTTGCGCGTTTCGTTAGCCATATGACTCCCTTGAGTGAATGATACTCAAGTTTTGATGTTGCTCGTTGCCAAAGGATTCAGCCGGCCCTCTCGGGCCGTCTGTCAATCCGCCCGTCTCGCCGCAGCTCTAACCAATGTCATCCTGAACGAGGCGTCGCCCGTTCTTCAGCGCCCGGATTCTACTCCCCCCCGCCTCCTCCGGCAACGTAACCAAGGTTGGATTCTTGGTTTGCGTTCCTTAGTTGGAACGAACCCAGATCGGCATCTCGCAACCGCCTACCCTCACACGAATCTTCAACCCAAAACACAAGGGCCCGCGCTCGCGCACGGGCCGCCCAATCGGAAACGCTAGCTCCTATTTCACCTTGGTTGCCTTACCCTCAAACATGTTCGCCCAGGTCTTGCCATTGTCGGTGGACATGTCGAGCTTGTAGGTGTACGAGGTGGGCGACACTTCGTTGAGGACGAATTTCATCTTCATGACTTTGCCGCCCATTTCTTCATCCGACGTCCACGTCCAGGTCTTGCCCGACACGTGGCCGGTTGACCGCTCGTGCTCACCCATGCTGTTGAACGCGTCGTAGGTGTAGGCCTTCTGCTTGGCATCGTAGCCAATGATCGTCTCCTCGGTCATCGGCCCCATCGGGCCGGTGCCTTTCGAGTGCGTGACCAGGAAGAAGTCGCCCAGCATGTGGGCCTCATCCATGCTGCTGAACTTCCCGCCCGGCCCGTACGGTCCGGGCTTCATCTCGCCCTCACTTTTCCAGTTGCCGACGAAATAGTGCAGCCGCTGCTGCTCCGGACCAGCCTTCGGCATCGGCGGCGCCTGCGCCAGCGCGACGTTCGCCACCATCACTGCCATCAGACCGACAACGCATGCCACTACCCTGATCTGTCGCATCTTTGCCTCCTTCTGAAAGCGGGCGGCAGCATAACAGCAATAATCCCGGGTTTTCAATCTGGAGCAAAAAAAAACGGCGCGACCGTCGCCGCACCCGGTTTCGCTAATCGCTAATTGCTAATTGCTGTTCTTACGCCACGAAATACTTCGCGCCCGGATGGTGCACTAAGATCGCCGACGTGCTCTGCTCCGGGTCGAGCATGAATCCGGTCGTCAGCTTCACCCCGATCGCCTCTTCCGGCTTCAGCAGCTTGAACAGCTTGGTCTGGTCTTCCATGTGCGGGCACGCCGGATAGCCGAACGAGAATCGCGACCCGCGATACTTCTGGTGGAACAGGTCGCTGATCCGCGGCGCGTCCTCGCCCGCGATCCCCAACTCCTGGCGCATCATGCGGTGTTGCAGCTCGGCCAGCGCCTCCGCCGTTTCCACGCTGATTCCATGCAGGTAGAGATACCGCGTGTACTCGCCGCCGTGAAACAGTTTCTGCGTCAGCTCGCTCGCCTTGTGCCCGATGGTCACCAGCGACAGCCCAATCACATCCATCTCCGCGGATGATTTAGGCGCAAAGAAATCGCTGATGCACAAGCGGCGCCCTTCGCGCTGGCGTGGGAAGGTGAAGCGTAGGATCTCGCGGACCTGTCCCTCAGCGGCTAAAGCCGAATTTTGGGGTGCCGCCTTTTCGGCACGGCTAAAGCCGTGCCCTTCCACGGCGGCACCGACAGACGGGGGCTCGTACACGATGACATCATTCCCCTCACTCTGCGCCGGCCAGTATCCCCACACCACCTTGGGCTCAAACCATCCCTCGCGGACAACCTCCTCTTCCAACCCACTTAATATCGGCCGGTACTTCTCCTCCACCACGCGCAGATAATCTTCCTGCGAGGCCGTCTTCAACTGCCACTGGTTTTTGAACAGCGCCGTCTCGTTGATGTACTGGAACACCTCGCGCAGATCGAAATCCTTTTTCACCCGCGCGCCCCAGAACGGCGGACGTGGAAGGTTCGGCGCCGGCCCGACCGCCGTGCTGCGCTCGGTGGAAACTTCCGCCTCGGCCGTTGCCACCCCTGCTTTCTTGAACTCCTTGGCGACGCGGCCTTCCGCCAGCCGCGCCTCGCGCTTCTCCGCCGACTGCGTCAGATCGTCCATGACATGCAGCCCATCGAAGGCATCCCCGGCGTAGAACACCGCGTCCGCATACTCCCGCCGCAAATCATCCTCGACGTACTTCCGCGTCAGCGCCGCGCCCCCGCACACCACGGGGAACTTCAGCCCCTGCTGCTGCAAGTCCTGGATCACGTACTTCATCTCCAGCGTTGACTTCACCAGCAGTCCGCTCAGCCCGATGACGTCGGCCTTATGCTCCTGCGCCGCCTTGATGATCGTGTCGGCCGGCTGCTTGATCCCCAGGTTCACTACCTTGTAGCCGTTGTTGCTCAGAATGATGTCCACCAGGTTCTTGCCGATGTCGTGCACGTCGCCCTTCACCG
Organism: Terriglobia bacterium; assembly: GCA_041485425.1. Lineage (GTDB taxonomy): Bacteria > Acidobacteriota > Terriglobia > Terriglobales > Acidobacteriaceae > JAIQET01. Next base: position 7 of record JBGPJK010000553.1, on the reverse strand, counting down.
TGGCCAG
>JBGPJK010000552.1:0-2967 GCA_041485425.1 Terriglobia bacterium | reverse complement strand
CCCGTGGAATCGCGCGCCAGCAGGTCGTCCCAGCCGGAACCCCAGATCACTTTGATCACGTTCCATCCCGCGCCGCGGAAAGCCGCCTCCAGCTCCTGAATGATCTTGCCGTTGCCGCGCACCGGCCCGTCCAGCCGTTGCAGGTTGCAGTTGACGATGAAGATCAGATTATCGAGCTGCTCGCGCGAGGCGAGAGTCAAGGCTCCCAGGGACTCCGGCTCATCGCACTCGCCGTCACCCAAGAACGCCCACACTTTGCGCGGCGACTCCGGCACGATGCCCCGATGCTCCAGATATTTCATGAAGCGCGCCTGATAGATGGCCGAGATCGGCCCCAGCCCCATCGACACCGTCGGGAACTGCCAAAAATCGGGCATGAGCCAAGGGTGCGGATAGGACGAAAGCCCGCCGCCGGGCTTGAGTTCGCGGCGGAAGTTCTCCAGCTTGTGTAGCGGGATGCGGCCCTCTAAATAGGCGCGGCCGTAGATTCCGGGAGCGGCGTGACCCTGGAAATAGACAATGTCGCGGTCGCCGGTTTCCGTCCTGGCGCGCAGGAAGTGATTGAAGGCTACTTCGTACAAAGTAGCTGCCGAGGCATAAGTCGAGATGTGTCCACCGATGCCTTCCTGGAGCTTGTTGGCGCGGACCACCATGGCCAGCGCGTTCCAGCGGACCAGGCTCTTGATGCGGCGTTCCATCTCCTGACTGCCGGGAAAGGGCGGCTGCTGGCGTACTGGAATCGTGTTCTGGTAAGGAGTAGTCGCGGTAAAGGGCAGGTTCACGCCGGCGGCACGGCGGGCATGCAAGGAGAGCTGCTGCAGCAAGCGTCCGGCACGCTCCGGACCACCCTTGGACAAAACGTAATCGAGGGAGTCAAGCCACTCGCGGGTTTCAAGGACTTCCAATCCATTCGTCTGGGTCTCGGCCACGTCTGATTTCTCCATCTTGTCAGGGGTGAATCGTCAATGATAGTCAATCGCGCGGAATTTTGCTGGCGAGAACCGGCGGGAGCACTCACGGAGTAACAAGTAAGAGGGTGGAGATGGGGTGCAGTCGAAAGCAGTTGGCAAGAAAAAACCCAGCCTGGAGAGGCTGGGTCCGTGATACCGCCGGGTTTGCTTACTGCTGGGTCAATTGACCATCCGAATCAGGAGTAACGCCGAGAATCCACGCCTGGCTGGGATCGACCAGATAGAAAACATAGGCGTTGGCGCCCACCGAGTTCGGCATCATGACGGCGCCGCGCCCGGCGTTGGGATCAGGATTGGGATTGATGGTGGTGTAAACCGGCCCCACCACAGTGCTGGAGACGGGACCGTTGGGGCAGGTGGTGGCACCGCCCTTGCAGGACCAGTCGGCAATGCCGCCAATGCCGCCCTCCCCGTCGAACACCAGTCGCATCAGGACCTCAGAGTAGGTCTCGGTGAGCTCGGAGGCGTTCAGAGCATAACTTCCGGAGAGGGTGGCCTGGCTGTAAGGCTGACCCGACTGTTGCTGGGCAACTCCGATGGCCGCGTTCGTGCCGCCTTTGAAGCTTTCCAGAACGTACACTTTGCTAGGCGAAACGAAGTACAAGACGAAGGTGCGGGATACCATGTCGGGTGTGACATCGCTCAAGAAGCCGCGACCGTTGACCAGACTGCTGACCGAGTACATACCGGTAATGCCGGTTATGGGATTCAAGGCTGCATCGCCGTCTTCATCCTCCAGGCCGTTCGCCAAGCTACCGTCGCCATCGAACCTCCAGAATCCAACAGTGTTGAATTGGCTGCGGTCCGGATTGCCCCCACTGCCCACAACCGGGGGTTGCTCCAGCAAGAACGAGTAGCCGCCGTCAAGGCTGGTTACGTCGTAGATCTGGCTGGTCTGCAGTTCGGCGACACCGGCCAATGCGGTGGCCGGTGCGGCGGCATCAATCTGGATGAGATTGATCTTGCTGGAATCCACGACATAAAAGGCGTAATTGGCCGTGCCCGAGGAAGAAGCCAACGCCAGTGTGCCGCGTCCATTGGTGGCGTCCACGGTATAGGTGGTTGCGGTCAGGGCATCCGCGGGGGGCGATATCGTTCCGTTGTCATTGATGTCAATGTTGCCGCCGGTAATGTCGCCTTGTCCGTCGGCGGAGAACATTCCGACTTCACCAAGGGGGCTGCCGCTGAGATTACTGCCGCCGGCGCGAAAGACGTAGTTGCCGTTGATCGACGCGGCATTGAAGGCCTCCGAGTCCTGGGGCTCGAAACTGCCGCCGGCCGTGCCCAGTCCGTCGAACTCGGCGAGCCTGCCGACGCCGCCACTTGCAGCGAGGATGAACCGCAGTGTGATTCCGGCGGGGTGGATGGTGTTGGCGTTGAAAGTGATGGTGCCGCGGCCGTCAGGATACTGGCTGTAGGTACCAGTCAGTGAATCCAACGCGACGCCGGACCCGGTGTTCGCATCTTCCACACCGTCGGTCAGATTGCCGCTGCCGTCAGCCACGAAGCTGCCGAAGAAGAATTGCGGGCCACGCGGGTCCGCGGAAAACAAAGTGAAAGCGTAGCGGCCATTCAAAGGCGGATATACCGAGGCTACTACGTTCAATGCGGTATTCGCGCTCACGTTTGATCCGTCGGCCGAAGTGACCATGGAAGTAATCGTGACTGTACCCGGCGCCACTCCAGCGGCCACGCCGGACGCAGGGTCGATACTCGCTTTGTTCGGGTCCGAAGATGCCCAACTCGTGGTGGTTGCGATGGTCGGATCCGTGGAAGTCACAGTCACGTCGCCCATCGAGCCATCGTTGAAGGTGCCAGTGGCAGTGAACTGCAGGGGGGTGCCACCGACCGCGATGCCCGGTCCGATCGGGCTGAGAACCACCGAGCGCAGCAGAGCAACAACCGTCAGCGCGGCGGGAGCGCTGGTGATGGAGCCACTGCTGGCGGTGATGTTGGTCATTCCATGGAAGGCTCCGGTCGCGACACCGCTGCTGTT
>JBGPJK010000551.1:0-2971 GCA_041485425.1 Terriglobia bacterium | reverse complement strand
CGATGACGATGAAGGGCAGCGGCTTGTGTTCATCTTCAGTCGTGTTCTCAAATAGCGACAGCGACTGGCCCGTCTTGAATGTGCGGTTGTACTGTTCGATGTTGCGCACGCCGCGCTGCGCCAGCAGCTTGAGGCGGCGTTCCATCTCGCGCGTGGCATTGCGCAAGACGTTCGAGGCCACCTTGGGATCGGTGACCACGGGCGCCAGCAAGTGTGGAATATTCTCGTACAGTCCCAACTCCAGCCGCTTGGGATCGACCAGGATCAAGCGCACCTGCTCGGGCGTCGCCTTGTACAGGATGGACATGATCATGGCGTTGATGGCCACGCTCTTGCCCGCGCCGGTCGAGCCGGCGATCAGAAGGTGCGGCATGCCGTTCAGGTCAGCGGTGACGATGCGGCCGTTGATGTCTTTGCCAAGCGCCAGCGTGAGCTTCGATTTGGAGCCGATGAATTCCGGAGACTCCAGGTTTTCTCGCAGCCAGATAATCTCGCGGTCGCGGTTCGGTACTTGAATGCCCACCGTGGACTTGCCCGCCATGCGCTCGATCAGGATGCTCTCGGCTTTCAGCGCCAGGCACAGGTCGTCGGTGAGATTGGTGATGCGGCTGTACTTGATGCCCGCCTCGGGCTTGAATTCGAAAGTGGTGACCACCGGCCCGGGGTTGATCTGCGTCACCTGCCCGTGCACCTCAAACTCGGCGTACTTGTCGGTGAGCACCTGGGCCAGGAGCTTGAGTTCGTCCGCATCGATGGCCTGCTGCCCGTCGGCGCGGTGCAGCAAGCTGCTGGGCGGCAGTTTGTAGCCGCCCGCGATACGCGGCATGGTGGTTTTGGGCTTCTGGCCGCTGTCGGCACGCTCGGTGACCTCAGGAGCGACCCCCGCAGGCTGTGGTCCCGGCGCGAGTTGGTGCTGAGGTCTCTCGCCCACCTCCTCGGCGGTCATGCGGTCGATGCCCGTCCGGACTGGTTCGGTCATGCGCGACGGTTGTGGAGGCGCCATGGCAGGGCGGGCTGGAACCAACTGGGTCGTAACCAGCGGTTTGACGGCGCGGCGTTTTTCCAGATCTTTCTGTGCCCTCTTCCTGGCCCGCTCCTCCTGCCAGTCCTTCCACCGCTGCCAGAGGGCGATGGCAAACGCGAAGCGCGTGGGCGCCCATACCTGCAGCGACGAGAACGAAAATGCCGTCGAAAGATACAGCGCCACCGCCAGGGTGCTGGCGCACACGATATATGCCCCGGCCAGGTTGAAGTAATGGATGAGCACGTCGCCGACAATTCGTCCCACCAGGCCCTCAATGGGGACGGCATGCATCCAGCGCAAGTGTCCGGGCAACAGCGCCAGCAGCGCCGGAACGAAGATCACCAGCCAGATTCCGCCCAGCGACTTGGCCACCGGTGACGCGATCTTCCGCGAACGGAACCAGCGCATGCCCATGACGGCGGGGAAGACGGGCAGCAGGAAGGCTCCCAGCCCGAAACCCTGCAGCATCAGGTCGGCGATCAAGGCTCCGACCACACCGATCCAGTTGCGCGCGGCCCGCGAGCCGGTTAGCACCGAGGCGCTGTCCAGCGAGGGGTCGAGCGGAGAATACGAAACCAGTGCGAGGGAGAGAAGGAGGGCGGAGACACACAACAGAAACCCGATCAGCTCGTTGAGCCGGCGGTTGTTGGTCGGGGCGAAAATCTTGGAGAGGTACCTCATGGTGGCGTATTCGCGCCCCAGGGCAGCGACACCAATGCCTGTGACGCCACGACTACGCCAGAGCCCAACAATTATGACAAGAACTCGTCGCCCCTACAATGAGGGAAATACGGGGCGGTATCGAGTTAGTTCTCAGCCTTTCTAGGGATGTCTCAGATGGCGTCATCCTGAGGGACCTTCCGGATCTTGCGCGTAGCGTCGCTGGCACTTGTTTTCGCGATCTGAGTTCCAGGACCGGTGACCGCGGATGTGGGGGCGAAACGCCCCCACGACAGCCGGCGGGACGCCGGCGCTACTTTTTCCGCATGCCGCCACTGAAGGCTTGATGACGGCAGTTGCTAGATTGCCAAGGGGGCAGCAAAGCCAAACCAGTCACTGCGCGCCAGATCCCTCGCGGCTGAAAGCTGCTCAGGATGGCGCCCTTCGAATCAGAACGGCAATATTGCTGAGCTTACCCCGCCAGCCTCGCCGCGAACGCCAGCACCAGCACTCCCACAATGATCCGATACACCGCGAACGGGGCAAACCCGCGCTTGCGGACCCAGGCCATGAACCAGGCGACCGAGCCATAAGCCACGATAAACGAAATGACGAATCCGATGGCCAGCACCACCCACCCGTGGGGATCAATCCGGGAAACGCCAATGGGATTCTCCCCCTTGCCCCGCAGCGACTTGAACAGGTCGTATCCCGTGGCCGCTGCCATGGTCGGGATGGACAGGAAGAACGAGAATTCCAGCGCCGAAGCTCTCGACATCCCGGCGAGTTGGCCGGCGGCGATTGTGGACATGGACCGTGAGGTTCCGGGGAACACCGCGGACAGGATCTGGCAGGTGCCGATCCAGATGGCCTGCAACAGGCTCATACCCTCCATCTTCCAAGTGTGAATGCGGCTGCCGGATGTAGTCGGCCCTTTGGCTTCCGATGGCGCGTTCAGCGCGTCCACAATCCACATCACAATGCCGCCCACCAGAAGCGAACCACCCATGACGTACAGGCTCTCCAGGTGCTTGCCAATAATTTTGGTGAGTAGAAACGCCGGGATGGCCGTGACCACGAATGCAATCGCCGTCAGGCTCAGAGGATGGGTCAGCAGGTTGTGGTCTCCGCGCTCACCGTTGGGGAATGTGGAAAGGAATTTTGCGATCCGGCTGCGGAAGTACACCGGCAGACAGAGGATTGCGCCCACCTGGATCACGATGGTGTACATCTTCCAGTATCCGTCCGCCAGACTTATGTGGAACAGCGATTCGGCGATCCGCAGAT
>JBGPJK010000550.1:0-2985 GCA_041485425.1 Terriglobia bacterium | reverse complement strand
CACCAGTACGTACAGGCAGAGCAGGATGGCCGCCGTGGAGTTGATGGTCATCGAGGTCGAGACTTTGTCTAGCGGGATCCCTTCGAAGAGGCGCTCCATGTCGGCCAGCGATGCGATCGCAACCCCGACGCGCCCCACCTCTCCGGCGGCCAGCGGATGGTCGGAATCGAGGCCAATCTGCGTGGGCAGATCGAACGCCACCGACAGCCCCGTGGTGCCGTTCGCCAGCAGGTACTTGTAGCGCTTGTTGGACTCCTCCGCGTCCCCCATGCCGGCATACTGACGCATGGTCCACAGCCGGCCGCGGTACAGGGTGGCCTGCACCCCGCGGGTGTAAGGGTATTGTCCGGGGTACCCAACCTGCCGGTCGTAATCCCAGCCCTCGAGGTCGGCGGGCGTGTAAAGCGGGCGGACCGGAATATGGGAGGAAGTCTGCTGGTCGTCAGCGGCGGTGGGACGAGGAGCAGCTACCTTGGGTTCTTCCTCGGTCTTCAATTTGTCGGCCACACCTAGCCTCCTTCCCAAACAGAGACGCTGCCAGCAGCGTCTCTACGGGATGTCGTCCTTATCTGTAGAGACGCAGCTTGCTGCGTCTCCGGAGGAGCCTAAGACTCATCTCTTCTTCCGCACTCGCCAGAACGAACTCACCCCGAACCAGCCGAACACCACGGTAAAGCCTACCGCCAACACCACCCGGCCCAACGTGGTCTTGCCCGCCTGGTAAAGCAGGGACTCGCGCACCAAAGCCGCGGTTCCAATCCCCGCTAACGACAGGAAAACAAAGCCAGTAACCTCCAGCCAGAGCTGGCCGAGCACCCGTCCAAAGTGCACCGCCGTGGCCCGCCCCGCCTTCAGCACCGCGCCCAAACTGCGGCTGCGCCCCACCTGCTGGGCCGCCACTCGCGCCACTATGCCCATCTTTCGCGCGGTGGCCGTCACCTTCACCATGGGCATCGATTTTATCAATCTTCGGCGGTACAATAACCCCGCGCGAGGAGCAACGTCACTCAACATTGTGACGCCTGCATGCATCCAATGGATTGGGCAGGCCCGGCCGGGGATTCCCCAAGCCGCAGTGCTTCGAGGACAGTAACACGCCCGGGCGCGAACAGGGGGCCATGTGGACCAGCAACTGAAACAGTTAATGAAGGAACTGGGCGAGGCGATCAACGAGTCGCTGGCCGATTCCGAGCAGATCGCCGATGTCGTCTCCAAAATCAAGGAAGGCGGCTACGACATCTTCCTGGTGCTGGAAGCCACCATCGGGGTCAGCAAGCCCGGCGAAAAATCCTCGGACAAGACTTCCCTGGTCACCACCCTCACCAGCAATCCCGAATTGAAAGTCAGCGACCAGGACCTGAAATTCCTGAAATCGCTGCGCATCAAGATCGAGAACGACGCCGCCTAGGCCTGCGCTCCACCACGCCGAATCTTTTCCGTCAAAGCGCCGCGAGGAGTTCTTCCCGTGGAGACGCCGCTGGCTGGGTCTCGCCCATACGATGCGTTTTCCTGTGCTAGTATCTTTTATTCCACGCGCCGCGCGTCCCGCAAAACCGGCCGGCGGCGCTTCCCCAGGGTCCGTGACCTCATCGCACCGGAAGCAAAATGAAAGATACGCTGGGAGTCCTGTTGGCCGGAGGAGCAGGCGAACGCCTCTATCCCCTCACGCGCGACCGGGCCAAGCCTGCCGTCACCTTTGGCGGCGCCTACCGCATCATTGACGTCACCCTCTCCAACTGCATCAACTCCGACCTGCGGCGCGTCTACATCCTGACCCAGTACAAGGCGCTCTCGCTGAACCGGCACATCCGCGAGGGCTGGAACATCGTCTCTCGCGAGATGGGCGAGTTCGTCGAGGTCTTGCCGCCCATGAAGCGAGTCAGCGAGCAGTGGTACCAGGGCACCGCCGACGCGGTGTACCAGAACATCTATTCCATCGGCTCCGAGCAGCCCAAGCACGTGCTCATCCTCTCCGGCGACCACATCTACAAGATGAACTACGGGCGCATGCTCAGGCAGCACGAGGATTCCGGCGCCGACGTCACTCTGGCCACCATTCAGGTCGATCCCGCGGAAACCTACCGCTTCGGCGTGGTGGATGTGGACCACGACAACCGGGTGATCGGCTTCCTGGAGAAACCGACCCAGACCGACTTGCGCTCCCCTTACAACCCGGAGAAGGTTTGCGGCTCGATGGGGGTTTACCTGTTCAACACCGACGTACTCATCCCGGTGCTGCTGAAGGATGCCGAGGATCTCGACTCCAGCCACGATTTCGGCAAAGACATTCTGCCAAAAATGGTGGATGAGTACCGCGTCTACGCTTACGACTTTGTGGACGAAAACAAGAAAGAAGCGCTCTACTGGCGCGACGTGGGCACGCTGGAGGCCTATTACGACGCCAACATGGACATCGTGTCGGTTTCGCCGGTGTTCAACTTGTACGACTCGGACTGGCCGATCCGCACCCATCAGCGGCAGTATCCGCCGGCCAAGTTCGTGTTCGCCGAAGCCGGACGCACCGGGCAGGCGCTGGATTCCATCGTGTCTTCCGGTTGCATCGTCTCCGGCAGCAGCGTGCGCAACAGCGTGCTGTCGCCCGATGTGCGGGTAAACTCCTACAGCGAAGTCGATGCCAGCATCCTGTTCTCGCACGTCAACGTGGGCCGGCACTGCCGCATTCGCCGCGCCATCATCGACCGCGACGTGCACATCCCCGAAGGCACGACGATTGGTTACGACACCGAAGCCGACCGCCAGCGTTATTTCGTGACCGAAAGCGGGATCACGGTGGTGACCCGCGACTACTCCCTGTTTGAAAATCCGGTGACGGTGGACTACTTCACCAGCGAGTGAGGGTAAGAACCAGTCGTCGGTCGTCAGTCGTCGGTCGTCGGTCAAGACGTAGCGCCGGCGTCCCGCCGGCTGTCGCGGGGGCGTCCCGCCCCCGCCCCGCGCCGTTCCTGTTTACTCTCTGGTACTGTG
>JBGPJK010000549.1:0-2986 GCA_041485425.1 Terriglobia bacterium | reverse complement strand
GTATCGTGGTCGACCTTCCCAAGCACAAGATTGATGTTATCGAGAATGGAGACATCGTGCGCACCGTCGGCGACTTCTCCACAGGTCGGCAGGGCCACCTCACACCACTAATCTCCAATGGTTCAATCGACCCCGTCCTCCGGCAACGGATGCACTACAGCTCGCGCTACAAGGATAGCCATGGCAAACCGGCAGCAATGCCCTATGCGCTGTTTTTCGCGGGCGGTTCTGGCTGCGCTTTCCACGCTGGGGACCCGGAACTCGAGTCACACGGCTGCATCCATCTTGCGATGAATGATGCAGCCTGGCTTTTCGACTGGGCAGGAAAGGACAAGGTAGGCCTTCAAATCCTCGGCCCTAACCCTCATCTCGTAGGCCACGTCCCTCCCGCTGAGGAGGCGAAGAACACATAGCGCATGTCCGCTCCCAGCCGCGCGGGCGGGCAAAGGGAGCCCCAGTGAATAGCCCAGCTTGGGTAGACCAGTAGACCGGCTACTACCGTTTTCGCCCTTCGCCGTTTCCTGTGACCGGGGGTGGGGGTTGCGCTCCGGAGACCGCTGATCTAACGCTGCTTCCCCAGTGTGAGGGCAAATACGTCATGGAGAATGATGTCGAACGAACAAACATATCGACCGCAAAGTACTTGCCGAATGTCCGATGACCATCACAAGCCACCTCTCGAGGGATCAATTCGGAGCTAACATGCTTCTTGGGTCCAACGGGGGTGCCTGTGCCAGCGATCCCTGCCGCAGAGTACTTGCGAATGTCCACTGAGCATCAGAAATATTCACTCGACAATCAAGCTGCAGCCATCCGGCAGTATGCCAGCGCGCAAGGGTTCGAGGTCGTGCGGAGTTATGCCGACTCCGGGAAGAGTGGTCTCGTGTTGAAGCACCGGCGGGGCCTCGCCCAACTGCTGAGCGACGTTGTGGGCGGTCCCCAACCGTATAAAGCCATTCTTGTTTACGATGTAAGCCGCTGGGGAAGATTCCAAGATGCCGACGAAGCGGCGTACTACGAGTTTCTCTGCAAGAACGCGGGTATTCCGGTTCACTACTGCGCGGAAACATTCATCAACGACGCGGCGATGCCAAACGTGGTGATGAAAGCATTGAAGCGCGTGATGGCGGCGGAGTACAGCCGTGACCTATCCTGCAAAGTTTACGAAGGAACAAAGCGGATAAGCGAGATGGGATTCAGGGCCGGGGGCCCCGCTGGTTATGGGCTGCGCAGAATGCTATGCGCCGAAGACGGCACCCCCAAGCAACTGTTGAATTTTGGCGAACGCAAGAACGTAATGACGGATCGAGTGAAGTTGGTTCCGGGTCCCACGGAGGAGGTTTCGTGCGTGCGCGAAATCTATCGGATGGTGATCCATGAGCGAAGGACGCTCCAACAGATCGCCGATGAGCTGAACCGCAGGGGCGTCAGCTACTTCGGGAGGCGCTGGGTGGTTTCGTCCGTGCAAGGGGTCGTCAAGAACCCCAAGTACACAGGATGCAACGTGTGGGGGCGGCTTGCCAAGAAACTCGGGGGGCCTGCAATACAGCAACCCGAGCGAAGCTGGACGACGAAAAAACTCGCTTTCGAGCCTCTTGTCGATGAGGCAACCTTCAACGCGGCGCAACAAGAATTAAAGCGTGTCAAGTCTGACGAGGAGTTGCTGGCATGTCTGCGTTCATTGCTGGCGGCAGAAGGCTGGCTGGGAAAAAGAGTGATTGTCGCCCGTCGCGACTTTCCTTGTGAGGACACCTATGTGGCGAGATTCGGAAGCCTTAGGAAGGCTTACAAGCTCATTGGGTACGATTCGTCGAAAAGGCGCAAAATCTGGGAAATGGTGCGGCGTCTCAGGCAGTTGCGGGAGGAAACTGTCGGAAAGTTGCTGGCGCTCTTCCCGACTCAAATGTGCTTGGTGCAAAAGACTGCGCAGCACCGTCCGGAATTGCACTTCGGTTGCGGCCTGAAGATGTGGATTGTTGTTTGTCAGGCGACGACGACCCGTAAAGGAGAGCGCCGCTGGCTGATACCGAGCCGAGTTGAGCGTAACGAACTCACACTACTGTGTCGGTGCAATGCGACGAACACAGGCCTACAAGACTACCACTTGCTTTCAGGCTTACGGCGAGGGCAATTGACGTTGAGAGAGGATGATCCGTTGCTCCGAGAGGGCAGAGCTGTGACGGACTTGTCATCTCTCTTCGATGTGATCCCAAACTCTGGATTATCGTCGGGCTCTTCCGGCGGATTTGAGCGTTTCGACGGCTTTACAGAAACACGTCAGGTCGTGTAGGTGTATGCCCTTTCGAAGCCATTCACAGCTTGCTGCGATGTGGATTTTAGAGTGATTCTCAAAACGATCTACCACGTAAAACTCCTCAAATGACGTGTTCTGTGAGTTCATCCCTGCCATGAGTGTCAGTCGAGAACGCTCACCCTTGGCTGCCTGCAATACCCACATGCGGCCCTTTGTGACCAAGTTGATAGATCGACACGCTCGAACTGAGACTCTGGTCCCATCCCTCAGTTTGAGGCAATTCCGGCGTGGTCCTTCCCGAAAAACAATGGACACTTTGCCCGGAAAGATGGTCACTAATTGCTGCATCAGTTCAGCTCGAACATTACGAACTTGGAGGCGATGTTCAGAGGTCTTCTTGTGGGGCGATTGGTAGCCGACGAGTTCGTAGGCTTTGACCACGGATCCAAATCTGCTGGCAATTCCACTCCCCGATAGACCGTACGGCCGGAGGAGGATGTGGGAGAGGTACCCGTGAGTTTCCAAGATCGACTTCAGTTGCTCCAATATTTCTTCGTTCGACCGATTCCAAGACTTCTGCCGCAGCGTTTCTTGAGCTGCCTCAAATAATTCCGCGTCCACTATTGGCTCGAAAGCGTTCGGTACGAGAACCCATTCCGATTCCGGGAGCCTCCGGGATTTCGAGCCCAACTTCTCCGTCGTGCGGTTGTAGACCGCCGTCCCCTTGTATTT
>JBGPJK010000548.1:0-2989 GCA_041485425.1 Terriglobia bacterium | reverse complement strand
GCGGCGTATTTCACAACACGCTTCTCGTGGCTTCTCTGGAGCAAAAGTTCGGAGTGGGGAATGTTTTCGTTCCACCCGCTCCCGGCAACGCAGGCAGTGCGCTAGGCGCAGCCGCATGGATTTGGCACCAGCAGATGGGCAAGCCACGCAACCCGGAAGTCCGCTCTGTGTATTGGGGGCCCAACTTCGCACGCACAGAAATCAAGGACGTTCTCGACAATGTGAAAGCCCGCTATACCTTGCATTCCACCGGTGAGAAGACGCTGGACTCCGCCGTCCAATTGTTGCGGGCCGGTAAAATCGTTGGCTGGTTCCATGGCGCCACGGAGTTCGGCCCTCGGTCGCTTGGGAATCGCAGCCTTCTGGCTTCGCCGTGGGCGCCATATGTTTCCGAGAACCTCAATGATTACGTGAAACATCGCGAATCGTTTCGGCCCTTCGCGGTTTCGGTACGCGAAGAAGACTGCGCTCGCTACTTCGAAGGCTCGCCGCTGTGCCGCTTCATGAACTCCCTGGCTGTGGTGCGTGCAGACGCGGACGTCTTACCCCGCGCCCTGCAACTTCCCGGCGGTTTGGTGCGCCTGCATATCGTGGAAAAGGCAACGAATCGCTTGCTGTGGGAATTGCTGGGACGCTTTGGCGAACATGAACCGGCGCCCATTCTGGTGAATACCTCGTTCAATCTTCCCGGTGAACCCCCGGTCGTTCACCCAATGGACGCGGTGCGCGCTTTTTTCTGCTCTGGCACCGATGCGGTCTTCGTCGACAATTTTCTGCTGACGAAGTCGAGTTCCGCCCACGTCCTCAACGGTCGTTCCGTAGAGAAATCGGAAGTTCAGGGGACCGTGACTCGGTGATTCATCATTGAACAAATCCCGATGCTTTGGATGTTTTGTAGCCCCGGCTGCAAATTGCGTGGCGCCCCCGCCGCGATGACGCATGCGGGCGAGCAATAACTAGATCTTGCAACCCACGTGTGGCCTCAGCGGCAATGTACTCTGGCGTGCATGCCGTGCACAGCGTGATCAAGTTCTCCTCGGAGTCGGCTCCCGAATGGCTGCGGAACTTTCTGTGGTGCACCTCAAGATTTGACATCGTGCCAGAGGACTGATACCCCCATCCGTCGCGACACAATATCTGCTGGCACAGACTTTCGTAAGGATCCAGCCGCAAGCGAGCGGCTTTGGGGCGAATCATTCTCACGACGCCTTCCCCCAGAGGTTTTCCAGGAAAGCCTGGTGTTCGCCGGCCAAGAAGATGCAGCACGATGGAAAAGCATTGGGTGCGTGCTGCAAAGTCTTGCACATTATTGCAGTTATTGGTGCTAACGCTCTCAGAATGGTGGCGACGATTGGCACGGAGTTTGCATTAGCAACATTACTCTCCCTTGGTTACTAGTGTGCCTTAGTAACTTCTGCTAGCTCGCCTACCTGCAATAAGATGGGCAAGACCAGAGTGTTGGCGTCTTGGCCTTGTGAAAGGAATACGTGAATTTCTTAGGAATCAGTGGCTTAGAAGCATCTGCTCCTTTCAAGCAGGAGCATTGGCCGGGATTGGACCCGAGAGAGTACCGCATCTCCCAGGGTTACGATTCTGCCGCGGTTCTCGTAGTTGACGGGAAACTCATCGCCGCTGCGGCACAGGAACGCTTTAGCCGCAAGAAGCACACCGGCGAATTCCCGATTGACGCCATTCAGTTTTGTCTTCGCGAGGCGGATCTCGGCATCGAGGATGTGGCCGAGATTGCTCACGGTTTTGATTATTTGCCTTTCCAGGAGCTCTACTCGCTCGATCCAGATTCCTCTAGGCTCTACCAGAGGGTGTTCTCGAAGGAAGCACTGGTCCGGCAAGTGCGCCGCTGCTTCCCCGATTTTCCTGCCGAGAAGATTCAGCCGGTGGGTCATCATCTTGCGCACGCCGCCAGCGCCGCGTTTACGTCAGGGTGGAACGAGTGCCTGGTTGTGGTGAACGACGCGATGGGGGAGGTGCAAAGCCTCACTGTGTTCCAATTTCGCGGCGGCGAGTTCAAAAAGCTGCGCGAGATATCGTCCAGCGATTCTATCGGTATCCTTTATTCCCTAGTCACGTTGCACCTGGGTTTCGATTTCAACTCCGATGAATACAAGATCATGGGGCTGGCGCCCTATGGGGACCCGGAGCGCTTCCGCGCTTTCTTTGAGAAAACAGTAGAACTGCGTACCGATGGTTCGATTCGAATTCCGATTCTCCGGCTCAACCGTTCGCGAGAGGAACGCGAGAATTACTTGGCGACCCGTGCCCACCTTGACGAGCACCTCGTGACACGACGAGCGCCCGACGCAGAGATCGCCCAGGAACACAAGGACGTGGCGGCGGCCCTGCAGGAGTGCTTGGATCGAGTTGTGCTGCACGTTTGCGGACACTTCGGAAAGCACACAGGCCTCCGGCGGATCGCTCTGGCCGGCGGAGTCGCACTCAATTGTACGGCCAATGGCAAACTCATCGACTCCGGCGTCTTCGATGAGGTCTATATACAACCCGCCGCCGGAGACGACGGTACCGCGCTGGGTGCTGCCCTGTACCGCGCGTCACTCTCCGAAGAACTTCACAATGAGCGCATGCCGGTTCCGCTGCTCGGACCTGGGTACACGAGTCCGTGCATTGAGAAGGCGCTTGAGAAGTACGCCGGCCGAATTACGGTGAAGCCTTTCGAGTCTCTCGATCAGGCCTGTCGTGAAGCGGCCAAACTAATCGCCGAAGGACGAGTGATCGCTTGGTATCGAGGCCGCATGGAGTATGGTCCGCGGGCACTGGGGAATCGCAGCATTCTTGCCGACCCCGGGCATCCTGCGATGCGCGACCGCATCAACGCGATGGTCAAGATGCGGGAAGCGTTTCGTCCGTTCGCGCCGGCCTGCTCCGCCGAACAAGCCCATCGCTGGTTTAACGTCGCGCCCGGAACGCAAATGCCGTACATGATTACGGTGGTGGACGTGCGCCCCGAGCACCG
>JBGPJK010000547.1:0-2996 GCA_041485425.1 Terriglobia bacterium | reverse complement strand
CAGCGCCGATCCTATCGGCGCTTTTCATGCTGAGCAGCACACTCGCAAGAGCGCCGATAGGATCGGCGCTGCAGGATGCGATCCTGCCCCACATTGGCTCATGCAGATTCCTCGACATCAGGAGGTCTGAGTCTACTTGAGAAGCTGCTCGAAGATGAACGCGTCGATTTCCTGCCGGAACCCTCAGGAGTCGATTCGGTACTGCCGACTTTATTTAAGTACGCAGGCCCCACCAGCAAATTGGTGACTGACGCCTATCTGGCGGCATTTGCTATTGCGGCCTCGCGGCGACTTGTTACACTGGATCGCGGATTTAGGCAGTTTCGTGGATTGGATCTCGATCTGTTGGGCTAGGGCGTTGATTCCACTTCTCTGAAACTTCTGCAGTTCTATGCGGCGGCCAACCTCGCGGCATTCGTTCCGAACATGATCGGCTCGCTCGGCAATGCAGGCCGGAACGTCCTGATCGGACCCGGCATGAAGACCCGGGCACGTTCGGCGTGATCGGCTCGATCCGAGGCGGCATCAACATGCGCAACATGCAGTTCGCGCGCAAATACGGGTTCTTAGCTGAGCACACGACATAATAACCCCAAGTGCAAAGGTTTCGCGAAAGGGTGGGGGGCAGGCGGTTTCGCCTGCCCGTTTTTCACACTGTGGCCGTAGCCGAGAAACTGCTGCCCTCGACGTGGGCCATGACGTTTACCAGATCCGCCGTGACGGACACCGTTTTGATGTAGCTCACTCGCGCCCGCCAGCGCCGCCCCCAGAGCGGCCGCAAGCAGCACCCCAAGAATGCCCGCGCAGCCGCCTCCGCCACAATTCGCCCGATGTCATTCTTGTTGTCCTCCGAATACCTGGGGCGATGATAGGCAATGAGGACTACACCGCTTGGCTCGGGCACGCTGGCGGATTCCGTGAAGACAAGCCGTTGCGCACCAGTCCCGGAGCCGATACGCCAAACGGATCGAGGACACTCGGCCGCGCCGCCTCGTTCGATCCGAGAGTCGACTCAGTCCTGCGGGTAGAAGCCAGCCGGCTGCGCTCCCGCCTGGCCGAGTACTACCGCACCGAAGGCGAACAACTCCGCGCGCTCGACCCGCTTTCCGCCGCGTTGAGAGGCGTGGAAGCGGCGGTGTTTTATCTGACCGGCGATTATGACCGGACCATCGAGCACGCGCACGCGGTTCTGGCAGGCCAGCCGGATCTGTGGCTGCTCTACTTCTGGATGGGCCGTGCGCATGACAGCAAGGGCCGGTTCGCCTCGTCTCGTCCCATGGAGGAATGGTCGGCGGGCAGACGGGCCTTGAGCACTTGACGGCGTTTCCCCTCTCGTGACAAGATGCGCTTTAACCTGGAGAGCGAATATGCATCGTAGAGAATTCTTACAGACCACAACCGCGGGGGCCGTCGCCGCTACCAGTGGCGCCGCCGCTGCGCAAACCAAGCCGGCTGCGAAGAAAGCGCTGATGAAGGTGGGTACGCAGCATAGCTCAGCCGACGAGGTCCTGAAAGTCATTTCAGCCTTCGGAGTCAATCACATTTGCAGCAGCGTGATCTCTTCGAAGCTGGATGAGAAATGGTCGGTCGAAGGGCTGACCAAGTTGCGGGAGCGTGTCGAGTCGCACGGTATCAAGCTGGAAATGGTTCCGCTGCCGCTGGCCTCGAGTTACATCACCAGATCCGAGACTCCCAGCATCATGTTGGCCGGTCCCACGCGCGACCAGGACATCGACAACATCTGCCAGATGATCCGCAACTGCGCCAAGGCGGGCATTCCGGCGGTGAAATACAACATGACCATCCTCGGCGTAGTGCGCACCGAGTCCACGCCGGGCCGCGGCGCCGCGACGCGCTATAGCACCTTCGAGTACGCCAAAGCCAAACAGGATCCCCCCCTGACCGAAGCGGGCCTCATGACCGCCGAGAGAATGTGGGAGCGCATCACCTATTTCCTGAAGCGCGTGGTTCCGGTGGCGGAGGAATACAAAGTGCGCATCGCCTGCCATCCGCACGATCCGGGCATGCCCCTCGACAAGGGATTCCGCGGCGTCATCCGTGTCCTTGGCAGCGTCGACGGCCTGAAGCGGTTCATCGCCATCAATCCCAGCAAGTATCACGGCCTGAACTTCTGCCAGGGCACCGTTTCGGAAATGCTGAAGGATCCGAACAAGGAACTCCCTGACGTAATCCGCTACTTCGGAAGCCGCAACAAGATTTTCAATGTCCATTTCCGGAACATCAAGGGTGGATTCCTGAAATTCCAGGAGACGTTCCCCGACAACGGCGACGTCAACTTCGTCAAGATGATCCGGGTGTACAAGGAGGTCGGCTACGACGGTATGCTGATGCCGGACCACGTGCCCCGCATCGAAGGCGACACCCAAGGCCACCAGGCGTTCGCGTACGCTTTTGGCTACATCAATGCCTTGATTCAAATGGTGAGCCAGGAAGCGTGAAGAAGAAGGATTTCGGATGTCGGATTTCGGGTGTCTTCGTGAACGTAGCAAGTGCTGGCGGCTTGCTCAAGGCTGAATTGTTCGGGAATTGGAACGCAGCATTCATCGTATCGGGACACTCCTGCCAGGTGACGGCATGCCTTCCGCCGTAGGCCTGCACCTGGCTGGGCGCCGGGCCAAGCCACTTCTTCCAGTCCAGCCTGGTCGAGTCAATGATCTCGTCCGGCCGCGCCAGCCGGTTCTGATACCAGTAGGCTTGGGCCAGCGTGATCTGTCCCAGCAGGCCGGAGTCGATCGTCTGCTTGGCAAGCAGGTAGTGTTCCCAACTGCGCTGCTGCGTGCCGGACGCGAAAACGCGTCCCGAGCTCTCGACGCCGGCGAGGAGCAGGTCGCCTTCAGCGAGCGTGTGGGTGACCGGCTTTTCGCAGTAGACATCCTTACTCGCGGCGACCGCGTCAAGCGCCATGCGGGTATGCCAGTGATCGGGCGCCGCGATCACCACGGCGTCCACATCGCCGCGGTCCAGAACCTCGCGAT
>JBGPJK010000546.1:0-2998 GCA_041485425.1 Terriglobia bacterium | reverse complement strand
GCTCTCCAAAGATCATCAGCACAGCCCACAACGCCAGCGAAACCGCCAGCAGGGTAAAGGCCAGCGAATTCTTGCGGTGAGCGTGCCGGTAGAAGTAGAAGGAGCAGTACAGCAGCAACGCTCCCATCCCAACGTCAAGCGGCAAATGAGCAGGGTGAGGCGTGGAAGAAGACAACCCTCCACTCCCCGTCACGATGCGCAGGTTCCACCAGGCCAGGGCCACTCCCGCCACACCGAGCGCCAGGTCATCCCAGCGCGGGCGGTACTTTTCGCGCATCAGACGGGTCGAGACGTAGATGCAGAGCGCCATGCCGATCAGCAGCAGCGAGCCCAGGAACGAAGTCAGCAGCGTGGGTTGGTGGAAGGAGTCCCAGGCGTCGAGACCGTAGTGCAGCCCGTAAAACGCCCAGGCCAGTTGCCAGGCGCCAAAATATTGCTGCCGGCTCTGCTCATAGAGATAAGTAAACAGCAGGAACAGCAACAGGGTGACGACCCCGGGGACGATCACCATGCTGGCGGCAAGACTCGTCATGACGGTGGGGGATTGTTCTCCTAATTGCACTGTGCAGCGGATGTTCGGCAACCGTTATGTTTTCACACGGCTTGAGTCAACACAATAGGTTAGA
Source organism: Terriglobia bacterium (assembly GCA_041485425.1). Lineage (GTDB taxonomy): Bacteria > Acidobacteriota > Terriglobia > Terriglobales > Acidobacteriaceae > JAIQET01. Next base: position 2,372 of record JBGPJK010000546.1, on the reverse strand, counting down.
TGCCAGGCCCAGAGGGGCGGAGTTCTATTGGTAACATGGCAAGGATTACCAAGGGCACTTGATGGCCCACCGCTTGACGCTGTTTTCCCCTCCCCCGTAACATCGAAGTCGATCACCTTTCATGAGCTCCCCCTCGCATCCAGCGGCTTCAGGGCAGGGCCCCCGGGTCCGGTTTGCCCCCTCTCCGACCGGCTTCCTGCACGTCGGTAGCGCCCGAACCTTCATATTCAATTGGCTTTATGCCCGTCATAACGGCGGAACCATGATTCTGCGCCTCGACGATACCGACGTGGAACGTAATACCGAGGCGTCCGTCAGCTCGATTTTTGACGGCCTGCGTTGGCTGGGCCTGGCCTGGGACGAAGAATACAAGCAATCCGAGCGCCTGAAACTGCATCGCAAGGTCGCGTGGGCGATCTTCGAGAAAGGCCTGGCATACCGGGATTTCACTCCGGCACATGCCGGGGATAGCGATAAATCGGGAGCCCAGGGAGCGTGGCTCTTCAACCCTGGAATGCCCGACCTGTCCCGGGCAGAAAGCGACCGCCGGGCGGCTGCTGGGGAGCCCTTTGCCCTCCGCTACCGGGTTCCGCGAGAGACCGGACGGCAGGTGCAGTTCGTGGACGCCGCTTACGGCGTGCAGGTCAAGGCCGCTGCCGACATCGAAGACTTCGCCCTCCTGCGCAGCGACGGCATGCCAACCTACCACCTGGCCTCCTGCGCCGACGACGCCGATCTGAGCATCAGCCACATCATCCGCGGCCAGGACCACCTCACCAACACTTTCAAGCACGTATTGATCTTCGAGGCTGCGGGCGTCAATCCGCCGCAGTTTGCCCATCTGCCGCTCCTGGTCGCGCCGGATGGAACCAAGCTGTCGAAAAGGAAACATGGCCCCGTGGTGAGCGTCACGACGTATCGCGACGCCGGCTTTCTGCCCGAGGCTTTCATCAATTTCCTCTGCCTGCTGGGTTGGTCCCCCAAGAACGATCGGGAAAAAATGACGCAGCAGGAACTGGTGGACGCCTTTTCGCTCGAAGGCATCAACCGGGCGAACGCGGTAGTGAACTTCAAAGAACTGAATGGAGGACGGGCGTCCTCGCCCGTCTCACAGGATGTAGGTGCGAGCGTCCCGCTCGTGCAGGGAGTTTATCCCGAGGAGACGTTCGATCTCAAGGCGGTATGGCTCAACGCCGAGCATATCCGGGGCCTGGCCGTGGAGGACCTCAGCGCCCGCTTGCTGCCCATCGCGCGGGACGCGGGATTCATGGTCGACTCCGCCAAGATGCTGAAGGTCACGCCCCTGATCCGCGAACGCATCAAGTTGCTGCGCGACGTGCTGACCGCGGCCGATTTCTTCTTTGTGGACCAGTTACCGCCATATGATCCGGCTGAACTTATCCCCCCCAAAGGCGACGCGGTGATGGCGAAGAAGGTGTTAGAGAAGGCCCGTGAGGTCCTGGAAAAGACTGAGTTCAAGCACGAACCCCTGGATCAGGTTCTCCGGGCCTCGGCACAGGAGCTGGGAATTAAGGCCGGGCAGATGTTTCAGCCGATTCGGGTCGCCGTCTGCGGCCGCAAGAACGCCCCTCCGCTGTTTGAGACGTTGGAAGTGTTGGGGAAAGAGACAACGCTGGCGCGGATCGGCCAAGCAGTGCAAAGGGTTCAGTAACTCGGTCTCGGTGCATTCCCCGCAAACCTTCCCGCGGGACGCCCGTCCAATCCTCTGGCTTGTCTGTGAGCCCGTTGCTAACATCTGATGCTGCGGCCCCTCGGCTCCTATGAACACACTGCTTCAAGATCTTCGCTACGCGCTCCGTATGTTCGCGAAAAGTCCGGGGTTTACCGCAGCTGCCGTGTTGTCGCTCGCCATCGGCATCGGAGCCAACACCGCCCTGTTCAGCATCACCAACGCGCTGTTGTTGCGCCCGCTTCCCTACAAAGACGCCGACCGCCTGGTAATTCTCTGGAATCGCTCGCCGGGTCTCAACATCACCGAAGACTGGTTCTCCACTGCGCAGTATTTCGACATCAAGAATGGGCACCAGGGCTTTGAACAGGCCGCCATCGCCATCGGCGGAAATTACAACCTGACCGGCAAGGGTGACCCAGAGCGCGTGGGAACCATCCGAGTTTCCTCCAGCCTGCTACCCATGCTTGGACAGAAAGCGGCCCTGGGTCGGCTGTTTGTGCCCGAGGAAGATTCTCCCGGACGCCCCGCTACCGCCATCCTCAGCTATGGCATGTGGACGCGGCACTACGGGTCCGATCCACGCATGATCGGCCAGTCGATCATGATCAACGGAACGCCCTACGAAGTGGTCGGAATCATGCCGCGCAGCTTCGCCTTGCCGCGCGAAGTCATGCCCACG
>JBGPJK010000545.1:0-3012 GCA_041485425.1 Terriglobia bacterium | reverse complement strand
CGCACCAATGGTTATCTGAAAAAGTGGTACGCCGATCTTGGTACTCGCGTCAAAGCCGGGCAGTTGCTGGCCGACATCGAGACTCCCGAGGTCGACCAGCAGCTTCGCCAGGCCCGTGCCGACCTGGGGACCGCGGAAGCCAACCTTCATCTCGCGGAAATCACGGCCAACCGCTATGCCGGTTTGCTGAAAAGCGATTCGGTCTCCAAGCAAGAAGCCGACAACGCTGAGGGCAACTATGCCGCCCAGAAAGCCACAGTCCAGGCCGCCGAAGCGAACGTCCAGCGATTGGAACAACTGCAGTCGTTCGAGAAAATCTACGCACCCTTCTCCGGTGTGATCACCGCCCGCAATACCGACATCGGCGCGCTGATCGACTCGGGCAGCAGCGGAGGTACGCGGACAGAACTGTTCCACATCGCGCAACCCGACAAGTTACGGGTCTACGTCAATGTCCCCGAAGCCTACTCCCAGGCCGCAAAGCCAGGCTTGACCGCCGATCTGACGCTCACGGAGTTTCCCGGACGGCGCTTCCAGGGAACGCTGGTTCGGACCGCCAATGCGATCGATCAGGCGACGCGCACCCTGCTGGTGGAAATCAGCGTGAATAACCCCACCGGCACCTTGCTCAGCGGCGCCTACGCGCAAGTGCACCTCAAGCTGCCCAGCGGCGCATCGTCGTTCACTCTGCCGGTGAACGCGTTGTTGTTCCGTTCGGAAGGCCTCCGCGTGGCGGCTGTTGCGGACGGTGGGCGCATCGAGCTCAAGCCCATCAGCATTGGCCACGATTACGGCACGGAGGTTGAAATCATCTCCGGACTCACGGGGGAGGAGTCGATTGTCGCCAATCCTTCCGATTCCCTCGAATCGGGACAAGAAGTTCGCGTGGTACAGCCGTCCGCAGGAGACGCGTCTTCTGGAGGAGCCAAGCAGTGAGGATGCGGCGCTTCCTTTTCATTGCGACGATCGCCCTGGGGCTGGCGCTGCTGACGGGCTGCGCCGTTGGCCCCCGTTATGCCCGGCCTCAGGCGCCCGCGCCTCCCGAATACAAAGAAGTCCCGCCAAACTGGAAGCAGGCGCAGCCCTCGGACCAGGTTCTCCGTGGCAAGTGGTGGGAGGTTTATCAAGATCCCCAGCTCAACGCGTTAGAAGAGAAAGTCAACATTTCCAACCAGAGCTTGAAGGCGGCGCAGGCACGGTTCGATCAGGCGCGCGCCATGGTTCGCTATCATCGCGCGGACTACTATCCAACCGTCACCGTGGGCGCGTCCGCCAACCGGGAACGTCTGTCCAAGAACCGGCCGTTGGGGCAATTCAGTGGCGGAATAACGACCAACGACCTTGTCCTTCCCATCGACATGTCGTACGAGCCGGATGTTTGGGGCAGGGTGCGGCGAAGCGTTGAGGCCTACCGTGCCAACGCCCAGGCCATGTTTGCTGACCTTGAGGCGGTCAGCCTTAGCCTTCATGCCGAGCTAGCCGTTGACTACTTCCAGGCGCGCGAGTTAGACGCGGAGACTCAGTTACTCGACTCCACGGTTGCGGGCTACGAAAAATGGCTCGAGCTGACCGAGAATCGCTATCGCGGAGGCGTGGCCTCGCAGGTCGATGTGGCCCAGGCCCAGACCCAACTGGAAACCGCCCGTGCACAGGACATCGAGGTGAAGGCGCAACGGACCCAGTTTGAACACGCCATCGCGGTCCTGACCGGAGAGCCCGCCCCCAGCTTTACACTGCCGTCTAGCCCCTTGAATGCCACGCCCCCAATGATTCCGCCCGGGTTGCCGTCGGAGTTGCTGGAGCGCCGGCCTGACATCGCATTTTCCGAGCGGCAGATGGCTGTGGCCAATGCAGATATCGGCGTTGCCAAGGCGGCATACTTTCCGCTGTTCAACTTTCCCGCAGGCGCTGGCTTCGAGAGCACCACCGTCACCAACTGGCTTTCTAATCCCAGCACATTTGTTTCGGTGGGCATCTCGGCGGTAGGAACCATCTTCGACGCCGGCCGCCGTCGCGCCGGCATGGACCGGGCTCGTGCTGCCTACAATCAATCCGTGGCGAACTATCAGCAGAACGTACTCACCGCCTATCAGGAAGTTGAAGATAACCTGGCGGCTTTGCGACTGCTCGAACAAGAAGCTGCCACTCAGGCTGCAGCGGTTGCCGCTGCCGAGCGCTCGCTTGAACTCTCCCGAAACCGCTACACCGGCGGCGTGACAACGTATCTCGAAGTGATCACCGCTCAAACCACGGCCCTCGCCAACGAGCGCTCCGCCGTACAAGTCTCCGGGCGACGCATGATCGATAGCGTGCTGCTGGTGAAAGCCCTGGGTGGCGGCTGGGACGCAGCGAGTTTGTCAAAGCTCGATTTGACTTCGCGCAAGCCTTACACCGCGCCTGCTTCACCCTCACCTGACCCAGGCCAGTAAGGGCTGGGTGGCCCAGTACTTCGCGTTTAACCAAACACACTGGGGAGATAGTTACGGGACCGAAGCCTCGGGTAATTTCCCGTTCCCGAGCACTTCATGAACCATGGCTGCCCCATCCCTTCGCGCTTCTTGAAAGGGTGGGCAAGGGCCCAGAACTCATCGACGTACCAGAAGACAAACCGGAGTGAAAGTGTTGGATCGATGCCCATTACTTTGTGGCAAACACATACGCTGCTCCTAGGTTATCCGCGGCCGGTGCGCCAGCCACCAAGCTCTTACCTGCTAGCGAAACCGACACACCAAATCTCTCTCGGACCACGGCGTCCGAAGAAAACAGCCTGTATTGGTATTGGGTCGTGGTTTGCCATCCCGTCGGCGGCTTGAGGAATACAAACGCATCACCAGTTCCGTTTCGATGGCCGTTTCCTTCTGGTGCCCCCACCACAATCGCCTGCCCGGTCGGATTGATGGCGACTGAGTGACCGAAGCTCCAGCAACATTTCGTTGGCAACAGCTGCGCTGTTTCGGTCATGTCAGCCCAGCCGCTCTGGGGCTCGACGAACACAAAGGCGGCCGAATCGGT
>JBGPJK010000544.1:0-3019 GCA_041485425.1 Terriglobia bacterium | reverse complement strand
CTGCTAGACTATTTCATCATTTCCAGCGGGGAGAGGACGATTGCCGACTGAACCGGTCCTACTAGTCCATGGCGGAGCCTGGGCCATTCCTGACGACATGGTTGAGGCGCATCTCAACGGCGTGAGAAACGCGATGGCCGCAGGTTGGCAGGTGCTCAGCCGCGGGGGTTCGTCGCTCGATGCTGTCGAGCAGGCGGTCGTTGTCATGGAAGACGATGAGACCTTCGACGCGGGGCGCGGCAGCTTCCTCAATAGCGACGGCAAAGTTCAGCTCGATGCGCTCATCATGGACGGAGCCACGCTGCGGGCCGGCGGCGTGGGCTGCGTCGAACATCTGCGCAATCCCATCTGTGTGGCTGGCAAGGTCTTGAGCGAAAGCTCACACGTGTACCTGGTCAGCGAGGGTGCGGAGAGGTTCGCGACGCAGCAAGGCTTTGCGCTGTGTAAGAACGAGGATCTGATTATCCCCCGTGAGGTCGAGCGGCTGCGGGAATGTCAAAAACACGCTGCCGAACACAAACCAAATCTGTTTGCCCCCATGCTGTCGCACGACACGGTTGGGGCGGTCGCACTCGATGGTCACGGAAATATCGCCGCGGCGACTTCCACCGGGGGGACGCTCAACAAAGCTCCCGGCCGTCTGGGCGATTCTTCGTTGATCGGCTGCGGCTGCTATGCCGACAACAAGACGGCGGCGGCCTCGACCACCGGTTGGGGCGAACCCATCATGAAGCTGGTCCTGGCCAAGTGGGCGACAGACCGCGTGGCTTCGGGAAACCTGCCGGAGTGGGCGGCGGCAGAGGCCATACACTACCTGCAGTCCCGTGTGCAGGGCCACGGCGGCATGATCTTGCTGGACGCCCGCGGACGCTTCGGCATTGCCCACAATACGCCGCGCATGGCGTGGGGAGTAAGGACTTCCAAAGAGGAGAGCGCAGGTATCGAGCGCTAGAAGAGCGTCAGCCACGGATTTGCACGGATCAACAAAGAGCCTTTATCGCAGAGTGGGCTGAGAATGGCCGCAGAGTTCGCGAAGAAGAGCATCGCCACAGAGAGCGCAGAGAAACACAAGAGAAATCCATCGACTTACTAAGCCAATCCCCCACAACAATTTAGCTTGATTTCTACGGGCACGTGATGTAAAAACCTGCCGTCCCTGCTTCACGAAAATATGCGTGCATCTGCCAAGGAAGTTCGGATTGGCTGCTGCCTTGTGTCCACAAGTTCGCCGAGCGTGTCTGTGTTCCATCCCAGGAGGAAATTCTTATGACAAGGCTGAAGCTCGTCTGGTTAGCCGTCGTATTGCTATTGACTGTGCCAGCGTTCGCGCAGAGTGTGGCCACCGGAGACCTGCACGTCACTGTCAAAGACCCGAGTGGAAAGCTGGTAACCGACGCCACTGTGGTGGCCAGAGACGCAGCCAAGGGTCTGGAACGCACGGGAACGGGTAACGGGCAGGGTGAGTATCGTATTCTGGCGCTGCCTCCGGGAACATATACGGTGACGGTGGAAGCCCTGGGGTTCGCCAAAGTCACGGCAGCGAGCGTGATCATCACGGTGGGACAAGTGGCGGACCTGCCGGTCAGCCTCTCCTTGGCCGGCACTCAGGAAGTGGTCAACGTGAGCTCCGAGGCCGCACTGGTCGAAACCGCGCGCACTTCCACCACCAACACCATCGAGCAGCGGCGCATCGACAATCTACCGATCAACGGGCGCAATTACATCAATTTTGCGCAGACGGATTCGCAGGTGTTACGCGACAACGCGCCCAGCATCGGGGCGGCGCCAACTTCCGGACTAAATATCAGCGGACAGCGCGGCCGTTCCAATCTCGTAAACGTGGATGGTGCCGATGCCACAGACAATTCGACCAACGGCGTTCGCTCCACGGTGTCGCAAGAGGCAGTGCAAGAGTTTCAAATCGTCACCAACAGCTATGCCGCGGAGTATGGGCGCGCCGCCGGCGGAGTGGTGAACATCATTACCCGTTCCGGGTCGAACCAGTTTCATGGGGACGTCTTCGGCTATCTGCGCAACCGCAGTTTTCAGGCGGTGAATCCCTTCAGCACGGTGCCGGACCCAGCGTACACGCGGGTGCAGGCGGGCGCGGCGTTTGGCGGGCCGATCAAGAAGAACAAGACATACTTCTACTTTTCGTACGAGATCACGCGCCGGCATGAGACTGGGTTCTCCAGCATCGGCAGCAACGGCTTTGATTTGGTGCCGTTGAACACGGCTGCCATCGCTGGGGGAAATTTCCCGCTTCCGTTCGGGACGATCCAGGTCACACAGGACCAGGCCGCTTTTCTGCAGAACCTGCCCCCGGCGGAAATCCCAGTGATTGGGCCAACCAACATCATTAACTATGTCGCCTTGCTAGGAGCGTCCTCGGGCATGGCGGTGAACGGCGTGTGGCCGGTGGGGCTGATGCAGGGATTGACCGGCTTTCCCATCCCCAATTTCTCCGCTTTTCCTACGTCTTGCCTGCCGCCCGGTCCGTGCGCGGTCCCGTCCTCATTTCAGACTTTGACTTCGCAGGAGGGGAACTTTCCGGTGTTCGAGGGCACGAGTCTCTACTCACTCCGCCTGGATCACAATATCAACCAGAGCCATCGCCTGATGCTCCGCGCCAACGTCAGCCCGAGCACGGTTACAGGGATCGAGGTGGCGGGAGAAAATCAGCCCTTTGGCCTGAATTCCGCTAACCGTACGTCGCAGCAAACCTACCGCGACGTCGCCGGCGAAGCCCAGGAAACCTGGACCATCGGAAGCAACAAGATCAATGAATTTCGCTTCCAATTTGCCCGGCGCGGCCTGTCGTATAACTTTTCCAGCGCCGCCGGGGGCGCCGACCCAGCGGTGAACATCTTCGGGTATGCGTTCTTCGGAAGAGAACCCTATTCATACGTTAAACGCACGGAAAAGCGGTATCAGATTGCCGACAACTTTTCCTGGAGTATCGGCCGGCACGACACCAAGTTCGGGGTGGACTTCAGCTACATCCCGATCGACGCCATCT
>JBGPJK010000543.1:0-3034 GCA_041485425.1 Terriglobia bacterium | reverse complement strand
TTCGAGATGATGGTAAATCGTCCGATCACCAGCAGCACGCCGAGCGCGATGAGCAACGCACCGCTAAACACCTCACGCACGTGCATGAACGTCTTAAATCGTCCGTAAAACTTGAGGAGGCGCTCCATGGCAACTGAAGTCAGCAGGAAGGGCACGGCCAGCCCCAGCGAGTACACAGCTAGCAGAAAAATTCCCTTGGTCACCGAATCCTGGGCGGCGGCGAAGCCCAGGATCACGGCCAGGATCGGGCCTACGCACGGGGTCCAGCCGAAAGCAAAGGCGAAGCCGATCAGGAAAGATCCCCAAACTGTGCTGCCGCCTTTCACGCTGTGCAGGCGCTTGTCGGCATAGAGGGCGTTGATGCGGAAAATCCCGGTCAAATGCAGCCCGAACAGAATGATGATGACGCCCGCCGCCACGGCCAGCTTGGATTTGTAGATGGCCAGCAATTGCCCGACGCTGGTCGAGATCGCGCCCAGAGTGATGAACACAGCGCTGAAACCCAGGATGAAGCCGATGGAATTCAGCATCACTTTGCGCAGCAACCGCGATTCCTGAGATTTCAGTTCCTCGACCCCGGCGCCCGAGATCAGGGAGACGTAGCCGGGCACGAGCGGCAGCACGCAAGGCGACAGAAAAGAAACCAACCCCGCCAGGAAAGCTGCAATGGGAAGCGGAAGACTGGACATTCAGCTTATTTTACCTGTCCGGCGGACTCTGGCCAGCAAATTAACTACCCGGAAGGGTAATGCACACTAGGTCAGTGGTGACCGGATTCGGGGTTCTATCTGGAAGACGCTGACCAGGACCGCGACGTTGCAGCTCTTGCTGCGGCTTGTGCAGGCTATTTATGCCGCCTATTGACCGGGGGAGCGGGCGGAGGGTTCTGTGGTGGTGAGGGCTGCGGCGCTAGTTCCGCGGGAGACTCGGCCAGCGCCTTGCGGATGAAACCCGGCGGCACGACGGCGCTTAACACCGCACGATCCTTGTGTTGTTCGACCTTCAAACTGTCGAGAAACTGCTTCACGTCGGGGTCGGGCCCTTGGGCGGAAACTGAACTCTCGGCCGTATGAAAAACGCTGAGAAAGGTGCTGAGCTGCTGGGCCAGTCTTTCGGCGTCCGCTTCACTGTCGGTATAGGCCTCCGCTCTTAAGTGGACAGTGCCGAGATAACGCACCGAGGCCACGACTACGGCCGGCTTGGGGAACAGGAAGGATAGGCTAATCGGGCCGAGCGACGATTGGTCGGCAGCGGGCTGAACCCTGAGAATGGCCCAGGCCAGACTGGCGAACGGGACCTCTTTGTAAAACTGCCGTAAGAAGGATGGCCCGCCGAAAGGCGACGCCAGCTTGCGCGAGCGGTCGACAATGCCGCGAATGACTTGCGGGTCGTTGTGGTTCGACGCTGCCACCGTGTCCACTCCGAGGATGGCGACGCGCACGGTGCGCCCCTCCAGGGGGATGTTGTAAATGTCGACCGCGCGGTAGCTGTCCACCGAACTGGCGAGCTTGCGCAAGTAGGCGCGGAGACGCTCCCCCTGGATTTTGCCGACGAAGACCTCGGAGAAGCGAGGCTCTGGCGCTGTGGCGGATTTCGCGCCCGTTGCGGTCGCCGGATAATGGACCGCAAAAGCGGTCTCGTCCAGATCGCGCTCGAACTGGAAGCCGGTGGCCTGGATGAACTGCTCGTATTCAGGGTCATGCGATACGGTTGGTAATTGTCCCGCAAGACCGGCGCGGCGCATCCACTGCAGGTTGATGTAAACGAAGGCATCGGCGCCAGGCAACAGGCGTGCCGCTTCCGGCGGGGCATGCTTGCGCAACTGGACTACGAGCGTAAGCACGAATGCAACCACGGCAACAGCCAGCAGGATGGGAAGGCGGCGGCGTATGCGCATGAAGTTGTGGCTGCTTCGGCGTAAGGGCCCTCAACAAATGCCGCCGAATGCAGTTAGGGAAAGGCCATCATAGCATCCAGGAGCCAAGCCAAGCTGCCCTCCTGCCGGGTGGCTGGGCGGGTCGGCGCCGGAGCATCCGGGCTGGTTGCACGTAGATTGCCGACTATGGTACTTTTATTAATTGTCCCGGACATCAGGAAGGGATCAGGGGGAGTGTTTCGCCCGCAGGGGCGATCGTCCCTCGACCGCTGGCGTAGCTCAGCTGGTAGAGCATCTGATTTGTAATCAGAGGGTCGGGGGTTCAAATCCCTTCGCCAGCTCCAGTATCGGTTCCGGAACGCAGGGCATTTGCGCGGCGCGGCATAGCAGATTTTCCAACGGCACTCCATAAGGAAACTTTTCCAAGTGTGGTGTTTTGCGCGTGCGAGTAAGTTCGCGCGCCTTCTGTTCTTCTGTTTGGGTAACGACCCCGCAGCAGCATCTCCGCGTCTGCGCGCAATCCCGGCGATTGCCGGACAGTGATAGGGAAGAGCCGAAGCAATACCGTGTTTCTGCACAGGTGGGTGAGTGGTTAAAGCCGGCAGACTGTAAATCTGCTCCTCCTTGCGAGGTACGGAGGTTCGAATCCTCCCCTGTGCACCAGGTTGAAGGCGTTTTGAGGGTGTAACCCTGAGCTTGGTCGAAGGGGGGAGCCCGCAGCCGAAGTCCCGAGCGTTTTTCGCGAGGGATCTTGAGTATTCGAGTGAATCGACTGGCATTGGCGCTGGCTGCGTACGTCGTCCTTGCGGTATTGTCCTGGACGACGATGGCGGATCAGCGGATTCGTCTGGCGACGCTAGCCATCCTCGCGATGTTTGCGCTGAAGACGGTGGTTCGCCGCAAAGACGTGCTGCATTCGGACGGCGACAGAGACGTGAAGCCATAGATTGGCCGATGTAGCTCAGTTGGTAGAGCACTCCCTTGGTAAGGGAGAGGTCACCAGTTCAATCCTGGTCATCGGCTCCATGAATTTCTGTAGAGACGTAGCTGGCTACGTCTCTGGGCGTGGCGGAGACGCAGCAAGCTGCGTCTCTACGGAGTCGGAAGAGGGCGGGAGTAACTCAGTGGTAGAGTCACAGCCTTCCAAGCTGTTGGTCG
>JBGPJK010000542.1:0-3040 GCA_041485425.1 Terriglobia bacterium | reverse complement strand
TTTGCCACCGTGCCCCCGATCTCATCCCGTTCGATGGTCAGGTAATTGAGCTGGTTCTCGATGGCGCGCAGCGAGGCGCTGATTCCGGCCGGGCCGGCTCCGACGATCAATACATCGTAAACACCCGGGATGGTCCGGGCGGCTCCCATGGCTGCCACTCGGTTCGCGATCGTGTCGACGACCTCCCGACCCTGGTTCACGGCGTTCTTGATTAAGGCCAATCCACCGAGTTCGCCGGCAATAAACAGATTCCGGAGGTTCGTCTCATACTCGGGCGTCAGGAAAGGCATGTCGGCGGCCATGCTGGGACTGGCCATCACCATGGTAATGGCGCCGACGGGACAGGCCTCGGCGCAGAGGCTGTGGCCGATGCACTTGTATCCGTTTACGATGACCGCCTTACCCGCGATCATGGCAAGGACATCACCCTCCGGACAGACACTGGTACAACTCCCGCAGCCGATGCAGTAGTTGGTGTCAATGTGCGGATGCTGGGCCTTGGGCCCCTCGGAAAACAACTTGCCCTTCTCTGCCGCATCGCGCGCCCGCGCCTCCCTTTGCTTCAGGCTCTTGAGGTAGCCGCGGAGGAAGAACATGGTGACGATGGCGGCGATCGCGAAGGTGATCAGCGTATCCATGGGGCTCGATCTTAGAAGTAGCCCAGCACGAACTGCAGCCCGATGTGCAGCAACGCAAGGACAGCAAAAGCGTAGCTGAACGGTTTATGCACCACGTGCCAGAGATGGAAGACCTTTTGCGAGCGGGAGAGAAACAGGATTCGTTTCGATAGCGCGGCCTCTTGCGCGGCCGCTTGCACCGCTTTTTCGATCTCGCGATGTCCGGTCCTGAAAAAACCACCCAAGGTGGTGATGTAATCCATTCCGCTCAGGGCATGACGACGGAGCCGGGCGACGCGGAATACGCGGACCAGATCAAGCATCATCATGTACACAATCGCTGCCGGGATGGGAAACTTCCTGATGCGTTCAGGGCTGGGAAGGCGTAAGAGAGCATCGAGATCGGCTTCCGGCAGCAGATTCTGGGTGGCGATTTGATGCGCAAGCTGGACCTGCATTTCCTGCAATTCTTTCAGAGACAGTTCGGCCGTGCTGAGGGTGCGCGGGATTTGTGCGTAGAGATAGCGTCCGACCACACCACTGGCGGAGACTGCGAACATGATCCAAAACGCCATGCCGGCGATCCCCTGGAACTTCAAGGACGAGTGGAAGGCGACGATCAGCGGGGCAGTGAGGCCCATGAGGACGTGGATATCGAGCCAGTGCCGAGTACTGCCGATGGTGGCAAGCCAGGGCCAGCGCTTACGAATCGGGTAGAGGAAAATGCCCAGGAAAAGAAGGACGCCCAGGAATCCCAGATACAGGCCAACGGAACCACTGGGCCGCAACAGGTGGTGCTTGGGCGAAAAAGGCCGGTCGGCCGACGCCAGCTTGTAGTAGTCAAAGCCATAAATGAATAAGGCGAGATTGAGGGTGATAGCGATTCCATACAACCCGTAGAGGCGTGCCCGATGGCGCTTCTCTTTGTCGGGCTTGGAAATCGCCAGCGAGGCGATGCGGGCGGTGGCTGTAGCGTTGGCGCTCATTGGTTCGCGACCTGCTCCTCTGTACTTACTGAGAATCTCTTGTAATCGGTAAACCGATGCAAGTTACGCCAGTGCTGGCGTTGGGTTTCGACTTCCACGGTGGCCAGCGCCGGAAACCAGTAGGTCTCTTTCGCGTCGTGAAAAGGAACGGGAGCGTACTCGACTTCGGAGTGCAGCGTCTTCAAGCCGACGTCTTCCAAGGTGTTGTCGATGCCGGCGGAGATCCTGGTAATGACACCGGTCTGGGGATCAATGACCGCCGTGCCCGAAAGTTCCAGCGGGTATTCTCGTCCGCGAAGGGCCAGGGCGGCGGGGGAGCGGGTGCCGCGAATATGCTGGAACGCGACTTTGCTCAGGCGGCGGCCATCGACGACCTCGTCTTCCAATGCGGTGAACTGAAAACTTTCGGCGTAATACGGATGGAAGATGAGGAACAACGTGGCGAAGCCGTTGGTCACCAGCAGGGAGGTATTTTTCTTGTCAGGCTTGGCTTCGTGCACGGCCAGCCGCGACTCGTCCAGGCTCAATTCCCCGCCGGGATTGGTGAGGATAACCAGATAGTCGTAGGTGGATTCCTGCTTCAGTTCGACCTTGGTTTCTTTGCCCAGCTTCTCCTGGGTCACATGCTCGGTGCACTTCACATCGGAGAACTGATCGAGGAAACCGGAGACCTGCTTGCTGGTGCGAGCGAGCAGGGCGTCCAGAGCGTCGCCCGCGGCAAACGCAGGGCGAGGGGCCAGCCAGACCAGCGCCAGGACCGCCAACGTGCAGCGCCGCCAGCCATGCGCGTGATGTGAGAAGCGCGTCATTTGTGTTTCGACTTCGAATCAAAGCGGTAGCCCAGGCTCACGGACCACTGGTCGTAGCTGAGCGAGCCACGGTTGGCGGTGAAGCTCCCCTGGATGAAATAGTGGGCGCCAAGGGTGGACTCTATGTTGGTACTCAGGAAACGTGACCCGGTGTTGCTGGATAACAAGCTGGTGAAGTTCTGCTGTCCGGCCAGAAGTTCCAGACGCAGGTTGTCGCTGAGGTTTCGCGACAGCGAGAGCGATTTGTACGAACCATCGCCGAAGGAGCTGTTGAAGCGAGAGTAGTGGGCGTCGGCGCGCAGACCGAACCAGGGCAGGCGTTCAAAGGTCACGCCGTACAGTTGGTTCAAAGAATTCTTGGCATCGCCAGTGCGGTTGCTACGCCCGAGGTCGGTGTAAACGAAGACGTGTTTGACTACTTCGACGCGCGCGCCGACGCTGAAGCCCTGGAACAGGTACTTGTCCAGCAAGCCGGTGCCGATCAGGGCCGGGTCAAATGTCGGAATGTCGCGGAAGTAGTTGTGGTTGAAATGCAGTTCCACGCGCGGCGTCACCTGGACGCGCACCGTTAGAAAATTCCGGCTCAGGCCTGGCCCAGGCGCAGGCACTTCCGAATTTCCCTTCGGAC
>JBGPJK010000541.1:0-3046 GCA_041485425.1 Terriglobia bacterium | reverse complement strand
ACCACCTCTTCCTCAGTTCCGTGATGTGCGCCACATGATGCCGCCCATGCCAGGCATACAGAGCCAGGTTCTTTTCCAGCGGCATCACTCCCAGTTCCGGATGGCGAAAGGTCCGCTTCCACTCCTCCGGCTTTATGGATCGCAGCAGCCGCACCCAGCGATTGTGGAGTTGATCCAGAAGGGTCAGCGAAACCTCCAGCGGCGTGGCACGCGTGTCCTCAAGCTCGGCCCAGCGGTCTTCCATGTACGGCTTGATCGTCGGCTCGTCTTCCGTCAGAGCCAGCTTGAATCGCGTGTAGGCGTTCATGTGGCTGTCGGGCACGTGGTGAACCACCTGGCGCACCGTCCAGCCCCCGTCCCGATAAGGTGTTTCGATTTGCTCTGACGAGAGACCTTGCACCGCGGCACGCAGTGCTGCCGGTGTCTGCTCGATGTCGTCGATTAGTTTCTTTCGCTGCGCTTCGTTCAGTGGGCCGTTGAACGTGAATTTACCGATGGGATAACGCGGATCGCTCATCGTCGCCTCAGGCATCAGAATTTCATCTCAACTGAGAACGGGGAACCGGGAACTGAGAACTGCTTTGCTCGACAAAGATCCGCACGCTGCTCGCTACAAATCACCTCACCAACGCGAGGATGCGCACCGATGGGATAACGCGGATCGCTCATCGTCGCCTCAGGCTTCAGAATTTCATCCCAACTGAGAACGGGGAACCGGGAACTGAGAACTGCTTTGCTCGACAAAGATCCGCGCGCTGCTCGATACGAATCACCTCACCAACGCGAGGATGCGCACCGGGCCGCCGGATCCGCCTTCCAGCTTCATCGGCGCCACCACTACAACCGCGCCCTCGGCCGGCGCCCGATCCAGGTTGGCCACATTTTCCAGATGATAGAGGCTATGCGCCAGCGTGTACTGGTGCACCGCAAAGTCCTTCGACGGACCGTAATCGATGCTCAGCGTATCGATGCCTAGCCCCACCACATTGCGCCCTTCGACCAGGAATTTCGCCGCATCTTCCGAATACCCGGGAAAGTGCATCACGCCCTTGGCATCCGCATTACGGTAGTCCTTGACCGAGTTCCAGCGCGAATCCCATCCCGTGCGCGCCATGACCACCGCACCCAGCGGCATGTCTCCCTTTTCGCGCTCCCAGGCCGCGATGTCCTCGACCGAAACCTGGTAATCGGGATTGCCCTTGACCTTGGCACTGACATCCAGAACCACCAGCGGCGCAACCAACCGCTCCGCCGGAATCTGGTCCACCGTCCACCCGCCGCGCGCGAAGTGGGCTGGGGCGTCAATGTGCGTCCCGAAGTGTTCCGGCAAGGAGATGTTGCGGGCGAAGTACTTGTTCTTCTCGATGGTCGCGACGGTCTTTACCTGGTAGGCGGACTTTTCCGCCAGTTCGTAAGTCGGCACACTCGCGTTGATCGAGTGGGTGAGATCAACCACCCCGTGAAAACCGGTGGGTTGCGCCGCATCCGGATGCCGTTGCGCAAACAGGAACAGCGCCAACGCCAGCACATAACCGACTACAAAGGTCCGAGTCCGCATCAAGCTTCAACTTCTTTCCGTGACTTTCTGGCCACTTTCCACAACTGGGGGGCCAACCAAAATATTTGGATGCAGTCTCCCCTCCAGAGATGTCTTTTATTGTCCCGGTTGGGGGGATATACGTTCAAGGAACCTGAGGACATGACCACCTGGAAGGGTTTCCAACCGGGAACCGCTCACCGGTGTCAACCCGGGAAACGCAGCCAGGCAGCCGCGCTTCCCGCCGCCAACAACGTGCTCAAGAAGTTGACAGCATCGTTGTTGAGAAGCTGCTTTCGCTCCAGCCAGGCCCCCAGAAAACTGTCCGCAACCATGCCCAAAACGGCGGCTGTCAATGCAATCCCAAACCATCTCCAGGGCAGCAACCCGGTGAAACAGGCTACCGCGCTGACAACTGCGGCGGCCGCGATCCCGGCGATTGTTCCCGCCACGCTTACACCACCATCAGTACCAGCAGGGACTGGTTCCCATGTCGTGATCAGCCGTACCCTCTGGCTGCCTGTCTGTCCAATTTCGCTCGACACCGTATCCGCAGCCGCTTCCGAAAGCGCTGCCGCCATAGCCAGCAGGAAAACCGGGTTCCCGCGGCTAGCCGTATAGAGCGCCGCACTGGCCGCCGCCACCCCCAGGTTAGCCAGCACCTGCGATGCCTTTCTCCCCTCCGTTTTCTCCGCCGTCCCCAACCTTTGCTTTTGTTGATGACCCAGGCGGGTGGTGATCCACGTCAGCCCAAACACCGAGACCAAGGCGAAGAATGCCCCAGGTCCCGCACCTGCATACAGGAGAAAGCAGACGACAGCTCCTGCCACAGCGCCCGAAGGACTCACTCCCCGGATCCAGCGGGCCAGCACCGCGAAGCCCAGGGTCACCACCGCAGAGGCCCAAAGCCGGCCGCCGGGCGTGCCAACCCCGGCCAACGCCCCAACCATCCCCGCTAAGCCATGCATTTTCAATAGAATGTTCGCTGAAGTGCTTCCCCAGACCCCGCACCCGGTCCGATACTACTATCTATAGTGCCTTGCGCCGGCCCGCCCCACTAGTCGTGCTTTCACTTTGGATTACCCGGCCAACCTTGGTGCCAAAAACCGTCCGTTGTAGTCTAAACTCACTATCTTGGCACGGCTCTGGCGCCGTTCCCAGCTTCGGGGTGAACTATGGCGGCCTCGGTTTGGTCTGGCTATCTTACCTTCGGTTTGATCTCCATGCCGGTGCGTCTTTTCTCCGGCGCGCGCAGTTCTGGCATCTCCTTTAACATGCTGCACCGCGACGACCTGCAGCGCGTCAAGCAGCAGTATTACTGCCCGGCCGACAATCGGGTGGTCAGCCGCGACGAAATCGTGAAGGGCTACGAATATCGCAAAGATGAATACATCGTCATCGAACCCGACGAGATCAAGAAGATCGAACCCAAAACCGCCAAGACCATGGAGATCCTGGAATTCGTAAAGTCCAGCGATGTCGACCCCGTCTACTTCGAGTCTTCTTATT
>JBGPJK010000540.1:0-3050 GCA_041485425.1 Terriglobia bacterium | reverse complement strand
GATCCAATTCAAATTCAGCTTCAGGTTGTGCGCCAGCGCGCCGTGCACCAGCGCCTCTTTGAGCGACTTGTAGGAGTCCTCGTACTCCACGTATTTGCCGACGATCCCGATCGTGACTTCGGCCTTGTGGTTGTAGACCCGGTGCACAATCTCCTCCCAGGCTTTGAGGTCGCGATCTTTGGCTTCCACATGCAGGTACCTGAGGGCCAGCGTGTCCACACCTTCGCGCGAGAACACCACGGGGACTTCATAGATGGAAGCAACATCTTTTGCGGTGATGACGGCCTCTTCCGACACGTTGCAGAACAGCGCGATCTTCGACTTGATGTCTTTCGAGAGAAAGCGGTCGGTGCGGCAAAGCAGGATGTCGGGCTGAATTCCGATGCTCAGCAGTTCTTTCACCGAATGCTGTGTGGGCTTGGTCTTGAGTTCCTGGGCGGCGGCGATGAAGGGCACCAGGGTGACGTGCATGAACAGGGTGTGCTCGCGGCCCAGTTCCTGGCGCATCTGGCGGATCGCTTCCATAAAAGGGAGTGACTCGATGTCGCCGACGGTGCCGCCGATCTCCACGATGGCGACGTCTACATCCTGCGCCACCTTCTTCATAGCGGCTTTGATTTCGTTGGTGACGTGGGGAATGACCTGCACAGTTTTGCCGAGATAGTCGCCACGGCGTTCCTTGGCGATGATTTGCTCGTAGATGCGGCCGGTAGTCCAGTTGTTATCGCGGGACAGCTTGGCGTGAGTGAAGCGTTCGTAGTGGCCGAGGTCGAGGTCGGTCTCGGCGCCGTCGTCGGTGACGAAAACCTCTCCGTGCTGGAAGGGCGACATGGTGCCGGGATCGACGTTGAGGTAGGGATCGAACTTCATGAGGTTGACTTTGAGTCCACGACTCTCCAGCAGGCAGCCGATGGAGGCCGCCGCCAGCCCCTTGCCCAGAGAAGACACCACACCGCCGGTTACAAAGATGTACTTCGCCGACATCGCTTCCTCGCCCTAAATTGTCTTTGGAATTTTGTGCAGGATGGGTGCACGGCCAATTATGCCAGAAAAGGTTGTGGAAAGAAACGGCTCGGAAAGAGATGGCTCGCAATTCCAGGAAAACAGAGATGGCGCTGCCGCCACCCCAGGTAGGGGAGGACCTCCAGATCGTCCTGTTCAAACCGGTAACCGATGGAGAAACGCGCCGTTTGCTGCCAAACTTGAGCATTTTGACCAAGGAACCGGTTACGAGCGTCACCTCCTCCGTGATCTAAATCATAGGGCGTTGCGAGAGTTTTGCTCTAGCATCGTATCTGAGGGTCAGGGATGGCTGTGCCGTGGCGTGAAATGCTTGGCAACGTGTTGTTTAGGCGGATATTAATGCCGAAAAGGGGGAATCAGCTTGGTCCCGCTTTTCTGGGATAAGCCCCCTCTCTCGCTCTCTACGCGCTGCGGTGTAGGAGGTTTGTTGCTGTGTTTGGTCTTTCCGTAATATTGAAACAACTGCTGAAGGAGAGAAATGCTGGCCCCGGACGGGCCTCCGGAAGTGTGAAGCAACCCAGCTCGGGGGACCCCAGCACCCCCAGTGTTACCCCCAGCGGGGTTCGGGCTGGAATGCACAAGATCGAGCTGCGCGAGTGGTGGCTCTGGTCGTCTGCGGTTCTGGTCACTCTCCTGTTGACGCTGGGCATTGTTTCGTTCGTGTTCCCCATGGTGCATCCGGGAGGAGGAGATCTCCATTTCCCGGACTTGTCTTATGCCGCCCGTGGCCTGGTGGGCTTGGTCCTGCTGTTCGACCTCTACACGGTTTATCAGCAGCTCCAGATTCACCGCATGCGCCGGCGACTGATTGAGGGCGAGGAGCTTTTCCGGCTGATCACGGAGAATGCCGCCGACATGATCGCCGTGGTGGATGCCGAGGGCCATCGACTCTACAACAGTCCGGCCTATCAGAGGGTTCTGGGCTATAGTCCGGAAGAACTCCGGCTCACATCGTCGCTGGAACAGATCCATCCCGACGATCGTACGCTGGTCCAGGAAGCAGCCAAAGAAGCCCTCAGCACCGGTGTGGGGCGGAGAATTGAATACCGGATGCGCCACAAGGATGGTAGCTGGTGCGCTCTGGAGTCTACGGCAAGCACCATCCTGAACAGCGACGGGAAAGTCGAAAAACTGGTCATCGTCAACCGCGACATTACCGGGCGCCGGCGTCTGGAACAACAGTTTCATCAGGCACAGAAAATGGAGGCCGTGGGCCGGCTCTCCGGAGGGGTCGCTCACGACTTCAATAACTTGCTCGGGGTCATCATCGGCTACGGTGAGATTCTGGAGGAAGGAGTACAGAAGGACGACCCGCTGCGGGACAGCGTGGACGAAATCCTGCGCGCGGGAAGACAGGCCGCGGGATTGACCCGCCAGCTCCTCGCCTTCAGTCGCCAGCAGGTGTTGGAATTCAAGGTCCTCGATTTGAATGTGGTGATCACCGAGGTCGAAAAAATGCTCCGGCGGCTGATTGGCGAAGACATTGAGCTGACCACGGTTCTGCAACCGGGGTTGGGAAGAGTCAAGGCCGATCAGGGGCAGATTGAACAAGTCATCCTGAATATGGCGGTAAACGCCCGCGATGCCATGCCGCAGGGGGGGAAGCTATCGCTACAGACCGCCAATGCCGAAATCGACCAGGCCTTTGCCCAGAGCTCTCCCTACCCGGTTCAAACCGGGCCTTACGTGTGCCTTACCGTGACCGACACGGGCATTGGCATGGACGCCGCCACGCAAGCTCAAGTCTTCGAACCTTTCTTTACCACCAAGGAGAAAGGCAAGGGCACCGGACTCGGGCTCTCCATGGTTTACGGAGTCGTCAAGCAGAGCGGCGGATACATCAACGTATACAGCGAGCCCGGTGTCGGCACCAGCTTCAAGGTTTACCTCCCCAGTGTGCCGGAAACCATCACGCCAGAGCAGCCGCGTGCCAACCTCAGCACCTCCCTGCGAGGGACTGAAACAGTGCTGCTGGTGGAAGATGAAGACGGTCTCCGGACCTTAACCCGCAATCTTCTCGAGCGCAG
>JBGPJK010000539.1:0-3052 GCA_041485425.1 Terriglobia bacterium | reverse complement strand
TTGAACGCATCTTCGAAGTCGCGAGTGAGCAACGTACGCACTCTCTGGGCCTTCAGATAGTAGGCGTCGTAGTAGCCGGCGCTCAGCGCGTACGTGCCCAGCATGATGCGGCGCTTTACCTCCGCGCCGAAGCCCTCGTCCCGGCTGCGGCGGTACATATCGGAGAGCGTGCGTGCATCGCGCGCCCGATACCCGTAGCGCACGCCATCAAAACGGGCCAGGTTCGACGAGGCCTCTGCCGTGGCCACGATGTAGTAGGCTGGGATCGCGTACGGCGTGTGCGGCAGCGATACCGGAACAATCTCGCAGCCCAGGCCGGCCAATTTCTGAATCGCAGCTTCCACCGACTTGCGAACTTCCGCGTCCAGCCCTTCTCCAAAGTATTCCTTGGCAACCCCCAGCTTCAGCCCGCGCACCGGCTTCTCCAGTTCCGCAACGTAATCCGGAACCGGAACCTCAGCGGAAGTCGAATCCATCGGATCACGACCGGCAATTGTCCGCAGTACGATCGCGGCGTCTTTCACCGTCTTCGTGAGCGGGCCGATGTGGTCGAGCGACGAGGCAAACGCAATCAGCCCATAGCGTGAAACGCGGCCGTAGGTGGGCATGAGCCCGACCACCCCGCAAAACGAAGCCGGCTGGCGAATCGAACCTCCGGTATCGGAGCCGAGGGCAGCCACCGCCATGTCCCCCGCCACCACCGCCGCCGATCCTCCCGACGAACCGCCCGGCACGCGGCTTAGATCGCGCGGGTTGTGCACCGGACGCCACGCCGAGTTCTCGTTCGACGATCCCATGGCGAACTCGTCGCAATTGGTTTTCCCCAACACTACCGCGCCCGCCGCTTCCAGGCGCGCCACCGCCGTGCAGTCATAAGGAGGAATGTAATTGCCCAGAATCTTCGACCCTGCCGTGGTGCGCAAGCCGCGCGTGACCATCACGTCCTTGATGCCAACGGGCACACCGCCGAGGGGCGGGAGTTTCTCGCCTTTGGCCGCCAGCGCATCCATCTCTGCTGCTTTCGCCAGCGCACGCTCTCTTGAGAGCGTCAGGTAAGCGCCGATCTGCGGATCATCTTTTTCGATTTTCGCGTAGAAGGACTCCGTCAACGCCCTAGCGGTCATCTGGCGCTCCTGGATTGCAGAGCGTGCGGCGTCGATGGTGAGGGAACTCAGATCCATGGCCTAATTCCAATGATGCTGCTACTGAGAACTGAAAACCGGAAGCTGGCAACCGGGGTTATCGTTCAATGACCTTGGGCACGGTAAAGAACGTCCCGTCCGACTCCGGAGCGTTTCGCAGTACCACGTCATGCGGGAGCGACTTGCGCAGACCTTGGTGTATGTCTTCCCGGCTGGCGGAGGCGAAACGCTCAGTTCCCAGCTTGGACTGATCCACCCCGTAGCGGTCCGAGACCTGCGCCATGGGCTGCACGTTTGCCGTGTCCAACTCGTTCAGGCGATCGATGTAACCGAGAATCGAGTTAAGGTCGCGCACCATCCCCGTGCGCTCTTCCGCGGTGAGTTCCAAGTTGGCCAGATCGGCCACGTAAACTACGTCTTGTTCGGTGACTTTCATGCTGGAGTGCCTGTGTGGGGCCGGGTCTGTGACCCGGCCAAGCCGAGCCCAGCTCGGCAATTGCGTGCGCGGCAACTACCGCTGCGCCCGTTCCGACTGGATCACAAATTCAATCCGCGTTACGCTCTCGCTCACGTAGCGGTTGATCGCCGCCACATACCGCGGAGCCAGCGCCCGCAGCTCCGCGCGCCAGCCCGCATCCGGAACTTCTACCCGCAGAATACCGGCAGCAAAATCCAAAGCCCGCGTCCGCTCCGCGACTTTGTGCCCACACGCCAGCGGCCAGGCCAGCACCGGTGCTTCGCCCGCGGGCGCGCGCCGCAGACTGCTGGTCACGATTTTCTCCAGTCCGGCACCGACGTGCTCCATGGGTCGCGTCATGGGGAAGTTCCAGTTTGAAGGAATGAAGAACCCGATTCTAGCATTCCGAGCAGGTTGTGTGGCACGGGCGCCCTGGCTCGCGCGATCCGGCGCCTCAAAGCGGAAACTGCTCACGCACAAGATCCAATGCCTGGTCTCGTGTCTGCAACTGCCCTTCAAGCTGGGCGTCTTCCACCGCGGACAGAATCTCCTTGAACCGCGGCCCCGGCTGGTATCCGGCTTCGATGAGGTCGGCGCCCGCAATCAATGGCGTGGGACGCACGCTCTCCGGCGGCATGGAGGCCATCTTCTCTCGCGTGAAATTGTAGGAAGTCAAATCACCATGACTGGCCTGGCAGTCAATGCGATGCAGTTCCAGATGCCCTGCGAAATCCGGCATACGGACGAATTTCTTGAAAGTGGACTCTTTCATCTTTTGCACGTCCGCGAAACGCATGTGGTTAGTAACCAGCGCCAGGATCTGCTCGGTGTCGTCGTTCGAGAAACGCAGGCGGTGGAGAATTTCCTGCGCCATCTTCACTCCGACCTCCACGTGCCCATCAAACCGGATGCGGTCGGGCGCAACCCGGAAGGTGGGCGGCTTACCCACATCGTGCAGCAGCGCGCCCCAAGCCAGCGTGGCCGGGCAGGGATGCGGCAACTTGTCGAGCAGGAGCAGGGTGTGCACGAAGACGTCACCTTCCGGGTGGAACTGCGGCGGCTGCTCCACGCCCTTCATGGCGGTGATCTCCGGCAAGATTTCTTTCACAAGCCCGCTTTCATCGAGCAACAAGAGAGCCCGGTGGGCGTGGCCTTCGGTGAGCATCCTGGTGAGTTCATCACGTACCCGTTCGCGCGAAACCTGGTGAATTTGTGCCGTCATCTTCTGGATCGCGGCGAAGGTTCCCGGCTCGATGGTGTAGTCGAACCGCGCCGCGAAGCGAACCGCTCGCAACATCCGCAGCTTGTCCTCGGCAAAGCGGCGTTCGGGTTCGCCGATGGTGCGAATGATGCCAGCCTCGAGATCCTTGCGCCCTCCGACAAGATCCAGAACTTCGTTCTTGATGGGATCGAGCAACAAGCCATTGATGGTGAAGTCGCGCCGCTCGACGTC
>JBGPJK010000538.1:0-3053 GCA_041485425.1 Terriglobia bacterium | reverse complement strand
CACTCACATCCGAGGAGCAGGCCATTCTCATGGCCAAGGCTCAGGGTGTCTCTGTCGATTCTCTCCTGCGCACGGCAGTGCTCAACATTATCTCCTCATCTCCGGATTCGAAGCCTCCGATTAGCGTGGAGGAGTTCGACAAGGCTTTTGAGGAAATCGCCGACATGATTCCGCCTGGCATTCCTTCGCTGTCCGATGAGAGTCTCCGCAGGGAGAACATGTACACCCGTGAAGACGAGTGGAACCGTGAATAAATGGACATCCTCGCGGATACAAACATCCTGGTTCGCAGGATTCGCCGCAGCGACCCCCAGTCCCGCCAGACGCGTGACGCGGTCAATCGCTTGAAGAGCGATGGACACCGCATCTGCGTTACTTCCCAAAACCTCATCGAACTGTGGGCCGTCTGCACTCGGCCTGTCGAGAGCAACGGTTTGGGACTCACACCCGCCTATGCTGAAAGAGTCCTCGCACGCATCGAGCGTTCCGTTGTCCGGCTTCAGGACTCGGACAGCGTTTAATCCGAGTGGAGAAGGCTCCTTGCTCAGTTCGGCGTTTCGGACAAGACGACTCACGACGCCCGACTAGTCGTGGCTATGAACATCCATAGCGTGAAGAGCATAATCACTTTCAACACGTAGACTTTACACGCTACTCAGAGATTCAAGCGGTCCGCCCCTCGGACATCCTCGCGGCGCCCTCCGAATAACAGCGACAAACCAGCGGTCGAGCGACCTGATGAGTTGACTAAAATGGCAGTGCGATAAGATGGCGGTCTATGACCAAGAAGTCCGAAAGGATTGAGGGGGCTCAGTTCGTTCAGTACTTTGGCCCTCTGCTTGATGCTCTTCGGGATCTGGGTGGCTCAGGCAGGCCAAGCGAAGTGGTTGAGCAGATAGCCAAGAATTTGAAAGCTTTCCGAAGCGGCTCAGAGCGAACTGTTGGATTCTGGACTCCCCGTTTCGCAAACCAAGTGGCATGGGCGCGATTCTACCTGACCCGTGAAGGCCTTCTGGACTCCTTGAGGCGAGGAGTGTGGAGTCTGACCGATAAGGGCCGGCCGGCGCATCTCATGGCGGATCAATGGGCGAAACGCCTCCCGGTTCGCAATTGGTCGTACGGATAGGGTCGATGCTTGAAAGTTTCTTACGAAACCGCCAATGAGACAACAGAATCGCTTTCCGGCTGGCTGGAATGAAGCCAGGGTTCGAAAAATACTGGAGCACTACGAGGGGCAGACGGAAGATGAGGCGGTCGCCGAGGACGAAGCCGCACTCCAGTTGCGGGGCCAGACCGTTATGGTTGTGCCAAGCGCCTGGTTCCCGAAATCACGCGATTGATCGAGAGACGGAGCGCCGTCCACTGCACGCGCCGCCACTGAATTGGCCATGCGGACTCACATGCTCCCGAGCGCTTCGATCTCGGCCGGGATCTGGCTAGCTACCGCGACATTCGGCCAAATTTTTGCAGGCTGCGGCGCAAGCTTTACTCGAGCGCGCTCGGGCCGCGAGTCCCGAGGTTCGTTGCTTTGGACGGGCCTATCTGCTAACGAGCGGGTTCAAGCTTAATGCGCACGTTGCCGACCGCGTTGGTCTGGCTAGGATCATCACGGTAATCCACGCGGACGGTCCCGCGCGCCTCGATCTCGCTGGTATCCTCATGGTAGTCCGCCTCATCCGCCCGCACCACCATAATCATGAGGCGCAACGGGCTATCCTGCACAATGGTCTTCGTCTTGATCTCGACGTTACCCTTTAGCTGGATAACGGACGGGTAAGAAGGCCGCCGCTGTATGCTATCGGCTTGCAAAGTGATGCTGCCGAGCGGCCCGGTGGCCATCAGGTTGAGCTTCTGTTCAGCGGGCTTGTTGTCCTGGCCGATTGCCTGCGGAAGGAAGCTGGTACACTGGCACGCCAACATTCCACCTAGAATGAGGAGCTTCATCGACGAACCCTCCTATAACTAGCCGTTGACGTAATTCTATCCTTGTGCGTTTCACCAGGTTTTGGCATTTTCGTTTCGCGAGCAACCCCGGATGGGAGGATGTCTCATGCTTTGTAAAGGATTGGCTGCCACAATTGTCGCTTGCGTCATTCTCGTTGCGTTCGCCGACCTGTACGGTGTCGATCCGCGAGTGGCGGCGCGCTGGCGGTTTTGTCGCGGTCGTGTCCAAAATGAAGATCGGATAAGTGCGGCAGGTTGATCGTGAGCGGCTGTCGGCAGATTCCATTTTATCCGAGGGGACACGACCCGCCTTTTGTCATATACTTCAAGAAGAACGAAGGGGGGACGGTCATGCTGTCCAGAACTTCAGTTTGCCTTACGTTTCTGTGCGTGCCGCTGCTGTTTGCCGCCCGCGTCGATCAGCCCGGCGATGCGCTAGTCGCTCACGAGTGGGGTACCTTCACCTCGGTCGCGAACGAAAATGGAGACCCGGTGAGTTGGCTGCCCCTTTCCGGTCCCTCGGATCTTCCCTGCTTCGTGTATCGCCTTGGCGGACGCAATATTAAATGGTCGCTCGGTATAGTGCGCATGGAGACGCCGGTCGTCTACTTTTACGCGCCGCGGCCGATGACGCTCTCCGTTCGCGTGGGCTTTCCCCAGGGGCTGATCACGGAATGGTATCCGCGTGCGACCAAGGTGCTGCCCGAACTGGCGAATCTACCCGTATTCGCCAACTCGAATGGGCAGATTGAATGGAATTCCGTCGAGTTGAAGCCCGCGGAGCGCCTAGAGCTCCCGGTGGAAAAGGCGGCTAGCCACTATTACGCGGCTCGCCAGACGGACTCCGCCCCGATCCGCGTCGGGCCACAGCAGGAAAAGCTGCTTTTCTATCGCGGCATGGGCAACTTTTCCGTTCCCCTGCGGGCGAGGATTGCGGATGACGCCAAGCTGGAGATTCGCAATACGGGAGGCGATCCCATTGCGGCCGCGATCCTGTTTGAGAACCGCGGCGGGAAGGCCGGTTATCGGGTGACTCGCGCGCTGAAGGACGCGGTGACACTCGAGATGCCCGAGCTGACCGCGGATGTCGACCGTCTGCGGCAGGAGAT
>JBGPJK010000537.1:0-3054 GCA_041485425.1 Terriglobia bacterium | reverse complement strand
AGAATGCGGTCTTCAATTCCGATCTTGCCCACGTCGTGCAGCTGGGCGGAAATGCGCACGATTTCGATGAACTCTTCGGGCTGGTTCATCTCGTGAGCGATCATCAGGGAATACCGGGTGACGCGGTCGGAGTGGCCGCGGGTGTAAGGGTCCTTTTCGTCGACCGCGCCGGCCAGCATCTGGATGGAGCTCATGAAAAGCTCGCGGTTTTCGCGGGCGGCGCGTTTGAGATCGAGCACGAACTGCTCGAGTTCTTCCGACATGGTGTTAAAGGTGGCCGCCAGTTCGCCGATCTCCGTGCTGCTTTTCAGGGTGACGCGCTGGGAAAAGTCGCCCCGGGCGATGGCGCGGCTGGACTCGGTAAGGACTTCCAGCGGATTGGTGATCCGCCGGGCCGCGTAGATACTGATTCCGACGCTGAGAAAAACCGCCATCATCGCCAGGATGCGGGCGCTGCTCTGCATCTCGTAAACCGCACGGTAAGCTTCATTGCGCGGTTTCTGCACCACCACCGCCCAGTCCAGGTTCAGCACCGGGCTGTAGGTGCCGAGCATTTTGGTGCTGCTTTTTCCATTCCCGATGGTGAATTCCCGGGTGGCAGCGAGCTGCGCCTTGCTGCCTTCCTCGACGAAGTTGCGTACGATCTCGAGGTTGGTCATGTCCTGACCGGTAGCGTAGTCGGGGGTGGCTCCGGCCACCAGCCGGCCTTCGCTGTCGACCACGTAGGGAGTCAGCCCGCCGCGGTTGACCTCCTGCAGGCGGCGAATCAGGAATTGCAGGTCCACCACCGAACCGATCATGCCCAGGAATCGCCCGCCGTACATGACCGGTGCGCTGACCAGCACCACGGTGCGAGAGGATTTACCGCTACCCACCACCAACGCCTGGCCGTTATAGGCGCGGCCTTCACGGGCGGCGGCAAAGGCCCGCTCCAGTTCACGCTGCAAGAACGCATCCGGAGCGATGCGGCCGGCCGAGATTCCCTTGGCTTCCGCGTTCAGCAGGGTGGCATAGGCCAGATCGTCGGAGGAGGAAACAAAGTTTTCCAGCAGGGCGCGCAACTCCGGCGCCTCCACGTGCTCGGAGGTGATGTCTCCGCCGCTGGCCACCTGCAGCGCCGATGCCAGGTTGTTCAGCATCATGCGCAGCGACTGCTGGTGCTGCGAAATGTCGTCGGCCAGCGAGCGGGTCACCGTGTTCTGCAGCAAGCGCTCGTTGGTGATCAGGCGTTCGCGGTTGATGGCTTCCACCTTTGCCGAGTAGAAGTACATCGGCACCACGCTGATCAGCACCAGCACACTGAGGATGACGTACAGAATCGGAATGCGCGATGGGATCGGTAGTCTTAGCGACAAAGTGGCCCCGGCGCCGCTCTCAAAAGCGGCACAGATATCCTTAAAATTCTACTTTGAATGTTGGCGCCAGGAAGTTGAGATCGCAGGCCGAAGCCATTACGAAAGTAATTGACACCATGCGGCTTTGGGGAAGGTTTGGCAAGAAAGAAGCTCTTCGCTATGAGCTCTTAAGCCTTTCGCTCTCAGCCTTCGGTCCACCGGCGACAAACGGGCAGTCAAGCAATATGCTCCAGGCCGAAAGCGGAAAGCTCAGAGCTAATCGCTAATCTCGCTCCTGGTGCTACGGGTCATGAGATCGTGGATGGCGTCCCTGGGCGACTTGCCGTCGTGCAGGATGGCATGCATCTGCTCGCTGATGGGCATCTCGACTCCGCGGGCGCGGGCGAGGCCGACCGCCGCATGGGTGGTGAACACGCCTTCCGCCACCATTCCGTGCATGCCAGCAATGATCTCCGGGAGCTTACGCCCGCGTCCGAGCTCCACGCCCACGCTGCGGTTGCGCGACAGGCCGCCGGTGCAGGTGAGGACTAAATCACCCAGGCCCGCCAGCCCGGCCATGGTTTCCTGACGTCCCCCGCAGGCCACGACCAGGCGGGTAATCTCGGCCAAACCACGGGTGATCAGTGCAGCGGCGGAATTGTGGCCCAGCCCAAGTCCGTCGCAAATCCCGGCGGCGATGGCGATGACGTTCTTCAGCGCACCCCCCAGTTCCACGCCGGCGACATCATCGTTGGTGTAGACGCGGAAGCGGGGATCGCTGAACTCACGTTGCACGGTCTCGGCTAACTCGGCGTCCTGCGAGGCGATGGTGATCGCCGTCGGGTCGCCCCGCGCGACTTCTTTGGCAAACGAGGGCCCGCTGAGCGCGCCGATCTGCGGTTGAAATCCGCCGCCAGGGCTGACGACCGCGCAGATCACCTCCGTCATGCGCAAAAGAGTCGTCTCCTCCAGCCCTTTGGTGGCAGTGACAAACATCATGCCCGGCCTCAGATGGGGGCGCATATCCTGAAACAGAGTGCGACAGTGCTGCGAGGGCATCACGCTCACCACGATTTCTGCGTGATGCAGCGCTTCTTGCAGACTGCCGGTGGCGGAAACGGACTGGGGAATCGGTTGCCCGGGCAGAAACATGTCATTCACGTGGCGCGCAGCAATGGACTCGCGCACTTCCTCTTCGTGAGCCCACAGACGAACGCGATGAGTGCCCTTCCGCCCCAGCGCGATGGACAGCCCGGTCCCCCACGCGCCCGCGCCAATGACAGCAATCTGGCTCATGTGCGCCTCAACTGGAAACGGGGTTCGGTGCCCGCCAGCAACCGGCGGATGTTGTCGTGATGCCTGGCGATGATCAAAACTGAAGCGGCTGCCATGAACCCGAGCACTACAGGAGTGTGGAGATAGTCGTTGAGCGCCCAGGCCAGCAGCGGGAAAAGCGCCACGGCCACCATCGATCCGAGCGAGATGTAGCGGAACGCCAGCACGGCCACCACAAAGATGGCGACTACAACCAGAACAGTCTTGGGGGCGAGTATTGCGAACGACCCCAATCCGGTGGCCACGCCCTTGCCGCCGCGAAACTTCAGCCAGACCGGAAACATGTGTCCGACAATCGCAAAGAAAGCCGCCATTGACATCAGGGAAAAGAGACGAGGGTCATAGTATCCGAGCGAGGTACGCTTGATGACCTGCACGGCGACGT
>JBGPJK010000536.1:0-3057 GCA_041485425.1 Terriglobia bacterium | reverse complement strand
GGGTCTGTCCGTGGTCGCTGGCTGCGCAGCCGTCGCGGGCGTCGCTCTACTGGTCCTGACGCGGAACATCCCGGCACCAGGAGATATTTCTTCGGCCCTAAGCCAGCACCCGTCGGCGTACACCTTGTCTCTGGGCCATATGGAAGACCTTACGCTCAGTTCGTTTGCCTATCTACGGTTCCCTCTTCTAGTGGCCGCGGTGGCGTTTGCCATCGGGGCTATTGGGACTCTGGCAGCGCGCGGCCAACGAGCCTTCCTTACTGCTGCGTTGATGATGGTGTTGTTCTTCCACGCGGCGCGGCTGGCCATGGTGGTATTTGATCCCTACTTATCGTCCCGGCCGCTGGCGGACGCAATCCTGAAATCGCCCCAGGGTATGCTGATCGTCGACCACAACTATTACGACTTCTCGTCCGTGGTTTTTTATGCTGATCGCTCTGCGCTCCTGTTGAACGGCCGCTTCCACAATATGGAATACGGCTCCTACGCGCCCGGAGCACCGGACGTCTTCATTGACGATTCGCGGTTCCAGAATCTGTGGCTTCGGCCGGACCGTTTTTACATCGTAGCCAATCAATCCGCCGTGCCCCGAATCGAGGGCCTGATCGGCACGGAGCGCATGACTCTCGTGGCCGAAAGTGGAGGGAAAGTAGCGCTGACCAACCATCCGCTGGTCCAATCTGTCACGGGACAGTAAGCTCAGCGGGCGAGACGCCCGCTGGACAGTCGCTGGGAGGGCGGCGCTACCAAGGCGTGCGCGCCGATAATCATGGGTTGCTCCTCGGCGCTCAGATTAGTCAGTCAAGGAGTCCGTGTCAAAAAGTCAGGCTTACCAGGTTAAGCACGCCACCGGGGCGGCGAAGCAGGTAGTACTCGTTGACCGGGCGGTCATCCTGAAGCGCGGGCGTGCCGGGCGACAAGGCGATCATTTGCTCAGGCCTGGATTCTCTCGATAGCAGCAGCTCGAACTGTTTGTCGGGTGCCTTTGCCGGGCCCCACTCCATCATGTCGACAACCGCCGACTCCGGCATACGAGCTACCAGTTCGGCGGCAGTGCGCACTGGAATCGGCTCACGGCTGGCCAGGAAGTGCCAGCCCTGCCTGCCGTTCCACTGGAAGACACGGACATAGGGAAAGGAATCTCGTAGCGCCCGGGCGACCGACGATTTGAGTTGGTTGTCATTGGCAGCGTTCACGCCATCGGGCAGAAACTGCTGCAGGATTCCACCGGGACGCAGCCGCTTTCTCGCCACCGCGTAGAAATCTTTGGAATACAGCAGACTGGAACCCGCAGCCTGCACCGGCGGCGGCGGATCAATAATGATGACGTCGTACTCTTCCGGCGAACGCTCCAGGTAGCGGCGGCCGTCGTCAATCACCACATGGGCCAGTGGAGACGCGAGGACCCTCGCAGCATCCGCATGGTAGTAAGCAAAGAGTTTCGGAACACTCGGCACCAAATCCACAGCGGTGGTAGGAATTCCCCAGGAGATCGCCGAGCGGAACGTCGTTCCCATGCCGAAGCAAATGACCAGCGCATTGCGCGGGGGCTGCGGCAGCGAAGCCAGGCTCAGATGCGCCATCATCTTGGGGATCGGCACCATGGCCGTGATGTCCACTCCGTTGATCACCAGTCTCTTGCCCATGCCCGTGCCGGTGGCAATGACGGTCGCAGTGCTGTCGCGCAAGACCTCCCGCTGCGGGTATTGCGTCTCAAAGTCTTTGGTCAGAAATAGAATCGCTAGCCCCGCTGCCACGGCCCCATAGGCGGCGGCCCGATTCGGAAAGCGGACCTCGCGGGTGAAGCCGCAACGGATTGCCATCCCTAACCAAGGCAAGGTCAACACCAGCGTGGACATGTGCTCGCCGAAAAATGGCAGTAAGAGAAATCCGCAGAGCAGCGGTCCCGCGATACAGCCCACCACGTTGATGCCATATGCTCTGCCTGCGCGGTCGGGGTCGCCACCTGACCAGCGGTCCACCAGCATCGGAGTGAGGAAGCCCATCAGGGCTGCGAAAGGCGCCACGCCGAGAAAAACTCGAAGGGACGAATCCATGCTAAGCCTGACATCGGAGGTCACCAGCGGCAGCATCCCCAGCGGCAGCAGCGCGACCCAGGCCAGCTCGCTCTCGCGCCGGTTGCTGCGGCTCCACCCGCGGTAGATTCGCGATCCGGTAAATGTGGCGAGCAAATACACCGCGAGAATCGTGGCGAATGCATACACGATCGGGCCCACGTAAGGTGTGAACAGCCGTATCCAGACGACCTCCATGCCCATGGTGGTGAGACCGGTCAGGAACAGAAGAAGCAGAGGTCCACTGCCCCGGTCAAAGGCTACGGGAGCAGAGGCGCTCGGAGGCACAGCGCCAATCGCGTCTGACTTCGGAGAAGCGGCGGACAGCAAGATTGCTGACACCGCAATCACGGCGTTCAGTCCCGCACCGACCCGCAATGTGGCATGGAACCCGCCCAGTTCGATCAGCAACGGCGCAAGCAGCGCGCCCCCAATTGCACCGAGAACATTCGCCAGGTAGAGAAAGCTGAACGAGCGATCGGCCTCGGCGCCGGCCTGGCTTCGCATGGCAAACATGACCAGCGGAATAGTGGCACCCATGCAGGCACACCACGGCACGAGCGTAAGTGCCAGACATGCTCCGGAGGCCAGGTAGTACGCACCGGACGACACCATCGCCTGCTGCGACATTCCTTCCAACAGGTGATGCCCATAAGACAGCTGGAAGGGAACCGTGAGAGCGGAAATTCCGATCAGCAGTTCCATCAGCCCGTACAGGCGCAGCGGATGGAGCAACTGGTGGCCGTGGCGTCGAATCAGCGTCCCGGCGGCCCATGAACCCAGCCCCAGCCCAGCCATGAACATCGAGAGCACGATCGAGGTCAGCGCCGTGGTCACCCCAAACTGCGCCATGGCCAGCCGCAGCCACACCAACTCGTACACAATGCTGCAAAGCCCGGAAAGAAAGAAGAAGACGAAGTACCAGCTCATGGTGGCCTTAGGCAGGGATCTCTCTCCCTGGCTCATCCATTGAGTATCGGGC
>JBGPJK010000535.1:0-3058 GCA_041485425.1 Terriglobia bacterium | reverse complement strand
GTGGTCTCATCGTTGAACTGACCGAGGCGTTCAATCAACGCAACGAAATCGTTCTCGCCTGCGAGCACCTGCTTGTAGTACGAAGGCGAGAGCGTGCGCAGGAGAAATGAGGCGAACCGAATCCAAAGGCCGCTGAGAGTGGAGAAAAGGTTGGAAAACTGGTTTCCTGGGGACCCTGATTCACAACCCGGAGTTGTGTCTCGCTTGGGCGCCCAAGAAGACCCTCCAAACAGAGAAACTGCCGTTCCTGGCGGGAACAGGAAATTGGGATCGAAAGATTTACCGAACTATATGCTTTCTCAGTCGTTTGCGGTGGTCTCTCACGCGACAGAGAAATTCCATTTCTTGCAGTGTCGCACTCGGGGAGCCAAACTGTCCTGCCTGGCCGTCCAAGCGATACCATCTCCAAACTTCCGTACCTGCAAGTTAACCTCTCTTTCCGTGGCACCCAATCGATCATGATGATCTTTCTCCCGCTGTCCCTGCTCAGCGGATTTGCAGCGCTCGGCGCCAAGGGTCTTGTCGCCAGATAATCACGATGCTCCCCCACCAAGTCGGTGGTGGTAGCGCTCCAAGGCCGACCTGAGTAGAGCAGGAGAGTATCGGAAACTGGTCTTGGTCAAGCCGCTCGATCGTCGGCGCCAGATCAACGAGTCCGCGGTTCGCGGCCTCAACGAGCACGCCGAGCAATCCCGTAACCTGCAGGCCTCGTTCAGCAGCGACGCGGCGAGCCGATTTCTCATCAAGGAGAATGATGTCGGCATGTACCGACTCGGCCAAAACAATCGCAGCTCGTTCGCCCGCTTGGAGCCGCTCCATGCTTTTCTCCGGGCCCGCTGGACCATCATGAATCGAGATCCACGAAGGCGGCGCATACGCCCAAGCGCGGACCATCGGGGGGCGCCTTCGACCAGCAGCTCATCGAGCACCTCACGTGGCAGCAACACCTGGGTAAAGAGTTTCGGAAGAAGCTCGATCTCACCGATCACGACCAAGTAGCAGACCGGCGAAGCGTCGGCGACGGCGATCATCGCCGGGAAGCATCGCGGATGACATTGATATCCCGCGAGAGATCATCCATTGTGTAGTCGTGAAAGGCTTCCGCACGACGAGCAGCGCTTCCGTTTCCCAACGTGAGTGCAGACCCATCATCTGTTGAACCTGGGCTGGAGTGATTGCGCCGGAGCGATACACTTCGATCGCCACGGCCTCCAGAACGGCCCGAGACACCTCACCCGAGCTCGCCGCGAGTTGGCGTGCCACTTCGTCCGGGATCTCGATCGCGACGTTCACGTTTTCGCTCCCCTCTTTAATCGACCTGAACTCTTGGAGGTGTATCTCGAAGAAATACGGCCAGGCACGCGGATCCGGACTCGGCCTCTCCACCGTCTACGGCATCGTGAAGCAGAGCGCGGGCTGGATCGACGTCGAAAGCGAAGCTGGCCAGGGTTCGACCTTCCGGGTCTTCCTGCCCCGCGTCCGGGAGGCGGTGGAAGCCCTCGCGGCGACGCCCCCGGAGACGCAGCCGGCACGCGGCTCCGAGACCATTCTCCTGGTGGAGGACGAAGAGACTGTCCGCCAGCTCGTCGAAAGCGCCCTCCGCAGGAGTGGCTATACCGTACTTGCCGCCAGCCGCGGCGACCAAGCCCTGTCCATCTGCTTACAGCACCCTGGCCCGATCCATTTATTGCTGACCGATGTCGTGATGCCGGGCATGAGCGGGCGCGAGCTGGCGCACCGTCTGGCGCCCGTCCGTTCGCGCATGCGCGTGCTGTACATGTCCGGCTACGTCAACCAGATCCTCGGGCCAGCCGACGTGACGGATACACTGACGGAACTGGTCGAGAAACCCTTCCAGCCCGAGGTGCTGATCCACAAGGTACGCGAGCTGCTGGACCGGCCGCAGACCCGCGCCCCGATCCTGGTTGTCGACCGCGAGCGGTGCCTGGCGGCGGGGATGGACGATTACGTCAGCAAGCCGATCCAGCTTGAGGCGCTGGCGGCGGCGCTGGAGCGGTGGAGGTATATATCCGCAGGCGCTGCGGACGAGGGAAGGGAAGGGCGTTTCATCACTCTTGCCAGCGATATCCCAGAGCATCGTGAGGACGCCGGTTTCGCTGACCGAGACGGATTTCTTGTCGATCTTAACGCCGGCCGTGGAGAGATACTTTTCGTCGAAGCGGGATTGGACGAAGCGCCGCACTAGCTACTTCCCGGCGCAAAATTCAGAGGTCAAGCCCAACGTTTTCAGTGAGCCTCGTCGCGGGTTCGTGCAAGAACGTACAGATCCACGTAAGATCCACGATTCCGGCACCCCAATAGAACATTTCGTGATGAAAATGTTTCTTTTCTCTTGACCCGACAGCCGGGCTCGAGTACTGTGGACTTGGATCATGAATCTGCTCGCGTCCATCCGGCGACTGCTTGTGGCGATGATCGTTCTATTCTGTGTCGGTTCAGCCGCGACGAGTTCGACGCGCACTGCAAGCGGCGCCTACAATAAGAGCAACACGATGCAGCATGTGTCGATCCAGGCCGCCCCCTCGTCGCAAGCCCTGTCTTTATTGGCTCCCGTGACATCTTTGTTCTTTCAATCTGTCCTCGTGAACTCCTGCGCGGCGTCCGAGCTGGCGCTGGTTCAAGGGAGCGCCTCTCGCAACGGAATCGAAGAGCGCAGGGAAAGATCACGGAGCCCCCAGCACAATCAGCCCGCGGAAGCGAGCGCCAGACTTCCCTCGCTGGTTGAGCCGCCCAAAGTAACGTATCCGCCGCGGTGTGCAACATTGTTACTTTCGAGCCTCCGCCAAAAACCGAATTTTGCGCCGGAAAGTAGCTACGAGTAGGCTGGCCTTTCCTACGCCGTAAGAGCCAACCATGCAGACCTTCTTGAGGATCTGGGACACAGCTATCTGTATTGCGGTTGTCGAGCGGGAAGTCTAAGTTTAGTCAAGGGGCTCCGCCCCTTGAAATCCCCGGATACGAGGCCGATGTAACAATGCTGCCGCAGAAGTCTGAGAGACAGATTCTCAGATCGGCCGGGCTAGAAACTAAGGCTAAT
>JBGPJK010000534.1:0-3061 GCA_041485425.1 Terriglobia bacterium | reverse complement strand
CCTCATGCTCAGGACGAACTTGGGAACCGCGCCTTCAGCGCCGGCTATAACTTAGGACAAAGCTTCATCTGGCTGGCCGCTCCTCGCTTCAACGTCATGCTGGAGACCGTGTTTAACCGCACGCAATCGGTGACCGCCCCAGACAAGACTGAGTGGGACAGTTCGGTATTTCTCAACCCCGGAATTCGCTGGGCCTACAACTTCAAGAACGGATTGCAGATTGTTCCCGGAATCGCCGCGCCTTTGGGCGTCGGCCCTTCGGCCGGAGAGAAGGGAATCTTCCTTTACCTCAGCTTCGAGCATCCCTTCCGCAAACTGCCCAAGGAATGACGACGTGCGGGGACGCCCGTCCTCCACCTGCTACAAGCCTACAAACACGGGCTCGGGCTCCAGGTGGATACCCCACATGTCTTCCACCCGCTGCTGAATCTGTTCCTTCAAGGCCACGATGTCGGCGGCGGTCGCATCGCCCCGATTGATGATGGCCAGCGCATGCTTTCGGGAAATGCCAACTGCGCCGCTGACCAGGCCCTTGCTGAAACCGGAATGCTCCACCAGCCAGGCGGCGGAAACCTTCTTTCGAGCATCGAGCGCGGGGTAGCTGGGGATTTGCAAATTCTTAGCCGCGGCCAGTGTTCCCAGTGCCTGAAACTGCTCAGCCGTCAACACCGGATTCTTGAAAAAAGATCCGGCGCTGCGGCAGTCCTCGTCTCCCGCCGAAATGAGCATGCCTTTGCCGGCACGGATTCTTCTCACCGCATCCCTCGTTTCCGCCAGGGTTGGGGTCACACTCCAGCCGGCGAAATATCGCTTGAGGTCGGCATACTGCAGCCGCGGCTCACCGCCGGAGTTCAGCGCGTAAGTCACGCGCAGGATGATGTAGCGTCCACGCTGAGTTGAATTGAAGATGCTGGTTCGATAGCTGAACCCGCAGGCATCATTACAGAGTTCGCGGATCTGACCGTCCCGGAGATCAAGGGCCAGGACGGACTCGATGGTCTCGGCGACTTCCTGCCCATAGGCGCCGACGTTTTGCACTGGAGTGCCCCCAACGCTCCCCGGGATGCCGCTCAGGCATTCAACGCCGGCACAATTTCGAGCCACGGTCCGGGCCACAAACTTGTCCCATTCTTCGCCCGCGCCCGCCTCAAACAGTGACTTGCCATCCTGCCTGCGCTCTTCAATGCCGGTGATGGCAACCTTCAGCACCACGCCGTTCCAGCCCGCGTCGGAAATCACCAGATTACTGCCGCCCCCCAGCACAAAGAGAGGAAGCTCCTTGGAGTAGGAAAAGGCCACCGCCTCCGATACCTCCGCCAAGGTGCGCGCCTCGGCGAAATAGCGCGCAGGTCCGCCCACACGCAGCGTAGTCAGCGGGGCGAGCGGAACATTTTCCTGGAGTTGCATGGCGGGTACGTATCAATATAAATGACGCTTTGGTTGCGCGGACGAACGGTGGTCTTCGGCTAGAAGTGCTGCTGCAACGCCGCGAAGTTCTCCACCACCAGCAGCCGGCTCGGTGGCTGGGCCTGGGCGACCTCGTCATGTTCCAGGATCCACGTATTGTCGTGCGGCACGAACACCGCGTTGAGCCCAACCGCCAGTGCCGGGTTGATGTCGGACTTCGGGCTGTTTCCGATCATCCAGGTGCAATCAGCGGTCAGACCGTACTTGGAAACCACGTCGCGGTAGGTAGACTCGTCCTTCTCCGCCACAATTTCTATGGCTGCGAAGTATTCCTTCAACCCGGAGCGCTCAACTTTTCCGGACTGTTCGGCCATGGCGCCCTTGGTCAGCATGATGAGGTGATGCCGCTGCGACAGATATTGCAGGGTCTCGGGCACCCCGCGCAGGATTTCCACGGGATGCTCGGCAATGGTGTGCGCGAACCCGCTGATGGTCTCGTGCAGCGCGGGAGTTAAGGGCTCAACCGCCACTCGTTCGAAAGTCTGCACCAACGCATGGGCGAAGCTGTGCAATCCGTAGCCATGAGTCACAATGCACTCACGCTCGACGTTGTTCAGCACCTCGCGCACTTCCTCCGGCGAATATTCGTGGTGGTTGAGAAACGAAATGAAGTTGGCGATGGCCCGCTCAAAGTAGATATTGTTCTCCCACAGCGTGTCATCGGCGTCGATGAGCAGCGTCTGGGAGCCGTTCGAATTTATCTGCTCCGGCATGCCCTAACATCATAACGATGTTTATTGTTTCCTTGCGACAGGAAGGGCAAATTACCTGGTGCTGCTCTGCTAAAATCAACCCTCCATGACCAGGATTTTGTTCCTAGCTCTGTTCCTGCCTGTCTTCGTTTTTGCTCCCAGTACTCAAAAGACCACCCGCATGACTGGCTCAGCCGCCAAGGGCGCCAAGTCTGCCGGCTTGCAAGTTGTCCCCGACCTCGAGCAGCGGGTCGCGAAGTTTGTCCGGGTGGAAGTGCCGTTCCGGTCCGCGGGTCTGACAGCTCGGCAAGTGAAGTTGGTGAACAAACTTGTCGAAGCGTCCCGGTTTCTCGACGAGATTTACTGGCGGCAGATTGATCCCGATGCATTGACTCTGTACGAGTCTCTTGCCGGCAGCAAGGACTACCAGGACGAACTTCTGCGCCGCTATCTGCAAATCAATGCCTGCCGCTTTGACCTGCTCGACGGCCACAAACCCTTCGTTGGCAAGACTCCGATGGATCCGGGCCGCGGCTTCTATCCGCAAGGCTTGACTCGCGACCAAGTCGAGCAGTACGTGAAGGCTCATCCTGAAAAGAAGGACGAAATCTACAGCCCGACCACCATCGTGCGGTGGCACAACGGAGAACTGGAAGCATTGCCGTACCGTATCGCGTTCCGCTCCTTCCTTGAGCCGGCCGCCAAGGCTCTTCGCGACGCCGCCGATCTCAGCGACGATCGCGCCTTTGCGGAGTTTCTTCGCCTGCGTGCCGACGCCTTGCTCTCGGACGACTATTACAAGAGTGATCTGGCGTGGCTGCAACTGCAGGACCCGAAAATCGACATCATTTTCGCGCCCTATGAG
Source organism: Terriglobia bacterium (assembly GCA_041485425.1). Lineage (GTDB taxonomy): Bacteria > Acidobacteriota > Terriglobia > Terriglobales > Acidobacteriaceae > JAIQET01. The sequence goes on along the minus strand of JBGPJK010000534.1, from coordinate 37 downwards.
ACCTACGATGACAAACTGCTGGGCGTGAAGGCCACCT
>JBGPJK010000533.1:0-3061 GCA_041485425.1 Terriglobia bacterium | reverse complement strand
GGTACGCCGGCGCCCATCACTACCACATCGTGGCGCTGGCGCTGGAAGAGCTGAGGCGCGAATTGACTACCGAGCAGCGTGCGGAACTGCTGGCAAAGTTGATGGATGAGATGAACCGCGATAACCCGCCACCAACCCAGAGCCCAGTCTAGAAGCTATCTCATAAATCGTTTTGGGAAGGGCACGGCTTCAGCCGTGCCGCCTAGACCCACAAAAACGCGGGCTTTAGCCCCTGAGGGAACGGTCAGTTTACTCTTCCGCTTCATTATGAGATAGCTTCTAGTTAGAAATTCAAAGTGAAACCCCGGCCCTGAGGCCGGGGTTTGGTCCGAAAATCACTACTTGTTCATGTCGCCGTGATGGTGCTGATGGTCTTTGCCGCACTGCCCACCAGCACCGCCGCAGCAAGCCATGGCCATCGTCTTGCCATCCTGGTCAGACTTCCCGCAGCAGTCCATTTTCTCGCCAGCACAGCATGTTCCCCTAGCGGAAGCAGTACCTGCCGCTTTGTCCTTGTCGCCTTTCATGCACGCCATCGAGTCTTTCCCTTTGCAGCAGGACATCGCTTCTTTGCCATCTGTGGTGGCTTTATCGTGATGGGCGCAGCATGCCATCTCAGTCTTGCCGTCTGCGGCCTTCTGGCAGCAGGGACATTGCGTCTTGGCGTCCGGTGAAGTTGCAACGGTCGCTTGCGAAGGTGTCGGATTGGTGGTTTGGGTTGCAGTTTGGGCCCATGCAGCAATGGTCAGGGCCAGGATGGTTAGCATGATTCTGGATTTCATCTCGGCTTGTTCCTCACGGCGGAATCACCCACGGGGTCAAGTTCTCACGTTGTGCACATATCGTCTGTGACCCGGGTCACAGGGTTGGACTCTGCTTCGATCTGCGAGGCCGGCTGAACCATCCGCATGATTGCGCCTACTTTAGAGGCCTCAACGTCGTGTTCGGGAATGGCAATCCAAAATCAAAATCAGTTCGGTCGCCTGCTTTCTTGCCAGGCGCAGGAACCAGCCTGGCGGTGAGTGGCTTGTTCCATTTGAAAGCAAGGCTGGCCATGTCGCCGATGATTCGTTCCAGTTGATGCCGGGAAACGTCTCCGGGCAAGGGGATGACATCCAGCCCGGTTCCACATACCGCCGAGTAAGCGAGCAACGAATCCAGATCAAAACGACCTTCGGCCCACCTCTCCGACAGGACGGGATCTTCCAGAACGGGCAACATCAGCCCGGAATAGCCTACGCGCCTCACGGAAATGGAGCGCTCCGCCGCAGTAATCATCGCGGCAGCCGTGAGTGTGCCGCTGGAGCCGAACTTCGCCCCGAGGAACGTTTCAATCGCTGCGCCGATCGACGAATCAGAGCCTGGGGCCGGAGTCGGGTCAAGTCCGAGATAGCTCCATCCGCTCTCTTTCGCGACCTTCGTGGCCAACGCATCTACCGCTCGGGCTTGCTCATCGAACTTGCGGGAAAGCAGCGGCGCTGCGACGGTGGCGTCCCCCTTGATTTCCGCTAAGACATCCTCCACAAAGGCACCCGCTTCCCAACCGACCGAGAACTGGTGGCCGGGGCCATCGTGGTTCGACCCGGGGTAGAACGGGCCTCCCGGAGGAACCATCGCAACTGCGGCAAAATCGAAATTGCCCGCACCGTTCCGGCTGTGCTCCTCGACATACTTGATTACTTCGGCCGCGGCTCGAATCGCAGCCCAATCAACGCCGCCGGCGCCGGCGACCGGAAGGCTGGCATTGATCTTGGTAGTCGCCAAAATCTTGCTCAGAAGACTTACCTGGCTGAGACCTCCTGGCTTGTCGATCAAGAGCGGTCCGATATTGAGGTAGAACGATCCCTTCACCGCGAGGTCATCCATGGCGGCGAACAACTGCAATGCCTGCGCCTCCGATAAGCCGCCAACATATTCCTGAAAAGGTTGGGTTGTGATGCGGACCGTCTGCACCTCATAGCCTCCCTTTTCGAAAGAGCTTTTCGCTGCTCGTAGCATGTCCAGGGTCTGTTGGAATTGAGCGCGGTAGTGGGTCACATCAATGCGCACAAAAGCGGTGATGGCGCGGATCTTTGGCTTGCGCAGTTCGGGACTCGCGGTCCCTGGACCGGCCAACGCGGCCGGTGACAGCAACAATAGGACGCAACACAGCCAGGACGCACGATCGAGCTTCATGTGGATTCCCCTAGACGCGCCGTTGCCAACCCAAGCGCGTCCGCTAACGCAAGATATTGCCGTACTCCGTCTCGTCACCCCAAGATCGTCCGCAGTGCCTGCTGCAGGTCCGGGTGCTGGAAGGTGTAGCCGGTGGCAAGAAGTTTGGCCGGTTCGACCCGCTGGCTGGCCAACAGCAGATCATCGGCCATTTCGCCAAAGGCCAGCCTCGCCATGAACGCTGGCATCGGAAAGCTTGCCGGGCGTGACAGGACGGAGGCCAGGGTCCTGGTGAAGTCGGCGTTTCTGACCGGGTTGGGAGACGCCACATTCACCGGTCCATGGACGGACTCGTTCGCGACCACGTGAAGGATGGCACCGACGACGTCTGCCATATCGATCCACGGCCACCACTGGCGTCCATCGCCCATATTTCCGCCGGCGCCCAGGCGAAACGGCAGCAGCATTTTTTGCAAGGCGCCGCCTGCGGCGCTGAGGACAATACCGAAGCGGGTATGCGCGGTACGAATTCCGGCATCAATGGCGGGTTGCGAGGCAGCCTCCCACTCACGGCAGACCTCGGTGACGAAACCTTGCCCGGACGGACTGTCCTCGCGCAGAATCTCATCGCCGCGACTGCCGTAAAAGCCGACCGCAGAAGCGCACACCAAGACTCGTGGACGTTGCGGAGCCTCCGCCAGTGCCCGGGCCAAGTTCTGGGTCGAGGGCACTCGGCTGGAAACGATGCGCCGCTTTTTGGCGTCGGTCCAGCGGCCGACGATGGATTCTCCTGCCAAGTGAATGACTGCGTCGAAGCCGGAGATTGATTCTGGGGCTAGTGGTCTGGTGGGATCCCAAGAGAGTTGCCCAGGCCCGGTCGCTTCTCCACGAACCAGGCGCGTGACCG
>JBGPJK010000532.1:0-3069 GCA_041485425.1 Terriglobia bacterium | reverse complement strand
CGTGAAGACGTCGGCCGGCTTGCTTCTTATCGTCATCAACGATGTTCTGGATTTCTCCAAAATCGAAGCAGGAAGACTCGATCTGGATCCGGTTCCTTTTCATCTGCGGGAAAACCTGGAGGAGTCGGTCAAAGCCCTGGCGCTCCACGCTCATCAAAAGCACCTGGAGTTGGTCTGCGACGTCAAAGCAGAAGTTCCCGACTTCGTGATCGGCGATCCCACGCGTCTCCGCCAACTCGTTACCAATCTGGTAGGGAATGCAATCAAGTTCACTGAATATGGCGAAGTGACCCTGGAAGCTGCCTTGGGGGCGCAAACCGACGATGGCCTGGTTCTGCATTTCATCGTTCGGGACACCGGCATCGGCATTCCGGCCGATAAGCAAAAACTAATTTTCGAACCGTTTTCCCAGGCGGACGGATCCACCACGCGAAGGTTCGGCGGGACCGGTCTGGGCTTGACCATTTCCAAGCGCCTGGTGGAGATGATGGGTGGAGAGATCTGGGTGGAAAGCGAGCCGGGCAAAGGAAGCTCCTTCCACTTCACCGCACGGATGAATGCGGGCGAAGCACCGCTGGCGCACGTGGATCAAGAGATATCCCTGGCCGGGATGCCCGTCCTGATCGTTGACGACAACTTCACGAATCGCCGGGTCCTGACGGATATGCTGTGCCTATGGAAGATGACGCCGGCTTCGGCAGTGGACGTTCCGGAAGCCTTGTCTCTCCTTCGACGCGCAGACAAGTTGGGGAAGCCCTTCTCGCTGGTCCTAAGCGATGTTCACATGCCGGGGATGGATGGCTTCGATCTCGCGCGGATGATCCGGGACTCTCCGAATCTTTCGCAGACCGTGATCATGATGTTGACATCGGGAGAGCAGCGGGACGACCCGGCGCGATGCCGTGAACTGGGGATCTCCAATTATGTGTTGAAGCCAGTCCGGCGGGCGGACTTGCGGAAGGCGATCGTGAACGCACTGGCGACGCGATGTGAGAAGGCGGGTGCGGTTAACCCCGCGCTTCCAGCCTCCAACCAATTGCCGCGGAGGAACAGAAGCGGTGTGAGCCTCCGGATTCTCTTGGCCGAAGACAACACTGTGAACCAGCGGGTTGCGATGCGGCTGCTCGAGCAACAGGGCCACACAGTGGTGGTCGCCGCCAACGGTCGCGAGACGCTGAAAACGTTGGATGAGCAGAGGTTCGACCTGATTCTCATGGATGTTCAAATGCCGGAGATGGACGGTCTGGAAGCGAGCGCAAAGATTCGGCTAAAAGAGAAAGGCGGCAACGGGCACATTCCGATCATCGCGATGACGGCGCACGCGATGACTGGGGACCGGGAGCGGTGTATCGCCGCGGGCATGGATGACTATATGTCTAAACCTGTTAACGTTCGTACGCTAATGACCCTCTTGGAGAAGTACGGCGCCCACCCGGTGACGGCCGGTTAACGCTCAGTTCCACCTTGCACTTCTACAGGAGTCCGTGTATGATCCCTTGTAGGAGTGCAAGGGGAAGCATGAAGGACGAGCACATCGATCTGCCTCAAGGCACGCTGGACCTCCTGATCCTCAAGACTGTGGCGTTGGAACCGCAACACGGTTGGGCGATCTCACAACGCATCCAACAGATCTCGAGCGATGTACTGCAAGTCCAGCAGGGATCGTTATATCCGGCTTTGCACCGGCTGGAGCGCAAAGGCTGGATTAGGGCCGAATGGGGAGCTTCTGAGAATAATCGCCGGGCCAAGTATTACCAACTCACCCGCGCCGGACGAAAACAACTCGAGGCGGAAACCGACGCATGGCGAAAGCTGAGCGTCGCGGTGGGGCAAGTGTTGGACATATGTTGAGCGATCTTCTTTTTCGTTTTCGTGCGCTTTTCCAGCGCAAGGCCGTCGAGAATGAGCTTGATGAGGAGTTGCGATTTCATCTGGGGCGCCAGATTCAGATGGGCATGAAATCCGGCCTGACACACGATGAAGCATCGCGGCGCGCGCGGCTGGAATTTGGCGGACTCGATCAAGTCAAGGAAGACTGTCGCGAGGCGCGCGGCGTCTCCACTCTGGAGATCGCGATCCAGGATCTTCGTTACGCGATCCGCACGCTGGTGAAGACTCCGGGTTTCGCGGCTGTGGCGATTCTCTCGCTCGCACTCGGGGTCGGAGCAAATACCGCGGTGTTCAGCGTGGTTCACGCAGTACTGCTCCGCCCGTTGCCATTTCCTGATCCGGACAGGCTGGTGCTGCTCGCATGGCAGTATGGCCAGGAACAGCGGCCGTATCTCAGCATCCGGCAAATGAGGTTCTGGAAGGAGCACAGCTCAGCACTTGCGTCCGTGGCTGGTCATCAAGGAGTGGGAGACCGAAGCTTGGCGGTGGGCGCGGGACGCGAATGGATCAAGACCACAAACGTGACCGCCGATTTCCTTCGCACGCTGGACGTCCCGTGCGCGCTTGGCCGCGAGTTTACCGCCGAAGAAACACGTCCTGGCGGACCTCAGGCGATCATTCTCAGCGATCACTTGTGGCGGCGAAGCTTCGGCGCCGACCCGGCGGTTCTGGGCCGCGCTGTGACGATCGACGACGCCAGCTTCACGGTGGTGGGAGTGCTGCCCCCCGGATTCTGGTTTCCCCAGAGCGTCGACGCGTTTGTTCCCTTACGGCCGGCCGGAGGTCTTTGGGACACGGGGACCAACACTCACGTGATCGGTCGTTTGAAGGCCGGACTCGGGTTGCGTCAGGCCCAGGCGGAGATGGCGACAGTGTTTGAAAACTATCGTCGTGCCAACGTGGACGACGTGGGTCCGCGGGAACGAGGCGTGGCGCTGGTACCCTATCGGGATTCGCTGGTCGGCGATGTAAGACTAAACCTGCTGCTACTCTTCGGAGCAGTCGGGTTGCTGCTCTTAATCGCCTGCTCGAATCTGGCGAGCTTGCTCATGGCGCGTCTTGCGAGCCGGCAGAAAGAGATTGCGGTGCGTCTCGCGATCGGCAGCACCCGTGGCCGACTGCTGGGTCAATTCGTGGTGGAGAATCTCTTGCTGAGCCTGGTCGGCGGGTTCGCAGGCG
>JBGPJK010000531.1:0-3071 GCA_041485425.1 Terriglobia bacterium | reverse complement strand
CTGCTCAGTAAAAAAGATACTTCCGCCACTTATCGTCGGACCGCCCCATGAGGCGCATGATGTGGCGGCTGGTGTGGAGGTTGAAGGCGCGCGGTTCGCGCATGAGCTTCATGCCGGCTTCCGCCGGGAACTGATTGCCCTTGCGGCGATTGCAGAGATGGCAGCAGGCCACCAGGTTCTCCCATGTGGAAGCGCCTCCCCGTGAACGGGGCACTACATGGTCGAGCGTCAGGTCGCCTGAAGAAAGCGCGTCGCCGCAGTACTGACAGGTATTGCGGTCACGCAGCAGAATGTTCTTGCGGGAGAGAGCCCGCGTCTGGTGCGGGATACGCCGATACTCAAGCAGCCGGATTACGGACGGCAAACGAATGGCGAGGCGGGCGGCGTGCAGGAAGTGTCCGTTCTCTTCCTCGGTCATGGCGATACCCTTGAGCACCAGAACGATGGCGCGGCGCGCGGCGCAGACGTTGATGGGCTCGTACGAGGCGTTCAGCACCAGCACGGGCGCATGCAGTACGTGGGGGCCTTCGCTCTCCGAACGTATGCCAGCGGCGGCGGGAGAAGCCATGTGAGCCCGGCCCAGGCCACTCATCGAATTGTTCCACTTCCCCGACATATGCGTCTGAACTGCCGAGCTACGCTCGGCTGGACAGCCGAGGGCGGCTGTCCCCACGTGATTCTTACCCGGCGGCCGCCATGGTTAACCGGGCTTCGGTCTCCCATCGCTGCACAGCGTGCTGGGCTTCGGTTTTCAACGTCCGCGCCACTGTGGCTACGTACACTTTCGACGCTCCGGCTCGCCGCAAAACGCGCGCGCACTCTGCAACTGTGGTGCCGGTCGTGAACACATCGTCCACGACCAGGATCTCGCGTCCATCCACTTGGTCTGGCTTCGCCACTACGAACGCGCCGCGAATGTTTTCCCGACGCTGGTGCCGGGAGAGTCCGATCTGAGATTTAGTTTCGCGCCGGCGCTCCAATAAACCAGCGCTCAGTTGGAGACGGCCGGCAGCGGGCTTCAGCTTCAAGGCGGCACGAGCGATCAGCTCGGACTGGTTGAATCCGCGCTGCCGCAGCTTTCTGGAGTGCAAGGGCACAGGTACGACCAGAACGTCCTTTCCAGCAAGAAGAGGCTGCAAATCTTCAATGGCTTCCGCCAGCATGCGTCCCAGCACATTCGCCGCCGGGCGCACTTGGTTGTACTTGAGCAGGTGGATCAGCTCCCGCAGGCCACTTTCATAGCTTCCGTAGGCCGCAGCCTTGACGTATGGCGGCTCCAGGCGGCGGCATAATCCGCAACGAGCCTCGCCGGATCCAGTCGCGGAAGGTTCGGCGGAGAACGCGAAGGGGCTTACCAGCCGCTCGCCGCAGATGGAACAGATTCCGCCCGCAATCGGCCGCATTGCACCAAGACAGTCTTCACACACTGGCAGCCTGGAAATGTTTATCAGGGGAGCACCACAGAGACGACAATCGGAAGGAAACAGCGTGGCGAACAGGCCTGCGGCGATGCCGCTGACCCAAGAGACCAGTTGACTGTCTTGCGCAACAACCCTGGTCCCGGTGGCCCGAATTGGGGTCCCGTTACTGCTGAAGACGATCCTCCCTCACCCAGCCGCGGCTACGGGGGCTCCGACCGGACGAATCCTTTTTAGTATAGCGGCGCGGAAGGCTGGAAGCAACGAGGGTAGACGAAACGGGCAGTTTCGCACGTCATAATTAGCCGCTAACACAGCCGCTCAGGATCGCGCATCTCAATGCTCTAGACATTCTTATGGAAGCGAGCGCGGTCTTCGCAAACCCACTTGTAAAGCAGGCGGTGCCCGTGCTAACGTGCGCCGTCCTACTTTATGCTGATCAGCCCTGACCATTTGCGAGGATTGTGCCCATGAGCCCCCAAAGTACAACGAATGCGACCGAAGGCCCCAAGAAATTCAAACCTTATGTTCCCGAGAACATGGAGATGCGGGAGTTTACTTTCCGCGCCGTGATGCTCGGGTTGGTGATGACGGGAATTCTGGGCGCAGCCAACGCCTACCTTGGCCTGAAGGCCGGGATGACGATCGCCGCCACCTATCCCGCCGCCGTCATTGGCATGTCGATCCTGCGGCTGATGAAAGGGTCGCTGCTGGAAGAAAACATCGCACGAACGGTGGGTGCGATTGGCGAATCGGTGGCTGCGGGCGCGGTCTTCACCATCCCGGCGTTTGTTCTGGCGGGGCTGTGGCCGAGCTTGGGCATGGAGAGATATTGGCAATCGGTCGCGCTGATGGTAATCGGCGGCCTGCTGGGCATTTTGTTCGTCACCCTGCTGCGACGCGTGATGGTGGAAGACCCGGAACTGCCGTTCCCCGAGTCGGTGGCGGCGGCGGAAATCCATAAGGCCGGACAGCAGGGGTCCAAGGCGGCGAAAATCCTGTTTGCCAACATGGGCTTTGGCGGATTGATGTACTTTCTGTCGCAGGTCAACCTTTTCTGGTACACAAAAAATGTTCTGATTAACATTCCGAAGATGGCGGCCGGGTTGAGGCTGGGGCGCAGTACGACCTCGCCCATGCTGGCGACGGGCGGAATGACGCAATTCACTTCACCCGCAGTCAGCCCAGCCTATCTAGGCGTGGGCTATATCATCGGACCCCGGCTGGCGTCGCTGAACTTCGCTGGCGGTGTGGTGGCCTGGGGTTTGTTGGTTCCGCTCCTCATCTACTTCCTGGGGCCGACGCTGCCAGCGATGGCGGCCGGTGCGAACCCAGCGGCATATTGGGGAGGCATCGCGTTCAGCGTGTGGTACTCGATCGTGCGTCCGATCGCCGTGGGTGGCATGCTGGTCGGCGCTAGTTTCACGCTTTTTCGCATGCGCAAGCAGCTGCTAGCCGGCATGAAGCGCGCGGTTTCTGATCTGAAGAAATCCGCCGAGGCGCATAAGGCGACCAGCCGGGTGGACCGCGACCTCAATGCGAAAGTCGTTTTCCTGGGTGTGGGACTGGTGTTCATCGCGATGATCGGGCTCTATTACTACTTCATCGCGGGCGCACACAACTTGAGCACGAGCAAGGTGGTCGCCGGCGCCG
>JBGPJK010000530.1:0-3086 GCA_041485425.1 Terriglobia bacterium | reverse complement strand
GCCAGGCTGTCCAGATCCTCGATCAGATCCTGAACGGCTCTTTTGCGGTCGGGCTCGCCTTCGGCGGGCCGAGCAGGAAAGGCCATGACCGTTACATGTTCCTCATCCGCCACTTTCCGGCCGAGCAGACTCTCGACGGCGTTTCTTGCCGCCTTGCCCAATTCGTTGGCCCGACGCACGGAAATGGTGTGCATACCGACTCCTACCACCAGTTTACCAGTTCGGCTCGACCCAGGCTCTGCTCTGCACAAGCCATCCCATTGGAACCGAGCGAATAGAGTCATTGACAGGATTATGGATCACGGATGGGCGTGAATCGTGCTGGGCCGTTAGCTCCTCGGACGTGCCAAGTTCTCGCCTTGGTCCTGAGGATCGAGCACGGCCAAGCCCGCCTCCGGCGCCGCAGCTTTCAGTTCCTCGTCCGATGTGACTAACGTGAACTCCTGGGAGTCTAGCGCAAGTTCCTCTTTGAGAACCAAGGCCGAGGCCAAATGCACGCTGTCAGCGCCGCGGAGTGCGCGGATCTTCGCCAACCCCAAGGATCGCTCGACCACATCCGGTGTCAGCCCCATCTGAAAGAAGCCATTCCAGTCATCGAGGAGGTCGGTCTCGATCTGCTGAAAACGGACAGCATCAATCGCACCCGCAGTCCGCTTTCTTGCACACGTCGCCGTCACCTCAATCAGTCCGAGCGTCGAGCCTCCCAGCAGAATCTCCTGTTCGAACTGCCGATTGATCCAGCCACTCCCAGGCTCCCGGAAATATCGTTTCACCCAGGCGCTGGAGTCGAGATAGAAGAGCATCATCGGCGATCGCGGATCAAAAGCTCAGACGCGGGTATGCCTGGACATTCGATGGGCTCGACCTTCCTGAACGGCGGCGCATTCGGATCTGGAGCGTGGATTCCCGGGTGGCCTGCCGCCCGTCTGATCAACTCCTCACGTGTCAGCTTCGGCCTCTCCGGCGTGACGGCGGACGTCTTCTTCGTCCTGAGCAACTCCAGGACTTCCCGAGCGTCCTCTTCGGAGAGGCGCTCAAGCTCCCGTACCAGGATTTCCTTTGCCGAGGTAATTGGTGTCTCCTTCCTTCGCACGACGAACTACATCCGATCATGCCCATCTTCAGTTTGCCACAGCCAGGTCCGAGCGCGTCCGCGGCGATGGCCTGCCGTCTTGCGTCTCGTTTATCCAAGTGCGGCTCGGCGTCCAGTCTGGGGCCGGTGGACCGGACGGCTGGTCGCCCGCACGCAGCCTGAGCGCGCCGAATGGACCTCGCGCACAACCGTGAACTCGGCATCTAAGTCGTCACGCGACTCCCCATGCGTCTGAGTTGCCCGCACTCACCGAGCCCAGCGCTTCCTCGCAAACTAACTCGCACGCCACAGTCCTTACTCGCCACTAGGTCCGCCTATCGCCGGTAGGTTACAGGTCCAGTAAACGGAATTGGGGGACGCTTGGACGCTCAAGTCGTGATTAACTTCTCCGGCATTTCCAACTCGAAGTTAGCCGGTCGCGCCATGCGGCTCCCGCTCCAGCTGATACCAGACAGTGCCGTGGTCCGCATTCTCCAGGGCCCGCTGCGGGGCAAGCGCTGGATCGCTGGGTCCTCCAACCACGGCTGCTGGCTGGGATCTTATGAGGCTGCCAAGCAGCGAAAGATCATCGAGTTCGTCCGTCCGGGCATGGTCTGTTGGGATGTGGGCGCGAACGTGGGCTTCTATACGCTGCTGTTTGCCGAGTTGGTTGGGGGGGGCGCAGGGTCTTCGCATTCGAACCCTTCCCTCGCAATGTTGAGTTGTTGCGGCGGCATGTGGAGATGAACAGGTACCAGAACGTTCGGATCTTCCCCTGTGCCTTGGGCGACTTCGACGGTAAGACTGGGTTCGATCCGGAGCCGGACACGTCGATGGGACATCTGGCGGCCGGAGGGCCGCTGAAGGTGTCGTGTTCGACGGCGGACACCCTGCTCGCCGCAGGTGAGGTCGAAGCCCCGGACGTGATCAAGATCGACGTCGAAGGCGCGGAGGCTGGTGTGCTGCGGGGTGCGCGCCGGACGATGGAAAAGCGTTCGATGGTGTTCCTGGCCACGCACGGCGAGACCGCGCACCGCGCCTGCATGGAACTGCTCACGGCCTCAGGTTATGAGGCTCGCGCGCTGGACGGGGGCCCGCCTGAGGGAACGGATGAGGTTCTGGCGGTAGCGGCAGGGAAGGTTGGGGCATGAACTGGCTCGCAGCGGTTGGCAAGAGACTATGGTTCGGGCTGAACCCAGAACTGAGGAAGTCGCGTTTCCACACCCAAAAGGGACAATACGCTTTGGGCTCGCTTGTCGACGCGGCGGATTGTATCGCGGCAGTGGCAACGGGTGTTGCGCACAAGGTTGTGGGGCTCCGGCTCATGCTGCCCTGGATCACGTTCCCGGCAATGCGGTTCCTCTGGGCGCGAATGACACCGAACACCCGAGTGTTCGAGTGGAGTTGTGGCATGTCCACGCTCTGGTTTGAACGCCGCTGCGGCGCAGTATGGGCGGTGGAGGACGATGCTGCTTGGTACAGCACCATCGTGGAGCGGGCCAAGAGGGCGAAGGTTTTTCGGTTGGAAGGCCGGGCCTATGTTGAGAAGATTCTGCAGTTTCCAGCCGGCTACTTCGGCCTGATCTCGGTTGATGGCTCGTACCGGCTCGAATGTTTCCGGCTGGCGTTGGAGCACACGCCCGCCGGCGGCCTGCTGGTAGTAGACAACACGGACCGCACGACGGAGGGGGACCTCTTGGTGATTGACGGCATACTGAATGACCTTGGCGCAGGATGGGAGGTCCACCGCTTTCCGGGCTGGGGTCCTGGCAACTTCTTCGTGTGGGAGACGACGGTTTGCGTGCGGAGGTAGAGGCAATCCGCGGCGGCGACGCGGCGTCTGCCGGGCATGCCCGTCGGGGACGGGACCGGCAGGCGCTGAAGACAGGTGCGGTAGGCGTTGTTGTGCAGGTTGTGAGTCAGGGGATTCGCTTGGTGGTAATTCCGCTTTCGATCAAGATGCTTGGCGTGGAGCAGTACGGTTTGTGGTTAGTGGTGGGGTCGCTTGTGGCGT
>JBGPJK010000529.1:0-3095 GCA_041485425.1 Terriglobia bacterium | reverse complement strand
GTATTGTTGATGACGCGGGTATCCAGCACGATCTCGGATCCCGTATCCGCTGGGCCCAGGTTGCCATCGATGAAGAACACAACTCCAGTTGCTCCCTGCGCCGCAAGCGAAATACTGTTGTTGGCGATGGTAGTGTGCTGTAACTTCTCGCCCCAGTCGAGTTGTACCGAGATTCCTCTATTCGGGCCGGAGGTGTTGCCGGTGATGGTGTTGCCGGTAATCAGCACATGGTCCCAGGTGTTGTGGGTGGGACCTGGGGGCGTCGGGCCGCAGTTTGGACAGATGAAGATTGCCGCGCCTTGCGGTGAGATGTTCGACATCACCAGATTGCTGATGGTGGTGTTAGCGAACGTCTTCCCGGTCGCCACCGGCCCCGGCGCAAAACCTCCGGCAGCAGAAGGAGTCCGAAGAGTGACACACCCCCCGTTCCCACAGTTCTGGAGAGCCAGCCCGTTAAGGGTGTTTCCCCCGGAAATTACATAAATCGTCAGGTTCCCGGACATGCTGGTGAGCGTGATGTCCGGCTGTCCATCGCCGTCGATGTCGCCGTTGATGGTGACGTTACCCCCGGTCAGGAAGTCCAATCCACCCGGCTTGCCATCGCCGTTTGCCACGGAATCGACGACGATCGTGGAGCCCTTCAGGGCAGGGGCGAACTGAATGACCCATGTGCCGGGGTTATTGTTCGTCGCTTCAATCGCTTCCGCGATGGAGATTCCGTCCGGGCCGGGATTGGCAACCAGCGCCTTCACGGACGATCTGTCGCCATTCTTCAGCATCGTGGCATTCGTGACCGTGATCACCGTGCCGCGATTGAGAACCACAGCGGGAATGTTCACTGCTGGAGGCGTGTAGCTTTTTGCGCCGACCCCGCCGCAGTAGGCTGGCAACTGGTCGGCCCGTACGAGGAGTGGACAGATGGCCATTAACAGGGGGATAGCCCGCATGGCGTGCCGCCTTTTCAACCGTCCTCCTAGCCGGGCCGCGTTTACGCCGGAATCCCATTTGACCATTTTCCACTAGGTTACTCCCTAATCATCCTCCTTCGTGTTGCTGCATGGCTCTCCCCCTTCCTTCCCTCCACAGCGCCAGCAAAAGCAAACCGAGGTTCCGTATCTGCTGGGGGACTCGGTAGCCATCAGGTCCGCTTGGACGAAAAGTCGCCGTTCCGTAGAAGTGCCGTCGTATGAAGCTCGCAAGATACGACGTTCTCGGCGACTGGGTTAAGTTCGCGCCGATGGGGACCGCGCCACGATTTTCGGCCGGCTGGCGAACGATGCTGAGCCCCCGCTCCTCTTGGTCGCGGCGTCGCGACTTGCAAGGAGCGGTGGGTTCTTCAGCACCCCTCCGAGGGCTCTGTGGGAAGAATCACGGGGTTGTAATGGACCCGACCTGGAGCTTGTACGGAGTGACCGTCGCGGAAATCGTAGCCGCATCAATCCAGAAGACCTCCAGCGACGCACTGAATCGCCTCAGAGCGCTGAAACACCCCGCTGCGCTAAGCGTGTATCTGGTATTGGGCAACCAGGCACTGGTGAATTGGCTGGTGCACGGGAACAGCCCCGAAGTGGTATCCCTGGCGAATGAGGGGATCGCGGCGGCGAAGAAAGATCCATCGGTTCCCCGTTGGCGGGTTGTGACCGGCGAAACCGATCTGGCACTCTACTTCATCCAGGAGGGAAAGAACGCGGAAGCCGAGGCGCTGCTCAAAGATGCCTTGGACCTGGACAACCGGGCGGGAAGACCTGGACTCGCGACGGGGGTGATCGCGTCACATCTCGGGACGCTTCGCGCGCAGGCAGGCGATTTGAAGGAAGCCGAATACTATCAGCACAGGTACGTCGAGGAGATGGTGCGAGTGGTTGGTCCAGAGAACGCGCGCACGGGCGAGGCGGGAGTATTGTGGGCCGTGAGTCTCTCTCGGCTCGGCCGCAACGGCGAGGCGGTTCAAGAGTGTCACCAGGCGCTGGCAATCGTGCGAGCGGCTGAACCTGCGCGATCCCCGAGACTACCGCGGGAACTATCCGGCTGCGCTTTTGTCCTGAATCAGGCTGGCGAGGCTATCGAAGCGGAGCAGAATGCTCGCGAATCCCTCCAACTTCTGAACGGAGGACGAGCGAAGGATCCAGCCGTGGCGCAATCCCTTACGGAACTGGGAGTGGCGCTTGTAAGACAGCATCGGTACGAAGCAGCGATTCCGGCGTTGGCCAAAGGCGAGCAAATCTTCCTCGATAATCCAGGGTACGGAGCCAAACACTATTCGACAATTCGCGCGAGTGAAGCCCTGGCGGCGGCCCGTGCCGGTTTGGGCGCCGTCGCTAAAACTCAGAAGTAGCTGGCCGGTGGAGCGGACGCCCTCGTCCCCCTGCCCCGGCTCTACCAACAAATCAAGAATGCAGGCCGACGCGGGCGTCGGCTGCGGTCCAGGGGGGAGCGCCCCATGGTTAAGCGGCCGGCATGCGCACCGCTTAACCTTGGAACATTCGGCAGTGCCCCACAAACTCCGTTCCTTTGGGCTCCACTTCAACGGGTCGGGCGTGATACGTCAAAGTGGTGGGATGGCGGAACTCATGATTGTCTGAGCGTCATGATTCGGGTGTCCAGGGAGGCCGCCGGGCCCTAGGGCCAGCTCACCTAGCGCTGCACCGCGAGGAGCACGCCGGCCTGCGTGGTGACGCCATTGATGGTCGCGGTGACCGGCTGGTCGCCATCCGGGACGTTCGCGGGCACGTCCACATTGAACTGAAATTCGCCGGGCGCGACGTTCAACCCAGCGAATCGAACGTTGGCCTGGATTCCTCCGATCGTGATCACAGGGAGCGGCGACAAGGTCCCGGATTGCGTCGTCGATCCGCTGACCACCGCTGTGGAAGTCTGTCCGAACCCATTGGCGTAGATCACAATCGTCTCCCCGGGACTGGCCGGCGTCGTCAAACCAGGGTAAAGCGTCACCGGGCCGATGTCCGTGCCGTTCGCATGCGTGGCCACAACGTGCCTGCCATCGAAAACGAAGAACGAGGGCGAGAGCGCCTGCGCCTGCGCGCTGTAGGTCTGGCTCGATATGCCGTTGTTGCTCACCACCACGTTTACCGGTC
>JBGPJK010000528.1:0-3097 GCA_041485425.1 Terriglobia bacterium | reverse complement strand
CGCGATTAGTCTCATGGCAATCCTGGCTTCCGCGGCACTCACGACCGATGCGTGGTATGTCCCAATTTTTCTGCTGTATCTGCTCGCGGCTGTCTGGACACTCTTGCTGTATCATTTGACCCAAGAGACGGCCGAAACCCCTGCCGTCGTCACACCCACGAGCACGGCAGCCTGTCAAACGACATTCCCGAGCCGCATCACTCACCGCTTCTTTTGGCTGACGAACGGAACCGCCATCCTGACGGTTTCCCTGACGCTCGCCATTTTCTTTCTCATCCCTCGCATCGGTGCGGGCGTACTGCAGAAGACGAGCGGGGAGGCACTGCGGACGACGGGGTTTTCCGATCAGGTCGACCTGGGGACGATCGGGTCAGTCAAACAAGATCCTCAGATCGTCATGCGGGTTGAATTACCGGACCAACCCACTGTTGAAAAAGATCGTCTCTACCTGAGAGGCCTCGCCTACGATCAGTACAATGGACGATCATGGAGCCACAGCGGAATCTACCGGCGCTCGTTGAGTCTCGTAGCTGATGGAACATTCCTCGCTCGACCAGCCGGCAGCCGACTTCCGGACAGCCAGTCCATACCAATTCGCCAAGACATCCTATTGGAAACGCTCGATACCCCGGTTCTGTTTGCGGCGCCATTCGCCGAACTCGTGAGCGGCGAGTTTCTCACCTTACAGGCCGATGCCATGGGCGGGCTCCACTTGTCGTTTCTTCCTTCTTCCCGCATCCGATACTCCGTCACCTCTCAAGTTCCACAGCTCGTCGCAGACGAACGAACCGCGTCGATCCTAACCTACCCCGACTCAATCCGTTCCCAATATCTTCAGGTTCCTGTGGGATCAGAGCAGGTCGCAGACTTAGCGCATCGCGTCAGCCAACAAGCCGCGACCCCATTCGAGCGAACGCTGGCGATCCAGCAACATCTCTTGGAGAATTACCGCTACAGCCTTGAAAGCGACATAGCCACGCTTAGTCATCCGCTCGAAGAATTTCTTTTCACGAGAAAAACCGGGTACTGTGAACATTACGCGACTGCCATGGTCGTGATGCTGCGAACTGTAGGCATTCCCGCTCGACTTGTGACAGGGTTCCTGGCCACGGAATGGAACGAATATGGGGGCTATTTCACCGTGCGCCAGCGGGATGCCCATGCCTGGGTCGAGGTCTATTTTCCTCACTCAGGCTGGATCACCATGGATCCGACCCCCACCGTCAACGCAGCCGTCTCCACCTCTCGCTGGGAGTCCCTCAGCCGACTCGGGGAATCTGCTCGGCTACAGTGGGATCGCCTGTTCGTCCGCTATAGCGCGAAGGATCAACTGGCAGTCGTTCATGGAGTCCGAGAAGGCACTGATGCGCTACGTGAAAGAGCGAGTCGCTGGGTTTCGTTGCTCAGTGCCCCGATAAGCCGTGTCCTCAGCCGCCTGACGCACATGGCCCGAGCGTTCCATCCCGGCCTGCTGGGACTCGTTACGGGAATAATCGTAATCGGCTTGGCCTTGTGCCTCCTTATGCTTCGGGACAGGATAGCGCTCTGGGCCACCACACATCTTCCGACATCGCGCCCGCAGCTCGCGATCGTCCAGCTTTATACCCGCATGCTTCGCACGGTGGAGAGACACGGCGTGAGCAAACCTCCAGCTGCCACAGCCAGTGAATTTGCCAGATTGGTTGAACAGGAATGGAAAGCAGCCGGTCCGATGGTGGCTAACGTAACCGCCCTTTACCATCAGGGGCGATTTAGTCGAACGCCGCTCACCCCCGGCGAACTCTCTCGTGCAGCCGAACAGGTGGGGCAGCTACAATCCCTCACACGCGTGGCCCGCTAACCACACTATCGCTGCGAAGTCTAAGTCCCGTCCAGCCGGATGCTCAAAAAGTCCGCCAGCGGCGTTCTCGCATCGCTTCCAAGAACCGTGAAACGTGAGGCGTGAAACGTGAAACGAGGGTCAGTCTCGGAGCTGCGGTCTTGCATGGGATAAGGCGCGTCTTGGCGCGCCAGGGTTGGGCGGGTGCGAAGTCTGGCCTTTTTGAGCATCCTGCGCGGTGTTCTCCTGTTGGCCTATACGTGCGGGCCATTGAATATCCACCGTGCCATAATAGTTTTTCCGCAGCCTGCCAGACGTGGCCAGGGCCGCAGCCACTCCACATTGCCTCCAGTAAGCACCACGCCGACCCGCTGGAAGTTTTCACACTTGAGAAAACTCCGCGCGCCGGATAGCGCATCAAGCTGACAGCTGGTCGGCACCGGAGTGTAGAGCGCAATGCCATGTAGGGTACGAACGGCCTCTTCGGCCGATGCAAAGGTTACGTCAATCATGTCCGTGGTCTGCACGACTTGTAAAGGAAAGCAGTCCGACCGGGAAACAGAGAAACTGAGTAGTGGCCTCCATGATGATGCACGGGGAGAGGACGGCAGCTTGAGAAGAAGACTGATTGTTGGAGCGGGAAACGGGATTTGAACCCGCGACCCTCGCCTTGGCAAGGCGATGCTCTACCACTGAGCTATTCCCGCTCGATCACAGTCGGTCAGAGGGGTTGGATTTTACTGATGCATGAACGAAGCTGTCAAGCAATCTAGCAGGCCACACGCATCATTAGTTGTCTTGTTTCCTTCGTTACGATCATTCAAAAACGCTACCAAAAGGTAACCCGCGAATATTGCAATCAAGCTGTTGATTTATTGATTGTTTATTTCATAAAGTCTGCTTAGCCTTTACCGAGTGATACAGCAGGTACTCAATGACACATATCAGATCATTTTCAAAGATCATCTTTATCGCATTTTGCAGTTTACTATTCAATCGTTTAGACACTTCACCTAAACACGTTTAAATCTGTCAAAATTGGTGCGCATATTGCTTATATAGCAGGCCCTTAATGTCTGGAACGCAATATAGACTAACGGTCTGACCTTGATTTATGATTTATCGGCCGATGGCATGTTCGATTTTTTCTGCTATTGGGCAGCTCAATGAGGTAAAGGGGAGATCTAAATTTCCACTTTGCGTCGATGAAGCACGTGGGCTTGATAGAAGCCCTCAACCGTAGGAGGTGTGACCCATGTTTTTGTCACGGAGGCAGTT
>JBGPJK010000527.1:0-3100 GCA_041485425.1 Terriglobia bacterium | reverse complement strand
GTCGGCAGGCGGTTTGGGCCGCGCGGAATACAGGTTTGGCCCCGGACCTGTGTTGCCAGATTCTCCGCACAGTGATACGGCTTCGCGAGGACAGGCATGGTGACCATTCGGGACGTGGCGGGCGAGAGTGGTTTCTCGGTGACCACGGTCTCCATGGTGTTGAATGCTGGCGCATCCGGCGCGCGGATCTCGGCGCGCACACGCGCTCGCATCTGGAAGGTTGCCCAGCGGTTGGGATATCGGCCCAACCTTTATGCCCGCTCTCTGCGCAGTCGGCGCAGCCACACCTTGGGGGTCGTGGTCTTTGATTTGACGGATCCGTATTGCACGCAGATTCTGCGTGGTATTCAGAACCATCTTCGTCCCTCGGGACTGTTTCCGATCGTGACCGATCTGCAGGACGATGGCTCCCAGTTTCAGCCCTGCCTGGATATGCTGCTGGGACGCCGGGTGGAAGGGATCATTGCCATCGCCAATCCCCTTTACCTTGACCGCAAGCTGTTGTCCGAATTCTCGGAACGGAGTATTCCCGCAGTGGTGATCGGTCGGGAATTGGCCGACGTCCCGGTGAGTTCGGTCGTGGTGGATAACGCGGTCGGCACCCGGCAAGCCATTCAGCACCTCTATGGCCTGGGGCACAGCCGGATCGCGTTCATTAAGGGCCCCAAGATTCTGGTCGACAGTGTGCAACGCTGGCGCGGGTTGGAAAGCTTTGCCGAAGAGGTGGGACTAAAGCTCGATCCGAAACTCATGCTCGAGATTAAAGGACGCAATTCGACCTACAAGGAAGGCTGCGAGCTGACAGAAGAACTCATACGACGCCGGCCGGACTTCACGGCCCTGGTTGCCTTTGATGATCTTACGGCTTGTGCTGCCATCCGTGCGCTGACGAAAGCGGGACGCCGAGTGCCGAAAGATTGCTCGGTGGTGGGCTTCGATGACGTGCCCAGTTCCGCTTTTTATAACCCCCCGTTGACGACCGTGCGCCAGCAACTCGAGATGCAAGGCTCGCTTGGCGCAGAGATCATCGAGGAACTGATCAAGGCAGCAGCGGAGAATCGGCCGGTTCCGCCCACGCATCGAAAGGTGTCGCCCAAGCTGGTGGTACGCGATTCAACGTGCCCGGCACTTAGTTCGTGACGGTTACTTCGGTGGCTGAAGAAGCGCGCTTTGCTTGATACGGAACAGGCGTAATGTGCTGAAAAGTTACATCACAAAACACCGGTATCCGCAGTCGGTCCCGGGGCAGGACATCCTATGAGCCATGTTCTCAAACACAACCTCTATCAGTGGTGCAAAATTCCGGCGCAGGAACTGCTGAACCATGCGGGGCTACGTGTCCCCTTCCGTATGGTGCGCGACTCCGCACAGATGGGTTCATTAATGGCCCAGGATCTGGTGGAGGTCATTGAAGGCAACAGCCAGCGGAAGCTGCCTACTCGTGCCATCATCCCCTGCGGACCCAAGTGCTGGTACGCCCCGTTTACGGAGTTGGTGAATTCACGCAACGTCTCGCTCCGAAACCTCTTCGTGTTTCACATGGACGAGTGTTTAGACTGGCAAGCTCGTCCTTTGGCGGCGAACCATCCCTACAACTTTCGCACGTTCATGGAGAAACACTTTTACGGCGGGATCCGGCAGGATCTGGCCGTACCGCAGGAGCAGCGGTTCTGGCTGTTGCCCTCCACGGCTGAGCGGGTACGGGCCGCGATCGATGCCGCACCCATCGACATCACTGTAGGAGGTTGGGGACAGGATGGCCACGTCGCTTACAACCAGGCTCGCCGCCATCCGTACAGTCCCATTACGCTTGAAGAGGTCGCGAACTCGACCACTCGCGTTCAAGAAAACAATTTCGACACCATACTCGCCCTGGCCCAGCGCACCTTCGGCGGCGCCTACCAGTTTGTTCCGCCCATGTCGATCACATTGGGAGTCAAGGAATGCCTCTCCGCCCGGAAAATACGCGTGTACAGTGACACTGGCTCGTGGAAACAAACCGCACTGCGGGTTGCGCTGTTCTCGGAGCCTACTCCCGAATACCCGATGACGCTTCTGCAACGGCATCCGGACGCGATCATCACTGCGACCGAAGAAACGGCGACCCACCCCGTTAGCGAGAATCCCGACTGGGAGCTTCTGTAGGAAGGATCGTGCATGCGCGTGCTGCGGATTGATGAGAGATCTCCATATCAGCAGCTCATTGGAGTCGGGGGACTGGGGACAGGAATCTTCTTCGCGCTCGAGGGCAACCACACTCTCGGGCGCAACGAAAGCAGACCCGGGCAACTTCTGGACGTGAGGGACTACTGCAAGCTGCACATCGTGATCCATTACATCGCCAAACTGCTGGGCGCTCAGCCTAACAGCTCGTTTTTTCATGTGTTTCCGGTTGGCAAGGTGGGGAATGACGGCGCCGGCCAGTTCGTTCTGCAAGAAATGGGCAGTGTTGGGATCGATACCCGTTTCGTCGAAACCCTGACAGGGAAGCCGACCCTGTTCAGCGTTTGCTTCCAGTATCCCGATGGGACGGGAGGCAACATCACGACCAACAACTCGGCTGCCGCTGAACTTTGCGAGCGCGACCTTGATGGAATTGAAAGCGTGCTTCATTCTGCGGGACCACCAACGATTGCCCTGTCACTTCCGGAAGTCTCCCTCGAAGTGCGCCGGCAGTTTTTGAAACGGGCGACGCGTGGAGGAGCTTTCCGGGCAGCCTCGTTTGTCTCAGCGGAGATTGACACCGCGAAACAATCGGGCATGTTCGAGCAACTGGACCTTGTGTCTCTCAACGAAGGCGAGGCAGCCGAATTGATCGGGGATGACATCTCAACTGACAACCCGGAAGGCTGCATGGCGAAATGCGTCCAGTTTCTCCGTGCGACATACCCGCACCTGCAAATGATCATCAGTATCGGCAAGGATGGCGCCTACGGAGTGAATCGCGATGGCTGGAACTACTGTCCGGCGCCGCGGGTCGAGGTCGCGTCCACGGCAGGAGCCGGAGATTGCCTTCTCGGCGGCATCCTGGCAGCAATGGCGGCAGGTGTTCCCCTGCTGAACTCACGACATCCGAGAAAAAGTCTGGCCGAGCGGTCTT
>JBGPJK010000526.1:0-3110 GCA_041485425.1 Terriglobia bacterium | reverse complement strand
GGCACGGAGCACCGCGAGGTCACGATGGGCATGGAGGATTTTTTTCAGGTGCTGCCCCGGCTCATCTGGCATGAGGACCAGCCGATCTGCTGGCCGTCCAGTGTTTCGCTTTACTTCGTGTCGAAGCTCGCGGCCGAGCATGTCAAAGTGGTCCTCACCGGCGAGGGAAGCGATGAGCTGTTTGGCGGATACGAGCGCTACTCCTGGAATCTGCTCAACCAACGGGCAGCGTCAGTCTACGGTATCGTCCCGGCATCGGTGCGGAGCGGGCTGCGAAATACGCTGGCGTCGACTTCCCTGCTTTCCGCTTCAGTGCGGCGCAAGATCGGCCACACCGTCTTGGGCCGTGAGGAGTCGATCGAATCGCTCTACCTGGACAATTTCTACAGCGCATTTTCGCGCGACGATCAGAATCGTCTCCTGGCCTCCCCGTCGGCGGCCATTTACGGCAATTACATGCGCTACTGGAATGCGCACAGCAACGCGGGGAATCTTGCGCGAATGCTCTACGCCGATCAGAAGACGTACCTGGTGGAGCTGCTCAAGAAACAGGACCGCATGAGCATGGCGTGTTCCATCGAAAGCCGGGTTCCCTTCCTGGATCATCCTTTGGTGGAGTTTGCCGCGGGAGTTCCGGATCACTTGAAAATCCGCGGACGCACGCAGAAGTACATTCTGAAGAAAGCGGTGGAAGATCTGCTGCCGCACGAAATCGTCCATCGCAAGAAGATGGGTTTTCCCACGCCTTTACGACAGTGGCTGCTGGATCCGGCGGCCGAACCCCTGTATGGGGCGCTGCGCGACCGGAACGGTTTCCTCGCGTCGTATCTGGATCTTCACCAGATCGAAACGCTGCTCGATCAGCACCGCGCCGGAGCCCACGACGGAACCGACCGGATCTGGCGTTTGCTGAATCTCCAACTGTGGGGCGATTTATTCGTGACCGGCAAGGGCGTTCTTCCCCCCGCGGAACCTGTCTCCGTCCGCGCATGAAGAAAATCCTTTGGGTGAAGTCTGATTTTCTGCACCCTACGAACCGAGGTGGGCAGATCCGCAGTTTGGAAATTGTAAGGCGTCTTCACCGGCGTCACCAGGTTCACTATGTCGCCTTCGAAGATCCCACTTCACCGGGAGGGTTAGCCCGCAGTACGGAAGGGCATGGCGCAGTTCATGCTAGAGATGATCGGGAAGGCCGCGAGGTTCGAGTCTACGCCCCCCTCCGCACGGACGCCATTTACGACAGCAATCGAAACTTCATTCTGAACGCCATCCCGCATGTCGGGCGTTTGCTCGACGACGAGCTGGATACCTTGCTGACATGGGCGGAATATTTGGTGATCGCGCAGAATCAGGACGGCGCGCTGGCGAAATGGGTGATCGAAGGCGGACTGCCGGTGCTCGATCTGGTCGGCTCACAGTTTTCGCGAAGCCTGCCACCGGCAGCCACGGGTAAACTATGAGTAGGTTTTGTCAGACGATGCCCGTCAAGCAGTCCCGTAACCGCGTTCGCGAATGAATTCAGGACTTCCTCTTCACAATGCGAACTGAGCTTCCGATCGTCTGCGATTCAGTCATGCCCCCGGCTCGGCGAACGCCTTCGGGCATAGCCGCCGGCGCGGCGGCATTTTTGGCGTTTTGGGCGTTGACCATCGCCTTTCAGTTCCGGAGCGGTGCTTACACCGCAGAATTCTCAGGGTATCCTGACGAGCCTGCGCACTATGTAACGGGAGTGATGGTCGACCAGTACGTCCGCCATGGCTTGCCGAGCCCGCCCGTTCCCTTCGCGGAGAACTATTACCTGCACTATCCTAAGGTGGCAATTGGACACTGGCCGCCTATATTGTACGTACTCCAAGCCACGTGGACGCTTCCCTTCGGGACTTCCCGGACCTCGGTCTTGCTGCTGCAATCTCTGCTCTGCGCGGCCACCGCATTTCTGATATTCACCAGCGGGCGGCGCTTTTTGGGCGCGCAGGCCGCCCTTGGCGCCGGGGCTCTATTCATCGCTGTCCCATTGGTGCGGCAGTGTACCGGCATGGTCATGGCTGAAACCTTACTGACGCTCACCATGTTCGCAGCGGCATTAGCATTGGCGGCCTTCGCGGAAACGGGTCGCATGCGGGATGCCCTCGGGTTCGCTGTTCTGACCAGTCTGGCGCTGCTGACCAAAGGGAGTGGATGGGCACTCGGACTGGTGGTGGTGATCGTGATCGCAATCACGCGGCGGTGGGGCCTGTTCGCTACCAAAGCCATGTGGGTAGCGGCGGGCGTTGTGCTGTTGACGTCGTTGCCGTGGCAAATCCCAACCCTCAGCATGGCGTCTCAAGGCTGGGAATCGGAACCTCATTACACAGGCAGGGCGATTCTACAGTTCGGCGCGATGTTCGTCCGGATTTGCAGCCTAGGCATCTTGGCCCCGGCGTTGGTCGGCATCGGGTCTGAAATCGGCGCGGCACGCAGCCGCCAAAGCCCTTTCTGGGCGTCCATGCTGGGTTTGATTGCCGCAGTATGGCTGTTTCACAGCATCGTGCCGGCGGGGATCGAAGAGCGCAGGGTAGTTATGGCGGTACCAGCCATCATCCTGTTTGCAGCGGCGGGATGCCGTTGGGTGGTCTTGAAATTTGTCTCCGCACGCAGTGCGTCCGCGTTTGCCGCGGCGGCGATCACGGCTCTGGGGTTGATCGCCTACGTGCTGCGAGCGCAGCCATCCTTCAAACAATCTTTCGGTTTTAAGGAAACCGCCCGATTTGTGGATCAAAACGCCCCTGCCGGGTCGGCGGTTCTGATCTCTTCCGACGCATTGGGAGAAGGGTTACTTATCTCCGAACTCGCAATGCTGGAGAACACGCCGAAAGTGTACGTCGTTAGAGGTTCGAAGTTGCTGGCGGAAGTAGACTGGCAAGGAGTAGACTATCGCTCGCGTTATCAGACCGCCGCCGAAGTGAAGCAGGCGCTGGATGCCGTGCCCGTATCGATGGTGGTGGTGGACAGCCGCGCGAACGAGCAGCTCCACCGCCGCTTGGTGGCCGAGGTGCTCTCAGCCACCCCTGCGGAATGGATTCGCATGAGCGATGCGGGGCGGGATGGCCCTATCGCAGTGTACCGGCGCG
>JBGPJK010000525.1:0-3124 GCA_041485425.1 Terriglobia bacterium | reverse complement strand
CGACGGCGTCTGATGAGGGCTTATAATTAGCCAGATGAGCCAAGAGGAGGCTCGACCCTTATACTTATATGCAAGAGACAGAGAATGCCGAACAACGAACCACCGATGATGAAACAGAACTGATGTCATGTGCGAGACTCCTTCTGAGGTCTAACGTAGAAGTGAGGGGCGCGACGCTGGAAGGCGGAGCGTCCCAGTGACCGAAGCGAACGACTCGACTGCCGGGTTATGCCGCTGTTCCATAGACAGAGCGGTATGCGTCGCGAAGACCTGTTGCAAGGGCGTCGTTGTCGGCAACCGCGGCGATGCCGACACCTGCAAGCAGCGCTAGCGTAGCGGACGATGTAACAAGGCCGGCAATGTGCTTGGGCTTATAGCTCTGGATAATTTCGTCTCTGGTGATTCGTGCTTTGACCTGGATAGCGCCTCCATGTGTGAAGTCATTTAGGTTGCTCCACACTTGAGCCTTCATACGGCCGAGGGAGCCGGAATCAAACGCACCCTTGGTCTCGAGTTCCTCTATCAAGGTGCCGATGGGCGGCGGATCACCGCCTTTGAGGAATTTATTGACGTGTCTCTCGTCGGCACAGAAGTGGTACCAAGCGCCCCGGACATATGCCTCGAACTGTGGGCGAAGCAGCGCAAATGCTGAGCCAAACACACCATGGTCAACCAGCGTGTGAATGCCAGTGTGGTGCTCAATGCATAGGTGGTGCAGGGACACAGAAACTCGCGCACCATTGGTAGCAGGAAAGGTAACCCCGTCAACGAGCGAGGCACACTTGGCCATCCAACCCTCGGACATTTCAACGGCGGCACTAAGCGGCATAACGCCAACGCTCTGTCGCGCGCGCTATAAGGCTTTTCGGGACGCGCCGACAGAAGCACTTGGTTAGGAACCTCATCCCATTTGCTTTATTTGTTCGCGTATCCATGTCAGCTCTTTCTGCATTTCTTCTTCAGTATGATAGCCCAACTTTCGAATGTCCTTTGCAGCAATATCCCAAAGCTTAAGCATGTCCTGCCCAACCATTCCAAGTATGCCCCGATAGACGTGAAACTGGCCACTTTGGAGATGTTCCGCCAATACATTGGTAATAAGAATTAATGCCAGTTGATCTGGCTTCATATGATCTATTCGTATGGGATAGACCACCCTTTCCGTATCTCTGAGAAAATTATTAACGCCTGCCCGAATCAATTCCGTGCAGGTGCTTGGATAAGTGTTCAGAAATGCATCAACAGCTTCCTTTGTGAGTCTCACCTCGAAAGGCGGAAACAGCTTCCAGAATAATTTTTGAATCATATCCGTGGCCTTAT
The DNA here is from genome assembly GCA_041485425.1 of Terriglobia bacterium. Lineage (GTDB taxonomy): Bacteria > Acidobacteriota > Terriglobia > Terriglobales > Acidobacteriaceae > JAIQET01. The sequence continues at coordinate 1,804 of JBGPJK010000525.1, read as the reverse complement.
GCTTGCAACCGCGTCAGCTATTCCTTTTCCTTGGGTTCCCAACGGCCTGGCTGTGCGGCGCTGGCCAATGAAGTTTCAGGAAACGGTGCGCTGTCGCCCGGCGTCCGCACGAGCCAGTTGTTAGCCGTGGTTTCTTTACAACCTCAGCTGGCTGAGAATTCTCCGCCGAATAATCCTTTCAGCCTCTTGGACGTAAACCGTATCCCCATGGGACTTCATCTCATAAATCTGGCCACATTTTGCACACCAGAGATTGGAGTACGCGGTTTCAGAAACTTCCGCTGATTTTATGCCCAGAAAAACGGCGTGCTTTGGGCACAGCCATTGCAATTCAATTTCTACTTCTTCACGTTTCTTGCTGTAGTCCAATTCTGCCGACCACCTAAATCCAAACGCCTTACCTGAAAGGGAACGGGGTCGGTAGGTCTTTGCCTTTACGAAAAGAACAATTGCGACTGCCGCGACAAACAACAGCACAAGAACAAACAGCAGAATTATTTTTACGTAGGTATGCGGCGCGACACTCTGTAATGCAGGCACCAACACCGGAAGGAAATCAGAGTAAATGCTCAGCGCAAGTGCCCCGAGCCCGCTGAGAATCGAGCCGAGTAAGGCAGGAAGCACGCTGTCCCGGATTGAGTTCATTCTCAGTGGCTAACCAGTCATTAAACAGTTAGAAGACAGTAGTACAATGTTTTGATCCTGTCAATGCCCAGCAAATACCCGCGAAGAAATTATGACATATCTGCATATTATCATTTCGTGAGTGGGCCGGAAAAGCGGAAGAATGAGTCCTATCGCACTGCCTCTTTTAAGAACGCCCTGAACAAGCGCCGGCTGGCTTCGTCCTTGCGGTACAAAAACTCCGGATGCCACTGGACGCCGATCGCGAATCGGTGGCGCGGACTTTCCAGGCCCTCGATGATCCCGTCCGGAGAGACGGCATTGACGACCCATCCCGGCGCTGTTTTTTTCAGAGCCTGATGGTGGGAGCTGTTGACCTTCAGCCCCTCGGTCCGAAGGATTTGATGGAGCCGCGTCCCGCGGGTGATCCGGACCGGATGCGAGACCCGCGTCGCCGCGGTCTCCTGACGGTGCGTCAACGCACCCGGGACTTGCGACGCGATGTCCTGAATCAGGCTTCCGCCCATCGCCACGTTGAGAAGTTGGAGTCCTCCGCAAATGCCCAGGATCGGACGGTCAAGCTTCATGGCCTTCTTTGCGAGGTCCAGTTCAAACGCCGACCGCTGCCGGCTCATGATCTTGAAACGCGCCTTCCGATGTTCGCCGTACAGCCGCGGGTCGAGGTCCGGCCCGCTTCCGGTGATCAAGAGACCGTCGATCCGTCGAAGCAGATCGGCCTGAAGCTTGGGATCGTCCGTGATCGGCAGAACAAAGGGAATCCCGCCCAGATCCTTGATGGCGTCGACATAACGGGCTCTTAAAAAATAGGTGGGTTCGCTCTGAGACCGGGAATCTTTTCGGACCCCGTCGGTGAAATCCGGTGTGATGCCGATGATCGGTCGCATCATATGGGAGGCAACCTGTAGGGGCGTATCGCCATACGCCCCACCTAGGCGGACTTGATGTCTTTATCGTTCTCGTACAGCATGATCGGCTCGCCCGAGTGGTGAATCACGTCCTCGTTGATAATGACCTCCTTGACGTTTTTCTGCGAGGGCAGCTCGTACATCAGGTCCAGCATCACCTCTTCGAGGATCGACCGCAGTCCCCGGGCGCCGGTCTTCTGGGCTTGGGCCTTCTGTGCAATCGCCGCGATCGCGTTGTCCGTAAATTTGAGTTT
>JBGPJK010000524.1:0-3133 GCA_041485425.1 Terriglobia bacterium | reverse complement strand
CGAGGAGTCGGGGCTCACGGGCGCAGCAGCATTTCCGGGAGGCCTGCTCAAGTCCAAGTATTTCTTGAACCTTGATAACGAAGAGAAAGGGACTCTCTGCATCGGTTGCTCGGGTGGCGTGAAGACCACGGCTCGACGGAAAGTCAGGCTGGTTCCTGCAAGCGCGAAATCAGCGTGGCGCATCAAAGTGTCCGGCCTGAAGGGCGGCCACTCCGGAGTGGATATCCATCAAGGCCGCGGCAACGCCCTGCGGATCATGGGCGGAGTACTTCAAGTGTTGCTCGATCGGCTTCCCATGGAAATCGCTGCGGTCAACGGCGGAAGCGCACAGAATGCGATCCCGCGGGAAGCTGCGGCCGTGGTGTTGCTGGACCCAGCTCGCGAGAGTGAACTGAAATCGTTGGTAGCCACAGCCGAAGCCGGATACAAGACCGATTTAGGATCCTTCGATTCCGGGCTGCAGATCTCGGTCGAGAAGGCCGAACGTCCGCAAGAAGTGTTCGCTGCCGCCGACGCGAAGCAGACGGTAGCTCTGCTGGCGAGTCTGCATCATGGGGTTCTGGCCATGAGCCCCGACGTTGCCGGCCTGGTGCAGACATCCACGAACTTGGCGACCATCAACACCAAGAGCGACGTGGTCGAAATCGTCACCAGCCAGCGGAGCGCGATTGAGAGCAGCATGCTGGCCGCCGCCCGCATGGTTGCGACCGTATGCCGTCTCGCGGGTTTCGAAGTGGAGCACGCAGGCAAATACCCCGGCTGGAAACCCGAGCCTAACAGCGACATCGTGCGAAAGCTACAACAGGTTCACCAGAAACTTTTCGGTGAGCCGGCCAAGCTGATTGCCATGCACGCCGGCCTGGAGTGTGGCGTGATTGGCGAGAAATATCCCGGCATGCAGATGGTGTCCTTCGGCCCGACGATCGTCGATCCGCACAGCCCGAACGAGCGGGTGCAAATCTCTACCGTGGAAAGCTTCTGGAACTACCTGAAGCTGGTGCTGGAGAATCTGTGAGCGGGTGGCTGACTAAGCTTATATGACCGGGAGGAATGCAAAGAAGGCGCGCAAGTCGATTTTTCTCCCGCTAGACGATACCTTTCTCCCCGCTAAACCGCGCAAGGTCGTTCCGCATGAGTTTGTGCTCGATGCGATCGCCTCGCTGTCCCCGAGGACGCACCCGATGTTTGGCTGCCTGGCAGTCTATGTCGGGGAGAAGATTGTCTTTGTGCTGCGAGACAGGCCAGATAACACCTCGGACAATGGGTTGTGGCTTGCCACAACCCAGGAACATCACCCGAGTTTACGGCGTGAATTTCCCAACATGCGATCCATTCAGGTATTGGGAAAACCTGTGACGGGCTGGCAAGTGCTCCCCGCGGACGCTTCCGATTTCGAGGAGGCAGCGTTACACGCCTGCGATCTGGTGATTGCCCAAGACATTCGCATCGGAAAGATCCCAGGTGCGCGGCGTACTTCGCGATCGGCCCGGCAAAAAAGCACTACCTGCCTCAAGAAAGACCAAGCCGCCCAAACACGCTCGGAAAAAGAAACGTAGTTGAGCAGAAGGTGTAGCGTCGTATCCCAACCCACCGACCGTGAGCGTTTTCGTTCATGCCGTGGGGAAGTGATTGTGGTAGGGCAGGGCTCAGCCGTGCCGCCAAGGGCTACCAGCCAGCTAACGTCCCGTTTCTCCCGAGTTTCCCCGACGGCTACTGCGCAGCAGTTCCCCGCCCGATTTGTAGTAGCCGCCCGAAGAGGTTCGTTGCCTTGGTTGGAGTGGACGCGGGGGCTGGCATGGAGATGGCCAGGTCCCCGGTAATCGCGCGCCGGGCGTGGAAGTTCTTGAGCTTCAGTATGAGCGTCGGAGTGACCTCCTGACCTTTTGAAACCACCAAGCCTCCGTTGATGGTGCGGATTTCTTGTTGAACAATCATGCCCGGCGTAAGTAATTCGATCCGGCACTTACGTATTTCGCCCTTTTCGGCGTTCGGATCCAAGGTCACCAAGGCTTGGAAAAACTCTGGACTGAAGTTCTTGTTTTGCAGGCTCAAGGCGTGCGCTGCCTCAGTGCGCGAAGCCCCCCCGTGAATGATCTTGTCATAGGACAAGATCAGCCGGAGTATTTCCGCTCCCCGCCGCATATCTGGCGTCGCGAAGTCGGCCAGACTCGCATCGGGGAGGGGCTTGCCCTGGTGCTCGATCATCCAGGCGATAGATTCGAGGCGAGGGATCTTGGAAAGCAGATCAAAGGCCACGCGGGGATGTGCTTCATACTGCACTCGCTCGTCCGGGGGGAGATCTTCACCGTTGTACACCGCCTCGACGGTTTCCGGCGCCAGGATGACGCAACCTAGCTGGGACATCATGGCAGCCACCTCGTATTGCCATGGGTTCTCCAGCTTCATCTCGGTTACAACATGGTGCATGTAACGCCGGGCGCGCTCCGCGCGGCTGAAGGCGGCCGGGTTGACCAAGCTGAGCACTTCCGTCAACACTTGAATGCTGCCGCTCAGGGTTCGCTCTAATAGTTCTTTTTCCGCCGTGAGTAACCGGTGTTGCACGAGCGCCGCACTAAGGGTCTTGACCATCAACTCCTTGCTGCAGGGCTTGTTGAGGAAACGGAAGATGCTGCCCTCGTTGATGGCGTTGATCGCAGTCTCCATGTCGCCGTTGCCCGTGAGCATGAGGCGAACCGTATCGGGTGATCGCTCCTTAATACAGCTCAGAAACTGGATGCCATCCATTTCGGGCATGCGCATGTCCGAAACCACAACCGCAAAGGGTCCGTTGCTATCAACCAGATTCAGGGCCTCCTCTCCCCCCAGCGCAGTCTCTATGGTGAACTCGCGCATCAAACTGCGGCGATATCCATCTAGGATGTTGGAATCATCGTCCACTAGAAGGATATGGAATATGCGGCTGTCCATATTTTACTCCGGATTCTGGGAAGGCAATTTTACAATCTCAAACCAATACTTCTTCAGTGTTTTCATAATATCAACCAATCCTTCAAAAGTTACCGGCTTGGTAATAAATGAATTAACCCCAAGGTCGTAGGTCCGATAGATATCCTCTTCTGCTTTAGATGTAGTCAGGATCACAATCGGAATTTGTCGGAGTTCATGGTCCTCT
>JBGPJK010000523.1:0-3134 GCA_041485425.1 Terriglobia bacterium | reverse complement strand
GTACGGCCGCCACCGCTCGGCAACCCCTTGATGAGGCCGGGGATCGCCGAAACCCGGCTGAGCATGGTCCCCCTTCCACATGGTAACTTTTCATGTCCCTGTGCATCCCATGTAGAGCGAAAAGGGGCATACTGTCGGGAGAAATCTGCAATGCCTTCGCGAACCAACCAACGCGGCTTTAAGCGCATGAATCGGCGGGAGTTGTTGAAGCTCACGCCGGTGCTGGCGCTGGGTGCGTTTGCCATCCCCAAGCTGCAGGAACCGCTGTTAAAGGCGGGGTTGGGGTTCAGCGATTGGGCATCGTCGATTTTATTCCGGGAGCATCATCTGGCGCCGACATTTGCTGATTCGGAGTTGACGCCGTTTGAGAAGTTCCCGATCAATGGTTACGACGTCGACGATCCTGGAGTGGATCTTGACCAGTGGACGTTGACGGTGACGGGCGAAGTCCAGAAGCCGGGAGAGTACACGCTGGCGCCGATTCAGGCGCTTCCGAAAACTCAGCAGAACACGCGGCACGTGTGCGTGGAGGGCTGGGATGTGATTGGACGGTTCGGGGGAACGCGGCTGTCGGAGTTTCTGAAAATGGTGGGAGCTGATCCTACGGCGCGGTTTGTCAGCGTGAAGTGTGAGGATGGTTATTACGAGTCGCTGGACATGGCGACGGCGATGCATCCGCAGACGCTGCTTTGTTACGAGATGTACGAGCGGCCGCTGACCCGGGAACATGGAGCGCCGGTGCGGCTGACAATTCCTACCAAGATTGGCTACAAGCAGGCGAAGTATCTGACCGACCTGAAGGTCACCCACATTCGGGACAAAGTGGGGTATTGGGAAGACCAGGGGTATTCGGAGTTTTACGGGTTGTAGTTGATGCCGGCCGCCAGGACTCCGGTAGCGCGCGCGAGATCCTTCGCCCGGCCGAAGCCGGACGCAGGACGACACATTCAAGTTGAGCAGCGAGTTTAAGAGACGAGATGGCGCAAACGGTACTCGAGATCGAATCGCCGAAAACGGATGAGTTGACTCCAGCGGTGTATGAGCATCCGTGGCCGGTGCGGTTCTGTCACTGGGTGAATACGGTTTCGCTGTTTGTGATGGTGGGGAGCGGGTTTCAGATCTTTCGCGCATTCCCCAGCTTTGGGGCCAAGATTCCGCAGAAAGATTTGCTGGAGTGGCCGAAGGCGTTCGCACTGGGCGGGTGGCTGGGTGGAGGTCTGCAGTGGCACTTGACGTTTATGTGGATTTACATGGCCACGGGGATCTTCTACCTGGGATACCAATTGTTCAGCGGCAATTACCGGCAAGTGCTGTTTGTGCCACGCGACCTTCGCGGGGTGTGGCCCATGACTCGGCATTATTTCTTTTTTGGGCCTAAGCCGCCGGCGCGGGACACCTACAACCCGCTGCAGAAGCTGGCCTACACGTCAGCCATCGTTCTGGGCGTGCTGTCGGTGCTGACGGGTTTTGCGGTGTGGAAGCCGGTGCAGTTCGCGTGGCTGGCATGGCTAATGGGCGGGTTTCATCTGGCGCGGGTGTGGCATTTTGCGGTGATGTGGGCAATTTTGTTTTTCATATTCGGACACTTGGTGATGGTCGTGCTGCATGGCTGGAACAATTTCATGTCCATGTTGACCGGATGGAAGAAGGATCCGGACTACGCGCCCCACTAGCTGCCTTTGCGGCCGCTCGAGGACGTTGCAATGGCGATGCTGGAAGGAGCGATGGGGTGGTGAAAGCAGCCTCCGACCCGGACAAGCACGAGCAGGAGCTGATCCGGCGGATCCAGAACGGCGAGCAGGGCAAGTTTTACGAGCTGATTAAGCCGTACGAGCGCAGGGTGTACACGGCAGCGTTCGCGGTCCTGCGGAACGCGGCGGATGCGGAAGAGGTGGCGCAGGAGGCCATCCTTAAGGCATTTGCCAACTTGCGGCAGTTCCGGGCAGAGGCGCGCTTCAGCACTTGGCTGATTCAGATTGCGGTGAACGAAGCGCGCATGCGGCGCCGGAAAGATCACGCGGAGATCATGCAGCCGATTGGGGAATACGAGGATGAGGACGGCACCTACACTCCGCGAGAATTCGCGGATTGGCGGGAGATTCCCTCCGAGGCGCTGGAGCGCAACGAAGTCCGTGAGTTGCTGCTGGAGGCGCTGGCCTCGCTGGGATCGAAGTATCGGGAAGTTTTTGTGATGCGGGACATACATCACTTGAGCATTGAGGAAGTGGCGGACTCGCTGGGCATTTCACGGGCTTCCGTCAAGACGAGGTTGCTGCGGGCGCGGTTAATGCTGCGGGACCTGCTGGCGCCTCGCGTGGCAAGTGGCTGGTTCAGCCGGGCACCATTTCAGAAGGGAAACAAACCATGGTAGTTAGTTGCGAGCAGGTGTGGCAGGAAGTCTCCAACTACCTCGACGGTGAGGTGGATGCGAGTCTGCAATCTGCCCTGAAAGACCATATTCGCCAGTGCCAGCACTGCACGGCGGTGGTGGACGGCACCCGGAACGTAATCCAGTTGTATAGCGATGAGCGGTTGTTCCAGGTGCCCATGGGGTTCAGCGGGCGATTGCAGCGGCGGTTGGCGGACAATATGCGCCCACAGCGGGGAACGGCTTATGGATGGCTGGTGGCAGCCGCTGCATTGGCGCTGGTCACGGGAAGCATCACCGTTGCGAATTCGCGGAACGCGCGGCCGGGGACGAAGTCTGAAATGGCGCAGCTGGGGCGTGGAGTTCCGGCGGGCCTGCTGGTGATCGTGAGCGAACATTCCCGGCTGTTCCACATCAAGGGGTGTCCCTTTGTGCACCAGGACGACAAACCGCACGCGGTGACTGCCGCCGAGGCCGAGCGGGAAGGGTATGTGCCTTGTGTGCGGTGTCTGGGCGAGTACGTGAGTTACCTGGCCATGAATTGGGTTAAGAAGGCTTGGGCGGCGGGGTAGTTCGAAAATCCTTTAACGCAGAGTGTGCGGAGTTCGCAACTTTTTCAGTCTCTTCCGTGACGTCGCGTGTTAGCTAGCGGGTCTTGCCGTTGTAGCGGCCGCGTCGATCAACCTCAGAGAAAATCTTACGAAGAGGAAGAGGAAGCCGAAGCGAAAGCCTGGGCAGTGCGCGCGAGATCCTCAGCCGGCTGAAG
>JBGPJK010000522.1:0-3153 GCA_041485425.1 Terriglobia bacterium | reverse complement strand
GGTCTCCGGCCCTCTGGACCCGAACAGACGCCCTGCAAAACTCGAATCGAAATGAAATTATTCATTTGGCATATTCGGGTCGGGATATTTTCATAAACTACGTTAAATGCTAGCAGCAACTCCATGCAATGTAAAGCATTTCATGAATTCAAGACCAGCCGCAGAACCAAGGCCTTGGGGCGAAAAAAAAGGCGGGGGAACTCCCCCGCCTTGAATGTCGCAGAAAGATGCTCTGCTTAACCGCTTAAGCTATTTCTATCAAGGTAAGATGTTACGCGAGTAGCGGTGACTATAGGCGCTGCCGTAGGTGGCCAACGAACTGTTGTTGAGCAGGGTATTGGCCGAGAAGCCAAGCACCGGCAAGCCCGTGTAAGTCGCAAAATTGCCGGCCGACGTAACAGGCGGTGTCGGGTAGAACGTGGTCTTATAGGTCGTAAGATTGCTGTTGATCACGCTTTGGGCAAAGGCCAATCTGATCCAGCCTTCCTGGAAGTTCGTCGAGACGGTCTGGCGGGTATTGACGCCGCCGAGAACGTTGCTCGTGCCCCAGGAGACCACACCGACTTCCCAGCACAGATTGGAGCCTTGGCCTGGCGGAGAGAATGCCAGCGCTGTGCTCGACTGTTCCTCACGATTGTACGTGGTGAGCGATATGGCTTCGCACGCGCCCGTCGTGGTGAGCGTCGCGGTATACGGCCGGGTCGACGAACTTCCAACGTGGAAGCCCTTGGTCGGCTGGGTTATGACCCAATCGGTGCCAAGACCCACGCTGCCCGAACTCCACGCGAACTCGTTTACGATCTGGTCGCGAATCAGGGCGGCGGTAACAGGCAACGCAGCCGGGGCCGGTACGCCCCAGTTGGTCGTGACCGCGGTGTCGCCGTTCAGCACGACGCTGATCTTCGGATTCACTTCGCTGAGCGACGGCAGATTGTTGCCCGGCGGATAGTGAAGTGTTTGCTCCGTGAAATGGGTCATCGCCACGGCGTCAGCGCTGATGTCCAGGCCGTTGCCGACGTTGATGAGGGTTTCCGCGCCGCTCAGGGTGCCGGTCGGAAGCGCCACGCCCGATGCGCCAATACCGTTGACGGTATTGGTAAAGGCGTTGCTCAGCCAGCTCGAGGCAATGCCAGGGCAGTTGGCAGGCACGCTGGAGGAGTTATGCAATGCATCGGCGAAGGTGTCGCGGCCCGCCGCGTTGAGCAAGCCGGACTGCAGGTCGGCCATGATAATGGCTTCGACGTAACCTTCCTTGGCGCGAGCCAAACTCGCATCTTTCACCTGGTCGGTAGCATACGCGAAATTCACAAAGGCAACCTCGCGCGTGATGACGGTGCCGGTTGTGTTCACGACGGGAATCGAGGGTACCGTGCAGCTATTGTCCGTCGTGCGCAGAATCGCGTTGCCCGAACTGTCACGGGTGATGGCCGCGGTCCACATGTCGTTCGGCGACAGGTAAAGGTTGAAGTCCAGAACTTCCTTACTGGCTTTGGCTTCCAGGAAGCGAATCTTGACTGCCTTGCCGTTATTGGCATCGCTGTTGACGATCGAGATGTAAGTGTCGTACGGATTGCCGTTCACGCTCTGCACCGTGTAGTACGGATAGATCAGAACCTGCCCCGCTCCCTCAGTGACCAGATTGACCGCCTGGGCAGCTCCAGCAACTGTGCCAAGCGCGGCGGCAACGGCGGCATTAATCATTCTTGTCTTGAATTTCATCGCTTAAGCTCCTTTGTGCACTAAAAAAATAAAGTTGACATCAACGTTGATACTCAGAAGTCCGAGCACGCAGCATATTACCGTAGTTACCGCAATTTGCCAAACCCTGGGTCTTTTCGGCCCTGAAGGCCTTGTTCAATGACACAAGCAAAAAAACACTCCCAAAAAACACACTAACTGTACAGCATAAAATCATTACTTCGCATCCGCCAACACGTACCACCAACCACCAGCAGTGTTGCGCCACGTTTCGGCAAATGCCTGATCATTTTCGACCGTCCTCGGGACGTTGCGCAGCGTGTAGCTGTATCTCACTTCCATCTGAACCGCGCAAAGATCGTCCGCCGAACATTCCACCTTTCTGACGTTTGCCGCTTTCCATGTAACCAAGCCCAATCTGCGCTTAAATTCCTCAAGCGTGACGAGGGAACGCGAGGCAGGACTGAGCAGTTTGTACGCCGCTTCGAAATCCCCTTTTCTCAGCGCATCCCAGCGGGATTGGGCCATTCTAGCCACCACTTCCTGCTTGTCAAGCGGAGCGGCCGACTGCTCGGGAACGCTCGCGCACGCCGATAATGCCAACAGCATTGCACCAGCCCATCTCCAGGGTTGCTGCAACTTGCATTCGAATGTTGTCGCAATTTCATGTTTCTCAGTCATATGCGAACAAATATTAGCCAAGATTCTCCGGAATGGTCAACGATGATCCACACTAAAGCAGTCATCTACTCGCAGCATGTTGCATAAATACAACAAAACGATGATTCTTCCTCGTTTAGCTGCTCTTTAATGAAAACCGAAGACGAGACCGGCTATCTGCTTTCGCCCGATCGGGCCATGCTGCAATACTGTTTAACCTGGTGCGATACTGTTTATTTAATGACAATCCGGATTCGAACGTTCGTTTTCACGCGCATGCGCTCGCCATCCTGATCCATAGTGGCATCGTGAATCAAAGTGCGAATGGCGAAATGCGCCAGCCACAAGCCGTAGAACTCCTGCTTGACCAGCTCCGGGGTCTTGCTGCGCAGTACGACTTGGGCCCCTGTCAGCTGCGTCGTGAACTCGTCCAGAGTACTCCTGGTCTCCCAGCACTCGTGATACAACGCCGCCAACTCCTCGGCCGGGGCGCTCTTTGGATCGAGCAGTGTGGTCATCAGTCGATAGCGCGTCTGGGAGTCGGTGGAAGCCGGCAGCCGGTAATCGATGACCCGCACCGCGATGCCGGGTGCGCTCGCGCCGCCCGCTTTGGCGCCGGGATGGATTGTGCTCAAGTACGAGCCGTCGGAACACGAGCGTTCGACCGGCAGAACCAGGTTCTTCTTGCCGCGCCACAACAACTGCGCTCCGGTGGCAGCCGCCGCGCGCCACAATTCAAAGCTGCTCAGTGCGTGATCTGCCAGACACAGCATGCCCCGCTCCAGCGCCTCGATC
>JBGPJK010000521.1:0-3158 GCA_041485425.1 Terriglobia bacterium | reverse complement strand
GCGCCCTTCCCGGCCTCAAGTGCAAGATGAAAAACAGCCACATCAATCGCCGATGTCTTTCCGGAACTCGTAGGCATCGCGATTGTGGCAGGCCAACCCTCTGCGACAACCCTCTTCAATAGCTCCTGCTGCCACACAAAGGGTGGGTGGCCGTGAATGGCGCTGTAGAAGGATGAGAATGAGTCAATCGTCAACCTGATCCTCCTCGTGCCACGTCCAGGGCCTTAAAAGCCCCAGGCCGAAAAAGCGCCCTGCGCCCAGCAGAATCGGGCCGCGGACCGGCTCTTCAAACCGGACCTTCGCATGTACGCCCCAACGGGGCTTCTGGTCTTTGCTCCGCAGCAAACGGAACTCACTCACTGGTGATACACCGTGAATCCCGGAAAACGGACCGTGCACAATCTCAACTGGCCGGGGAAGTCCGGCGCGTTCGCATGCGATGGCAAGGATCTCCTCGACCGGTAAATTCTTTTTCGGAAAACGGTCCAGAAGGATTGGGGTCACTGAGGCCCAGGCCGCCGACGGACCGCGCCAGACCTGAGGACGAAGCGAGCGCTGCGGAATATCGAGCCCGCATAACTCGACTTCCCAGAACGCAGTTTCATCTTTCACATAGAGTTTCTCAATCGATGCGCATGCCCGCAGAACCTTACGCCGCTGTGCCGTACCAATCGTTCGCGGCAACACCACGGCCACTCCCATCAGACGGCCATCCGAGTACTCATGTCCCACGAATGGCAGGGCGGCAAAAGCGCAATGTGTCTCCGCGCCATGGCCGCTGAAAAACGCGCACAAAGCTGGATCATGTGCCGACAATTTCATCAGCGCCGTCCGTAGTGCCGAAGTCAGGGTCAGTGCGGCCTCTATCGAAAGGCCCCGCCCCTCCAAGCGACGCAACACGATCATCTCTCCGAAGCAGCTTTCAGATACCGGCGTTTCCATGCGGGCTCGGCCGTAACGCATCTGGGGCGCGAGCGATGGCCGTTGCCCCAGTTTGTACAGAGTCTCGAGTTCGTCGAGTCGGCCTTCGCCAAACACGCGCAGCACCTCTTCGCCTTCCGGATCCGGCGCCCAGGCGGGACGATCCGCAGGCTCACTCAACCTCATCCGCACCAGCGAACACGCACGCCCGAGCGAAGGCACGCGCGCCAGCAGGCTCCCAAGCTTATCGCGAATTGCCTCGTCGGCGTCGGCTTCCGGCCACACAAAATGCACCACTGGCGAAGACGGTGATTGCACTGGAAACGTCCTTGGCTGCCTCCCTCTCTGATCCGGGTGCGGGCTCCCCGACTTTCCGTTGTAGTTAGTGGGAACGAAGTTCACTACCGAAGCGGCATGGCCCATCTCGCCAGCGGCGATTTGTGGAGCACCCAGCGTCTCCAGCCATCGCAATACGGAATTCTCGCCGTCTTCCGAGAAGGTATCGTGGTGCGCCGCGACCAGCGCTTCGAAGAGCCGGTCCGGATGCGGAGGCCACTCGGGCGCCGTGTCGTCGCGGAAATCGGTCGCATACGAACGCCCCATCAAGTACTCCACTTCAATTGCAAGCACGGGCTCTACTCCTCGACATCCGTGGACTGGTCGCTCATCTGGACCAGCTTCACAAGCTTCTCTTCGGGCGTAAGAGTAATCGGCTCTTCCCGCCAGTCGAGGCCTGCACGCTTCGCATCTTGATAGAGAGCGTTGAATGCTTCCCTCGCTGTTTTGGCGTCGATGTGAGATTTCGTCTTGTCCGAAGCGATGGCACCCAGCCACTCAAATTCCGGATCCGTCGCCGGTATCAGGTGGCATCGCGAGCGTAGCTGGTAGCCTTCTTTCAGTTGCAACGCAAGCGCCAGAATACCCAGCGCAGCCACCACGGCGCGGCCGACTGCATTCACTTCGGGCGATTCTGTGCCCTTCACGGGGAACCGCAGTTTTCGGATCTGGGCGAACGACAATACGGCTGTCTGCCGCGCTTCGCGGAACGTCACGCCGCCATCGGATATAGTCGGCGGGATATTGCCGTGGTTAATCTCGGCTGGTGTTCCCTTCGACTTAAAAAGCTGAGGCCTATCCTTTGACTTTACTGCTTTCGATGCGTCGAGCGTCCACTGTTCCGTCTTGCTTTCATAGATTGTGCCTGGCATTGCCTTGATGCCCAACGGATCGATGCGCGACGACGTCCGCTTACCGAGCACCGCATCGAAGCCAATGATTTCGGAGACCAGAGCACGCGCGAACTTGGCACTATTGACTCCTGCGCCGCTCTGCGAATCCCAAGTACCAAACAGCAGAGCGGTGGGACAGAGCCGGAACATACCCGTCGCGTTCCAGGCGCGCGCCTCAACCATCTCTTTGCCAATCTCCGAATCGCGAAAACGCGTGCCCTTGTACTGGCAATCCCGGAATATCGCATCGTGTACACGATGCGGCGCACTCAGGGAAGTGATCGTCTGGTGTCCAGGAATGTCCATCTGAAGAAGAGGAATCCGAATATCTCCGGCCCGGATAGCTGTAAGCAGGGCATCTTCAAGTCTGTTGGCCTGCGATTGCACGGAGTCGAGGAGGACGGTCTTCACGTCGCTACGCCCATCCACGACACGTTCTTCAAATGCATACCGCCCGCCTTCATGGGTCGGAGGCGAAACCTTATCCCCATCCCCACCAGCCGGCACCAGCTTCACAATCGCTCGGAGCGCGGACATCCCGCCTGCGCAAGAACTCAATAATTGTTCGCAAAGTTCATTCGTATTCATGTAATTCGTCTCCTGAGGCGCACCCTCGCGCCTTTCGTCCAAGGCAGCGGAAACACACGGGAGCAGCAATCCAGCAATTACTCCCCGGATCGACTGAGTTTACACCAAATCAGGAGCAGGACTGTTCGTAATGACGAAGCAGTGTGGAGTCGGCCTGTGAAATTCGCGATCTGAGTTGCAATCTCCGGTTGGCGGAGCTGGCTGCGATATACGGAGCAGGGCGCTGTGATCCGCGGCCAGCCAGTATCGCTCATCGCCTTCTCCAGCACGCGCGCGACTCGTTGCCTCGCGAACCTCATCTCCGCCTCCGTCCAACCCGGCCAAACAAAGCTGCACATCTTCCAACTCACCTGAGTATTAGTTGACAGGGAGCGCAAACGCGCCCCGGAACACCAGACATCGGGCAGGCCGCCAAGCGGG
>JBGPJK010000520.1:0-3160 GCA_041485425.1 Terriglobia bacterium | reverse complement strand
TGGCTATTAAGTGGCGCCAATCCGATTCGTTTTGAGTTTATCAGTCACAAGCTGCTGAGAATGGTAGTGCCCTTCGCGCTGGCCGCGATTCTGGTTGCATCACTAGTTCTTCGAGCGCCTGTATACCGCGTCGCGTTGGTTCTGCAGGTGGTTTTCTACGGGTTGAGTTTCCTGGCGATTGCGAAACTGAAGAAAGGTCCAGTGGCCCGCATGGCGGACGCGGCGTTCACTTTCGTCGTGCTCAATACCGCGGCTGTCGTGGCGTTCGCCAACTTTGTTTCCGGACGCAGGGCTGCATGGACCCGTTGAAGGTCGAGGGGATGATGGAAATCCTGCGTTGGGCAAGTTTGGGGAACGCCGGTTGAGAATCCTCTGGGTCAAGGCGGATAAGATTCTGCCCGCTCATAGTGGCGGCAATATCCGTTCTTACCACATCCTTCGTCAATTGGCCTCGCGCCACGAACTGATCTTTTTCTCGTACTACGGCGGCGAGCCCGATGCTGAATACGAGAAAGAACTCACGCGTCAGTTTCCGGGGGCGGTCTGCCTCTGTACCTGGAAACGCGGACCCACTTGGCTGAGGCGTGGAGTGGACTATCTTCGCAGGCTGCCGGTGAAGGCTCCGTATGCTGTAAGCCGATTCAAGTCGGTTCCGGTTCAGGAGAGACTGGCGACCTGGTTCCAGGAGGGGCGATTTGATGTTGCGGTCTGTGACTTTCTCGATGCGGCAGTGAATTTTCCCAGCCGCCTCGGGATTCGTACGGCCCTCTTTCAGCACAATGTGGAGAGTGAGATCTGGCGGCGACATGCTCTGACCAAGTCAAATCCGGCGCGACAGCTCTTGTATCGAGTGGAATTCGAGAAGATGCTGAGCTACGAACAAAGCATGGTGCGGAAGTTCCACCACGTCATCGCAGTCTCGGAACATGATCGGCAATTGATGGGGGCTTGGAAGGATCCTTCGCGGATCACGGTTGTGCCAACCGGTGTGGACCTGCAGCAATACCGGCCTCACCCATGTCCCGGAGCGGTCGCGCCGTTGGTGCTCTTTGTAGGCGCGATGGATTGGGAGCCGAATATCGATGCGGTGGAGTACTTCTGCCGCGAAATCTGGCCGTCGATTCAGGCCAAAGTTCCCACGGCGCGATTCCGCATCGTAGGCCGCAACCCGGTCCGCCGAGTCCAGAGGCTGGCGTCGAGTTCGGTCGAAGTTACCGGATCAGTGCCTTCGGTCGTGGATCACTTACGGGAGGCCGCCGTTGTAGTGGTGCCCTTGCGCGTGGGCGGCGGGACGCGACTCAAGATTTACGAAGCGATGGCCGCGGGCAAGGCCGTGGTTTCGTCATCAGTTGGGGCCGAGGGTCTCGACGTGCATCACGATCAGGACATCCTGCTGGCGGACGATCCGGACGCATTCGTCGGAGCTGTCACCATGCTCCTTCAAAACGTGGAACTCCGTCGTCGCTATGAGCAGGCCGCTGCAGCACTCGCTGCCAAGTATGATTGGGAGGCGATCGGGGACAAATTTGGTGAAGTGCTCGAAACGCTGGTGCGGAATGCATCGCTAGAGAGATCACGCGATGTCGCGTGCGCGCACGTGGCCGACGTTCACGGGTAAGGCGCCTGAGGAAACGGTGTTTGCAAACAACAAACTTCGAACTGCTCCGGTGAAGGGAGCAGCTTGGCGTGATCGCTACGCGGCAGCCGCGGAAACGTTGACGCCGTCCCGTGATTCCCTGCCAAAGTCAGAGCCGTTGAAGGGTGCGTACTTCTGGCTGGCAGTTTTCTATTTGGTCTATTGCGCCCGGCCTGAAGACTGGATTCCCGGTTTGCATTCCGTGCCGCTGGCCAAGATTTCCGGGGTGTTCGCGATCATGGGACTGCTGCTGAGTTTAGGCCGGTCCAAACGCGGTCTTCGAGACCTTCCCAGAGAAGCTGTGTATTTGCTGCTTTTGATTGGGCTATTTTTCGTTTCAGCAGCGTTCTCTCCGGTGTGGAAGGGTGGCGCTTTTTTCCGTGCCTTGGACTTCGCCAAGGTTTTCGTGGCATGGGTACTCACCTTCGTTGCGGTCACGAGTCTCGCAAGGCTTCGCCGCGTCCTCTTCATTCAAACCGCTTCCGTGGCGGTCATCTCGATTGTCTCGATGGTAAAGGGAGCCTCCCATCCGAGGCTTGACGGTGTTCTGGGCGGTATCTACTCGAATCCCAATGACCTGGCATTCGCCATCGTTCTGTCGCTTCCTTTCTGTCTGGCGTTTCTGCTGAGGACACACAGCATCCTGCGCAAGGCGGCGTGGACGGTTTCTCTGCTCCTTATGATTAGTGCCTTGTTTCTGACGGCCTCCCGCGGAGCTTTCATCACCTTCCTCGTGGCCGGAGCAGTTAGCCTGTGGCATTTCGGTATCAAGGGGCGGCGTTTGTATTTGATTGGAGCGGCGGCTCTGATTGCGATCGTCGTCGGAATTGCGGTTGGCGGCCAGCTTAAGGATCGACTGCTGGCCATGTCTGGCGAAGGATTGGATACGAATTCACAGAGCAGCGCGTACGGATCTTACGAGCAGCGGCGCATTCTCATTTCCCGTAGTCTTGAAGGGATCGAGCGCTACCCCATTCTTGGAATGGGATTGCACAACTTCTCAACTTACTCGGGAGTCTGGCGAGACGTGCACGTCACCTACCTGCAGATTGCGGTCGAAGGCGGCATTCCCTGCCTGATTCTCTATCTCATGTTCTTCTGGCGGGGATTCTCCAATCTCAGACAGCTAAGGCGACTGGGAGATCCTGATCCCGAGGTGCAACTGTTTGCTGGCGCTTTGCACAGTTCGCTGGTTGGCTTTCTGGTAGGTGCGCTGTTTGCTCCGGAGGCCTATCAGTATTTTCCGTACTTCGCTGTTGCGTATACGGCGGTTCTATTTACGATCGAGCAGGAGCAAAGCAGTGTTAAGTCCTCACCGGGAGGCCCGAACCGGTCGCAGATTCTGGCCGGGAAGACTGGGCGAGATCGAGAACCTGGTTTCACCTATGCCTGGTGACTTGAAAACTCCGTCGGTCCTGGAACCTTTGTCTGACGTCGGTCTTCGACCGAGCTTTCGCCAAGAATTGGCTTACGGATTCCGGCTGCTTCCCAGCTACGCGTGGCAGAAACTTACACGGCACGCTC
>JBGPJK010000519.1:0-3171 GCA_041485425.1 Terriglobia bacterium | reverse complement strand
CTTGGCCAAGTGCGGTGGGACTGGCGCTGGACCAAAGAAGGCGTCGTCCAGGATCACTGGCGTTTGCCGGCGGAGGTTCTCCACGGCGCTGCGCGCGAGTTCCGGGCGCATTTTCTTTTCCAGATCGGACTTCACTTCATCGAAAGACTTGGTATCGTGCTGTTCGACTTTTATCAGGTGGTATCCGTAACGGGTCTTGACCGGCTCGCTGACCTGGCCAACGGGCATACTGAACGCCGCCTGATCGAACTCGGCCACCATCTGGCCATGTTTGAACGAACCCAGATCTCCACCGTTCGCGCCCGATCCGGTATCGTCCGATTCGGTCTTGGCGAGCGCGGCGAAATCGCCGCCAGCCAGTAGCTGCTTCCGCAGTTCCTGCGCCTTGGC
Source organism: Terriglobia bacterium (assembly GCA_041485425.1). Taxonomy (GTDB): domain Bacteria; phylum Acidobacteriota; class Terriglobia; order Terriglobales; family Acidobacteriaceae; genus JAIQET01. The sequence goes on along the minus strand of JBGPJK010000519.1, from coordinate 2,781 downwards.
CAGAGCTTCTTCCCCGGTCAGTTCCGCCTTTCCAGTGCGCTGAGTGAGAGGCGATCCCTTCATGCGAATGAGGATGTGCCGCGCGTGTACCGTCTCGAACTCCGACTTGTGCTGCTCGTAGTATTGGCGTTCCGTCGCTTCGTCGACCTTGACATTGGCAGTCATGTCCACGAACAGGGCGTTGGCCAGCAGGTTATCCTTCTGGAGCTCGATCTGTTGCTGCACGGCCGGCGTTTCGTCCATTTTCCGCTTGCGTGCTTCCTGTGACAGAATCTTGATGCGGATCAGGTTTTCGGCGAATTGCCGTTTGTTCGGGCCTCGCGCCGCCGCGCGGACCTGCTCCGGCAGTGCGTCAATTAATCGATCGAACTCGCCGGCCGTCATCCTCTGCTCGCCGACCGTGAGAACCACCTTATCGGGCGGAACGCTAACGGTGGTAGCCGGATTGGCCGGGGTAATGACGACTCGTGCCGGCGGAGTGGCGGGCGACTGGCTAGGCGCGGGCGTCTGCGCGGAAAGGCACGCGGCACCCACCAAGACCAAAACAAATCCAGGGTAACTCATCTGTTTATCATAGCAGCCGCTCTTAATTAGAATTGCCGCAGCCAGCCGGCTCCACGATCGCGGACATGGAGCCCTTTGACCGCGGGAGGCGCCAGTCCGGGCCGTAGGCATGGATCTGGTCGCGCGCGAATTCCGCCTCCGGCAGCTCACAGGTGATCAGGACGGTGCGACCGCATGTATCCACCTCCTCGGCATGACGGTAGGCCTGATCGAGCGAAATGATGAAGATCTTCTGCAGCATTTCGATGACGTAGTCATAGGTATGGTCGTCATCGTCGAGGAGCACCACGCGATAGAGCGGCGTGAGCTCCGCGCGATTGATGACTTCCGTTTCGGGAGAGACCGTGGATTTTGCCATGCGTCGGTCCGGCAAAGGATAGTCAATCACCCACTATTACGGACCAGTATGCCATGCACGGCTTCCTGCAGTGACCGAGCTAGCGCAGTTCTTCCATCACCTGGTCGAGCACTTCTTTCGGGGGCCGAACCTTCGATTCGGGCAAGGTGGCCAGTGGCGCATCTTCCATGTTCAACATTTCCATGAAGTTGGGCTTCTTGGTGTCCACGTAGAAAACGCCGGTCAACACTTCGCCCTTCTTCTCCGCCTCGTCCATGGCTTTCAGGGCATCGAACTGGTTGCTCGGATCGTAATCGCGGCCCAGTTTCTTTATGCGGAGTCTCGAGCCGTCGTGCAACTCGATCTCCTTCACCTCGCCTTCATCGATCTCGACCGAGATGTCGTCATAATACGGAACGAAATCCAGCTCGTTCAGGATCTCGTCGTGCTCCTTGATGTAGCTGTAACTCTTGGTGGAGCCTTCGTGGTCGTTGAATGTGGTGCAGGGCGAGATCACATCAATCACCGAAAGCCCGTTATGGGCGATGGCCGTCTTCAGAATGGCCTGGAGCTGTTTCTTGTCGCCGGAAAACGACCGCGCCACAAAAGTTGCGCCGCACCGCAGAGCCAAAGCGCAGCAGTCGAATGGAGGAAGATCGTTGATGACGCCGGTCTTCAGTTTCGAGCCTAAATCCGCCGTGGCCGAAAACTGTCCCTTCGTGAGCCCGTATACGCCGTTGTCTTCGATGATGTAAATAAACGGGAGATTGCGGCGCAGCAGATGCATGAACTGGCCCATGCCGATGGATGCTGTATCGCCATCGCCTGTGACGCCTATTCCTAGAACAGTGCGATTGGCGAGCATGGCGCCGGTAGCGATCGACGGCATTCGCCCGTGGACTCCGTTGAAACCGTGCGACAGCCCCAAAAAGTATGCCGGCGATTTCGACGAGCAGCCGATGCCCGAAAATTTCGCCACATTCCAGGGCTGCACACCCAGCTCGTAAAAGCATTCGATAATGCGCTCTGAGATGGCATTATGCCCGCAGCCCGCGCACAGCGTAGTCTTCGCGCCTTTGTAACTCAGGACCTCGAGTCCGATGCGATTCACCTTCTTGGGCGGTGGGGTTACTGTGGTACTCATTTCCCCTCCTGACGAACGATGTCGTCGGTGACGGTCCGCGCATCTAGTGGCAGGCCGCCGTAATATCTCATGCTTCTCAATTTTGCGATCTCGCTGGCGCCGTACTCCAGCCGCATCAGGCCGAGCATCTGCGCGTCACGGTTCTGTTCAACCACATAGACGCGGTCGTGCCGGTGGATGAAATCCAGCAAGTCCTGCGTGAACGGGTAAGCCTTCAGCCGCAAATAGCTGGTTTCGATTCCGTATTCGGCTTTCAATTGGTCGCGGCTTTCCTCCACGGCGTAATGGGATGTGCCGAACGCCACGAAGCCGACGTTTGCCTTGGGGTTGTAGTCGACCTCCACTTTCGGCACGTGTACGCGCATGGTCTCAAACTTATGCGCGAGGCGGTCCATGTTGTTAACATAATCGTCCTCACGCTCGGTGTACTGCGCTTTTTGGTTATGCCCGCTGCCGCGCGTGAAATAAGCCGCCTGCGGGTGGTTGGTGCCGGGCAACGTGCGGTAACCCACGCCATCGCCGTCCACGTCTTTGTAGCGCGCAAAACCACCTAGGCGCTCGAGGTCCGCCGCAGTCAGCACCTTGCCGCGCTTGATTGGCTTGGTGGGGTACTGGAACGCATCCGCCATCCAGTTGTTCATGCCCAGATCGAGGTCGATCATGACGAAGACCGGGGTCTGGAACTGTTCGGCGAGCTCGAACGCGTCCTGCGCCATCGTGTAGCACTCCTCCACCG
>JBGPJK010000518.1:0-3172 GCA_041485425.1 Terriglobia bacterium | reverse complement strand
GTAGCCGTGGCGCAAAGCCACAATCTCGAAGTGCCCGGTGTGCATGCGGGCGAACTGGACGGCGGTCTCGTTCGCCTCGGTGCCGCTGTTGGTGAAATAGGTTTTGCTGATCTCGCCAGGCGCGATCTTCGCCAGCTTCTCCGCCAGCGCGACGATGGCTTCGTTGGGCAGCACCGTGGAAGCGTGCTGGATCTTGTCAATCTGCGCCTTGATCTTGGTGGTGACGCGCGGGTTCGAGTGCCCTACCGAGATGGTCACGATGCCGCCGAAGAAATCCAGGTACTTTTTCCCTTCGGTGTCCCACAGGTACTGCATGCTGGCGTGATCGGTCACCAGCGGGTCGGTGAAGTAGGTGGAGACGGAAGGAAACAGGTACTGCTTGTATTTGGCGATGATTTCGTCGCGGGTCATGGGCGCCTCACAGAGGGAATCGCAGACCGGGAAATATAGCACCGTGATTGGCGCTTGGCCATTGGCGGTTGGCAATTAGCGACAGACGCGCCTTCAGTAACCGATTCGGTAATAACTCCGGCTGGCTGCTGTTGCAGACCCCCCTCCCCCTCCGCCAACGCAGGATCAACAACATAAGCCCGGGATACTGGCCAGTAACCCAAGGTTACCTGGAGAATCGGGAGTGTACTGCGAGGGCAACTTTGACGGGTGGTAACGGGCAGCATTTGTTTCCAAGTCAGTAAACAAGCTTATAGAGACACCACAAACTTGCGCGCACTGGGCGCAGGATTAGAGTAGAAGTTGTCAACGGTTTTGTCTGTGACATGGGCAGGAAAATTTGTTGGATGTTGCCAAATTGGGACGGCGGCGCGGGGGGCGTAGTCGGCGATATGGAGATTCAGACCCGTCCAAGAAACCGAGACGGTCAGCGAACCAGAAGTTCGGTGAGTTCGTGCGTACGGGTGAGGACCCAGCCGTAATGAAACCCCAAGGCCGCCAGCGCCATGATTGCGGCCATGAACATCGGCCGCAACGTCGCTGTTCCGGTACTCACGCGAGGCTGCCAGTTGAGTAATCTCTGCACGCGGTTGGCAAGAATGTCGCCTTGATTCGAAACCAATGCCATCACGATAGTTGTGGTGGGCACGCGCGGCATTTCACGAGCCATCTTGATAAGGGCAGATGCAAGGTCCACCGCCGTTTGCGGGTCGCTCGCCGCCGCATCGTCGGCTTCGATTTCCGCTGCGTGGATCCAATGGCGGTCCAGCGGTCCCAGGAACGGGAAAGCGCAGAAGCGGAGCAGCAATTTCTTAAGATTGTCGTGGTGTTGGACGTGGAACAGTTCGTGCCGGATCGCCGCCTGGAACTCGCCCGCGTCGAGCAACTCTCCGGCCTTCCTGGAGATCAGGATTTTCGGCCGGAATACGCCGGCGACCAGCAGGCCCGGCGCTTCACTACTCACTGCGATCGCTTCGGTACTGGAGTCGATCTTCCACCGCGGGGAACTCCTTGCGCACCCGGCAACGAACCGCGTTGTCCTCAGCCAGGCAGGGATTGTATTTGCTAGCCCAAAGAGAATTACCGCAACCCCGCCCAGGACAGCCGTTGCGCCCCACAATCCCAAGGTCTCCGTATCCAAGTCCGGCTCCAGCCAAATGAAGGATGGGATCGTGAGCAGGCACGCAATGCCAAGGGTGGCGGCGAATGGCAGCATTCGCAATGCAAACAGTTGGGAAGCGCGCAGTGAAGTGGCCCTGGTTCGAATCGCATTCCACCCCAACGCAACCGATCCCGACAAAGCGCAATAGGTCAGGAAGAAGATGCCGAGCGAAACGGCTGCTCCTCGAACCATGTACGTCATGGCTTTCCTTTCCTGCGCAGCTCGCGCTGCTTCCGGTTCACGGCGCGCGTCAGTTCATCGAGCAATGCGGTGTCATGTTCGGCGACGGTGTCCACAAGAAAGGAAACCGGCAAGGATGGATCCGCAGCCGACGCCAGCAATTGCTTGAGGTCAGGACCCAGAACTGTGCGGTAGAGATCCTGCTGTGTGTTTTTCAGACGGTAGCGAAAGGCATGACCTCGTCCGTCCGGCGCACGGTCGAGAAGCCCCTTCTTGAAGAGACGATCCAGGGTCGTCATCACCGTGGTGTAAGCGGCATCGATCTCGTTCTCTTCCAGCAACTCGCGAACCGTGGCGTGGCTGCGCCTGCACACGACACCCAGAAGATGCAACTCCAGCGGACCGAGTTGATGCCGCCGGAAGAGCGGGTTGTCGAGCCAACGCACCATGTGGTCGAGTAGCTTACACTCTTTTTCCACTTTGGATTCCCGCTCACCCGGTTTTTCCTACTAGTCTGGTAGTAGCCGAGATGCTGCCGCTACGCTGCTGGCATGAAATTTCGCATGGCGATCCTCCTGAGTGTGCTGTTTTCATACGCTGCTGCACAGAACACTCCCGGTCCCACCACCACTCCGCAGCAAAAGTTGCCGCCCGTTCAGGAACGTGTGGAAGTGACTGCCACCCGGCTGCCTGAGGATCCTGGCAAAGTCCCGGCCGCCGTCGAGGTGTTCACCGGAGATGAGTTGAGCGCACGCGGCGCCACCGACCTGCGCAGCGCACTGGCGTTCGCTACCGGCGTAGCGATAGCGCCGGGCGGAGACGCAGGACCGGCCAGTTCCGTGCCGGAATTCTGGGGTCTGAAAGAGTTCGACGCGTTTCTCCTGGTGGTCGATGGCGTTCCCTGGGGAGGGACTTTCAACCCGGCATTGACTTCTCTCAGTCTCAGCGACATCGATCGCATCGAAGTCCTTCGGGGCCCAGCGCCGGTCACCTACGGTGCGACGTCGTTCGTTGGCGTCATCCAGGTCATCCACAAGGATACGGCGTCCAAGGAGAGGACCTTGGAGCTTCACGGTGGTAACGATGCGAGCGGAGGCGCTGCGTTTTCCACCCCCATACCGCTGGGGGGCAACTGGGCATCACGTCTTACCGTGGAGGGAGAACGGCTGGGATTCAGTGATGATCGTACGGCTTACGCCCGTGGTCACGGTCTGTGGCGCGTCTCGCATACATCCTCGGATGGAAATCGCATCTGGTTCAACACCGACCTGAACTGGCTTGACCAGGACCCGGCCAGTCCCCGTCCGCGCGTGGGTACGGTTTTGTCGCCGCTGGTTCCGGTGGATTCGAACCAGAATATGGCGGGGGCGTTTCTCAATG
>JBGPJK010000517.1:0-3174 GCA_041485425.1 Terriglobia bacterium | reverse complement strand
TGGAAGCCAAGGGCATGGCCGTCGAGCGGGTTTACAAAGTGAAAGAAGGTCGGCCCAACGTGGTGGACCTCATTAAGGGCGATCGCATCCAGCTCATCGTCAACACACCCACCGGGCTGGAACCCTGGTTCGACGAGAAGGCCATCCGCCGCGCCGCCGTCAACGCCCGCATTCCCACGATCACCACGCTTTCCGCCGCCCGCGCCGCCGCCGAAGGCATCGCCGCGCTGCAACGCGGAGAAGTGCGAGTGCAGGCCCTGCAGCATCTGCACGCGGAGCGCGTGACCAGAACCCGCCGCTAACCTCTTGTCATCCTGAGCGAAGTGGTCGTTCGCAAAGCGAACGACCACGCAGTCGAAGGAACCTTGTGTTCCTCGGTCCCGGCAACACCGCCTCAAGAAGTCCTCCCCGATCCGGTCGAAAGCAACGTGGGAACTCGTTTCCCCAATCATCTTGCTGCGTGCCATCGCGGGGTCCTTCGACTCCGCAGAGCGATTCGCCAAAGCGAATCGCTCTCCTCCGCTCAGGATGACAATTTATCGCCAGCACACAAACTGGTAAGCTATCTAAGTAGTCTGAGGGCTATCGCATGCTGCTTCACGGCATTTTTCCTCCCATCACCACGCCCTTCTATCCCGAGGGAAACGTTTACTTCAAAAAGCTCGAAGCCAACGTCGAGCGCTACTCCAAGACTCCCGTGGCAGGCATTGTGGTGCTGGGCTCGACCGGAGAAGCCATCCTGCTTTCCGATGAAGAGCGGCGCCAGGTATTGAAGACGGCGCGGGCAGCGGCAGCCCCTGATAAAGTCCTGATTGCGGGCACCGGGATTGAGTCTGCCATCGAGACCTTGAAGCTGACCGAATACGCAGCCGATCTCGGCTACGACGCAGCCATGGTGCGCACCCCGCACTACTACAAGAAGCAGATGCAGCCCGCCAACCTGCTGGCCTTCTACCGCATGGTGGCGGACCGCTCGCCGCTGCCCATCGTGATCTACAACTTTCCCCAAGCCACCGGGTACGACATTCCCGTCGAACTAGTGATCGAACTCGCCGGCCATCCCAACCTGATCGCGATCAAGGAGTCGAGCGGCGACGTGGAGAAAGTTCGCAAGATGGTGGAAGGCACCCGTCACGTAAAACGCAGCGCCACGGTGACCGAGACTCTCGCGGCGGTGACGCCGCGCATGCTGAAAACCGCCACCGAAGGCAACGGACAGGGCAGGGAACTGGTGACGATTGCCGCGGCCACAGGCGCACCGAAGGTGTCGTCTGCGGCGGTGAGCGTGGTGGGCGGGTTGAAAACGCGGCAGAAAGAAGTTGGCTTCCAGGTGCTGGTGGGCGCCGCGCAGAAACTCGAACCCTCGCTGCAGGTTGGCGCTGTGGGTGCGATCCTCGCCTTTGCCGATCCGGCTCCGACCGCCTGCTACGAAATCTATGCCGCCTGGAAAGAAGGCGACATCGCACTGGCACGTCTGAAGCAGGAGCGCATCGCCAAGGCCGCCCAACGGGTCGTCGGGGAGTTCGGCATTTCCGGCGTGAAGTACGCCATGGATTTCAACGGGTACTTCGGCGGTACCGTCCGCCTCCCCCTGTTGCCGCTCACCGCCGATCTGAAAGCCGAAGTCGAGCGCTTGCAGTCCGATATCCGGAACTGAAGCAAGCCGTAGCGCCGCCGTCCCGCCGGCCACGTCGCAGTCCGGGCAACGCAAGTGGGGAGAGAAACGTCCAGGGCAAAGCCATGTCCAACCCCTTGAGCACCATGTCTGCCCGATTGCCCGGCGTCCCGTCGGCGCTCGCCCTCTTGTGACGCCTGTCACACTAGGGTATAATTAGAACGAACGTTCGAACTATGGCCTCCGCCTCCCCAGCTCCGTCCCGGGTCTCGCACCGCCGCCGCACCGCGCTGCCGTCGGAGACTCGTTTCGACCGCCGCCTGGCCAAGATCCTCACCCATGCCACCGACGTCTTCTACGAAAAGGGCTATGAAGGCGCCTCCATGCGTGACTTGTCGCGGTCGAGTGGCATGTCGTTGGCCGGCCTCTACTACTATTTCGAGTCCAAAGAAAAGTTGCTTTACCTCATCCAGAAGCACACCTTTACCACCATCGTGGAGCGCCTCCGCGAGCGGCTGAACGACGTCTCCAACCCCGAGCAGCGCATTCGCGTATTCATCCTCAATCACCTTGAGTATTTTCTCGCCAACCAGAAAGCCATGAAGGTGCTCTCGCACGAGGACGACGTGTTGAAGAACAGTTTCGCTGCGGAGATCGCCGCCCTCAAGCGCGAGTATTACCGCGTCTGCATCGATCTGCTGGACAACCTGAAGCGGGCAAATCGACTAGAATTCTCCAGTCGCCTCGCCGTGCTCAGCCTGTTCGGCATGATGAACTGGATTTATACCTGGCACAATCCCCGGGTGGACGCCGATGCGAAAGAGCTGGCAGGCGAGATGGGGAACATTTTCTTGCAGGGCATCTGCGCCTCGGGTAAGGCGCAGAAGAAGCGATCAGCGAACTGAATTCAGATTAAACATCGCAAAAAGGAGTTCTGACCATGGCAACTACAGTGCAGCCGGCTGCCGGCGAAAGCACCAGGCAACTCATCAACTATCGTACCGATGCCGGCGTGGCGGTGATCGAGATGTTCGATCCTCCAGCCAACACCTACACCTACGAGATGAACCGCCAGCTCGATGAAGCCATCCTCAAGGCCCGCATGGACAACAACGTGTATGTCATCGTGCTCACCGGCTCGGGCGAAAAGTTTTTCTCCGCCGGCGCCAACATCAAGATGTTGGCCAGCGTCGATCCCACCTTCAAGTACTACTTCTGCCTGCATGCCAACGAGATGCTGCTGCGCCTGGAACACACGCCCAAGCTGGTAATCGCGGCTGTGAACGGCCACTGCGTCGGTGGCGGCCTCGAAATCGCTATGGCGGCGGACATCCGCATTGCGCGCAAGGACGCCGGCAAAATCGGTCTGCCGGAAGTGAACCTGGGCGTGCTCCCCGGTACCGGCGGGACGCAACGGCTGTCGCGCATGGTGGGCAAGAGCAAGGCCATCGAACTCATGGTGACCGGGAATACCTTCTCGTTCGAAGAGGCGAAAGAGTTGGGCATCGTCAATGACATCTTCGAGCGCGACGGCTTCATGGACAACATCATGGAGTACG
>JBGPJK010000516.1:0-3177 GCA_041485425.1 Terriglobia bacterium | reverse complement strand
GGCGCTCAAAAAGAGTCACGCGAAAGCCGCTGTCGGCGAGCGCACACCCGGCGGCGAGTCCGGCCAGGCCGCCTCCGACGACCGCCACCTTGGGAGCTTGTGTCCAGCGCTCGGTCATCAGGTGAGGCGCTTCAGGAAGCCCTTTCCCAGCACGGCGAGCTTCTCGCGAACGGTGAGAGTGACCTTGCCGCTGAACACGTCGTATTGGCGGCTTGCGATCTTCTCCAGCAGTCGGCGGTAGATGCTCACCAGCACCCAGAGAGCAGGCTGGCTATCTTCGTCGATGAGTGGAATCAGGTCTTCTCCTGCGCGGTAGTACTCGCGCGCGCGGTCCGCTTCCATGGTGAGGAGATCGCGGAAACGCGCGGAATCGGAGGCGGAACCTAACTCGGAGGGCGAAATGCCGAACTTCGCCAGGTCGTCTTCCGGAAGGTAGACGCGGCCGACGGAAGCATCTTCCTTCACGTCGCGAATGATGTTGGTGAGCTGGAAGGCCAGCCCCAAGCGCTCGGCCAGCGGTTCGGCCGAAGGATCGCGGTAGCCGAACACGCGGATGCAAACCAGCCCGACGACCGATGCGACGCGATAACAGTACAGGTAAAGATCGTCGAACGTCTTGTAATGAACCGCGCCCTCCCCGGGTCCGGGTGCTGCCGGCTCAGCCTGTTCCGGCACGTCCATCGCTGTGCCATACGCCAACTGGTCGAGCAGTTCAGCGGGAATCTGGTAGCGGCGCTGCGCGTCGATGACGGCCAGCAAGACCGGATCATCCGTTGCGCGGCCGGATTGCGCGCGGTGCAGCGCGTCGAGCCAATCAACTAGTTTCTGCCGCCGCTCATGCAGCGGCAAGTTGGCATCGTCGGCGATATCATCACAGCGCCGCATGAAGGCGTACACGGCGCACAAGGCCTGGCGCTTGGGCCGCGGCAATACCAGGAACGCGTAATAGAAATTCCTGGCAGCCGAACGCGTGATGCTGCGACACACCGAGTAGGCAACCGCCAGTTGCGACTCAGTCGGAGCGAATGGGGTGGGGGCTGGCTGCACGGCGGTACTCATAGCAGCTTTCCCAGCGCGGCTCGCGCTACCAGGGCCAGCTTGCGGGTTCTCGAAATGGCGGGACGGCATCCGAGCACCGCGTATCCCTGGCGCTCAATTGCGTTCAGAATTTCCTGTCCGCCACGGCTGAACAGTTCGATATCGATAGCCAGCTCGCGATCCACTTTCCCCGCCAGCGGCAGGCCCTGGCGGAACCAGTCGCGCGCACGCTCTACTTCGAAGCGCATCATCTGGCAGAACTCTGGTGTGTTCTTTGCGGAAGCAATGTCTTCCTCACTCACTCGGTAGCGGGCCAGGTCTTCGAGCGGGAGATAAATGCGGCCCTTGCCGCAGTCCACGCCCACATCCTGCCAGAAGTTTGCCAGCTGCAAAGCAGTGCAAGTGAAATCGGACAGAGCCTGGCGCGCGGCATCGCGATAGCCGCACAAGTAAAGCACCAGGTGACCTACCGGGTTCGCCGAATAACGGCAATAGCCAAGCACGTCTTCGAAGGTCGGGTAGCGCGTAACCGTCTGGTCCTGGCGGAAGGCCTTCAGCAGGTCGGAAAACGGCTGCTTGGGGATGTCCAGCGTCCGCACCGTCTCCGCCAACGCCACGAACACCGGATGCCGCGGCGAACCCGCATAACAGGCATCCAGCTCTGCTTCCCACTGGTCAAGCAGCCCCAGGGACGCACGCGGATCGCCGACTTCATCGCCCAGGTCATCGGAGATGCGGCAGTACGCATACACGTTGAAGAAGTGCTGGCGCAGATGCTCCGGCAGGAACCACGTCGCAACCGAAAAGTTTTCGTAATGCGTACGTGCCAGGCGGCGGCAATAGTCGCGGGCTTCCGCTTCCGAGGGGGCCCGCTCGGGAATGGCGTACTCCGGCGGAAGATTCTCCCATCCTGAGGAAGCCCGGGACTCGTTGCTGGCAATGGATGACATGGTCAGTTCCGTCCCGTAGCACCGGCGGCCCACCGGCCACCAAACACCACGCGTGGCGATGAGCGCACTCCCTTAATGCCCAGGAATGATGGCCGTCTTGATGTCGCCGTTGCGGTTGAGCATGTGGCGGAGGACCTGCTGCAACCGGGAAAGCGGCGCTTCGCCCGTGATGTAGTCGGTCGAGCGGACTTTCTTCTCCGCAATCAGCGCGAACGCCCGGCGCACGGTCTCCGGTGTGTGATGGAACGTCGCCTTGAGCGTGACCTCGGAGTAGTGCAGGCGGTTGGTGTCGAGTTGGACCTTGGTACCACTAGCGCATCCACCAAAGAAGTTCACGGTGCCGCCCTTGCGCACCATGTCGATAGCCCACTCCCACGCTTCCGGACGGCCGACCGCTTCGACCACCACGTCGCCGCCGCGCTTGTCGGGAGAAAGCATCCGTACCGCTTCGACCGGATCCTTCACTTTGGTGATCTGCACGACCTCATGCGCGCCCATGCGCTTGGCCGCATCAACCTGGGAATCCCGCTTGACCACCGAGATGACGTTGCAACCAGTGGCCTTGGCCACCTGCACGAACATCAGGCCAATCGGGCCGCCTCCGATCACGATTACGGTGTCGCCGATTTCCACGCCGGTCTCGTGCAAGCCGCGCAGCACGCAAGCCAGAGGCTCGACCATGGCAGCTTCTTCGTAGGTCACGTCGGGCGGGACCGCCAGCATGTTGGTTTCGACGATGCGGCGCGGGATGCGGATGTATTCCGCATAGGCGCCATTATTGAACAGCAAATCTTCGCAGAGGTTCTCCTGGTGCTTGGAGCAGTAGAAGCACATCTGGCAGGGCGCGGAGTTCAGCGCCACCACCCGCATCCCCTTCTTGAAACCACGCACCCCAGGACCGACCTCGTCGATCACACCCGCGAGTTCGTGCCCGAACAAAGCCGGCGGCACGATCATGCGCGCATGATAACCACGCTGGTAAACCTTCAGGTCGGTGCCGCAGGTCAGCGCCACTTGTACCTTGACCAGCACTTCGCCATCCCCCACGCGGGGAATCGGCACTCTTTCGATTTTCACGTCCTCTTTGCCGTAGAGGACCGCTGCCGTCATCTTTCCGCTCACTCTGGATTTCCTTCCCACGAGCTGCCCGGTTGGATCACAATTTTCATGGAATCCGGTTGGGGATGGG
>JBGPJK010000515.1:0-3180 GCA_041485425.1 Terriglobia bacterium | reverse complement strand
CGCGCACGATCTGTCCCCCTACATTCTGGCCGCCGGCCTCGGGGAAGTATCGCTGACCCTGTGGCTCCTCGTGGTCGGTGTGAACGCTCCGATGTGGGAGGAGTGGGGCAGGACAGCACGGGCGTCCATCAAATGAAAGCCGCGGTCTACAGCAGATAGGGGGAGCACTCCAGCGCAGCGTTGAGGAAGAAACCACAATTCTCCTATCGCGGTCGAGTGACGGGCCACTCGGAAGTAATCCACTTGGCTGCAAATGCCCATTTGGGAAACGAGACGCCGCCCAGGTTATTATCACGAGCCAATGGAGGCGGCGGTGCTGATGGAGAAGAAACTCGCGCACTAGGACGGAATTACCATCGGTTTCCCGGTAAGTGAATCAGTCTGCGCGAAGCGACGTTTCGTCTGTGCGGGTGTTCGCAAGAGCCGAAGAGGCTGCGGCAGATAGTTTCCGAGTTGCCGACCATTCGTCCAGGATTCCCGCGTCACCTGCGGTCTGATGAACAGCGCAGAATTGGTTGCGATCTATACACGTTGCCCGTTATACGGGCGCGTCAAACGCACGGATAACCAGTGCGCTCCGAGATACAGAGGCACTCTCTGTGGCCTAACGTGGGTGCCGCCGCTAATTGCTCAAGGTGAAAAGTTCGCTCGGCGTAGGAACGCTGCGAACCGCGGGTCGCCGCGTAGCGAATCGAAGAACGGATGTACTTTGAGGAACTGCATGATGTTCGATCGCTCTTCGGCGGCGCGCTCTAGCCATGCAAATGCTTTCTCCGTGTCACCGAGTCCCAGGTAAGCATTGAGGAATGCAGCTGCTGGGACGTAACCCCGCTGTCGCCGCCGGTGAAGCTCGTCGAGAACCCGCAGCGCATCGGTGCGGCGACCGCCACGGGCGTAAGCCCGGACAAGCACGCCCAGCACAGCGGGGCTGCGATCCGACAGGGAAGCGGCTTTCTCCAGTGTGCGGATCGCTTCATCGAACTGTTCGGCGCCGGTAAGCGCAAAGCCAAGAATCCACAGACCCATCGGATTCTGAGTTTCGAGTGTCAGCGCAGTGCGCAATTCCCGAATGGCCTCATCGTAGCGCCGAGCATGAAAGAGAATCCAGCCGACCTGAGCGCTGTCAAATGCCAGCGGGTCGAGTTCCTGCGCCCGTCGGGCCGAGGCCAGCGCTTCCTCAGTTCGCCCCTGGCATAGTAGCCAATCGGCCAAGCCCGCGTGAGCGGCCGCATCGCTGGGGCTCAGTTCGATGGCCCGCCTGTACTCGGCCTCCGCTTCCACCCAGTGCCAGTCTTTCTGCAGCGCGTTTGCAAGCAGTGCGCGGGCCTCCGCAAGTTCAGGATCCAATTCCAATGCCTTCCGAGCCGCGACGAGTGTCTTTGAGCGAGCCTCGCCAGGAGGCTCCCCGTAGAAAACGAGCCCGAGAGCAGAGTAAGTAGCCGCCAAGCCTGCGTAGGCCGGAGCAAAGGTGACGTCAGCATCGACCGCGGCCTGGAAGCGCAGAAGGGCCTCCTCGAGCCCGGCCCGGCTGTTCTTCTCCAGCGCAAAACGGCCCTTCAGGTACGCTTCGTAGACCTCGGGTGCCACCTTACGGGGGGCAACGGGTGAGCCTCTTTGCTCGCCAGTAACCGCGATCTCAATGTGACGCGCAATGCCCTGGGTCACATCGCTCTGCAGCGCCAGCACGTCCTGCAGTTCGCGGTCATACGTACCAGACCACAGGTGCTCGTCCGTGTCGACCCGAATCAACTGAACACTGATACGAATCTTGTCCCCCGATCGTAGCACCGAGCCTTCGATGACCGCATCGACGTTTAGTTCCTTCCCAATCGCAGGCACGGACTTCCTCGTGCCCTTAAATTGCATCGCTGAAGTGCGCGAGATCACACGCAGGGCGTGAATTGCCGAAAGCCGCGCAATCAGTGCGTCCGTCATGCCATCGGAGAGGTAGTCCTGCTCGGGATTGCCGGAGAAGTTTTCCAGTGGAAGAACGGCAAGTGACCGGGTGCCCCCGTTGGCACTTGCCGGTTGTCTGGTGGTCCGGTCGCGCACAAGCCATATCAGGCCAGCGGCCAGCGTCAACGTCGCCGCCGCGAGAGCCGCCGCCGTACGCGCATGAGCCCCACGTCGGACGGCCCCTGACACTGGGCGCGAATCTGGAGCATCGGTTGCAGCCGCAGGCGCCCGTTCCTGCCGCCATCCATCCAGTTCCGTTGTGTAGGCGTAGACCGAACCGAGCTTGCGATGAAGGAGACGATGGACCGGGAGCCCCTCGCGCCTCTCCCAGCGGCGGACGGTTGTGACGTCACGCCCCAGATAGGCTGCAATCTCCTTCCAAGATTCCAGACGCCGCCCTTGGGCATCCGCACCGGTCTTGGGGCTTAGTGTCGCCTCGACAGACATGGGCTGAGGGCTCCTGCTAGGTGGAAGGATTATCACACCGGTTTGCTTCCGTGGCAACTTCGGGGTCAGATCAAAAGGGGAATGGGGCGTGCCGTACTTTGCCGCAGTTTGCCCTGCATTGCATGTTGCGCCGAGGCGTATGCAGGGCGCAGCATCCCGTTACAAGCAACTGTCTGTCGCGGTGGCTCGGTTTCGCCGGTGGGCCGAGCTTGAGCCAGTTCAATGAAGAACAGATCGTATTGTGCAAAGACGATGTGGAAATCGGAAATTCCGGATGATGTCAGCAACATGTCCCCAGGATGCAAAAATTATCAGAAAGGACAACTACCATGACACCGAGGAGATTTGTCAAACCTGCGGCAGCTGTCGCAGCATTTGCTGCGATCATACTTGCGGGAATGTTGAGCAGTTCCCCGCGCGTAAAAGCTACTGACGATGATGATGACGACCGCAACGAATCAAGGATTAAACGGGGATTCGAGATAGCACCCGTCCCGCTGAATCTGGAGGGGAAAAGGCGGCGCTTGGTGGGACTAGGCAGCTATATCGTCAACGCACAGGCCGACTGCAATATCTGCCACAACCCCGGCCCTGGCGACAATGAATTCCTGCCGGGCGGAAATCCATACCTTGGCCAGCCGAAGATAATCAATCCGGCGACGTACTTGGGTGGCGGCAGAGATTTCGGCGCGTTGGTGGCAGGCTCTGCGCACATCATCTCCCGCAACTTGACACCCGATAAAACCGGGTTGCCCGAAGGAGGCCGCACGTTTTCGG
>JBGPJK010000514.1:0-3188 GCA_041485425.1 Terriglobia bacterium | reverse complement strand
TCACGCAGGAGAAACGGATGGCCCGAAGCGGGCTTTCAAACCCACAGCTCCTAGGCTCCCGCTCGGACAACAAGCACGGAGCAACTTGCATCCCAGGCGGTTTTGTACGACACGCTCCCGAGGAGCTGATGTTTCAAGTCCGTGATGCCGGTTGCGCCTAGCACGATCAGATCGCAATCCTGCTTGTCAGCTTCGCTCAGGATCTCGTAGGAAGGAATACCCTCGGCCATTTCCACTTCGATTCCGGGATGGTGCGCCCGGAGCTTCTCGCGGGCTGCGTCGATCACGCGTTGCGCCCTGGCCCGAAGCTTTTTGTCCCAGTCGATTTCCGGCTCAATCTGGTCGTGAACCGTGTCTGTGAAACGAAGCCATTCCCGCTCCAGCCCCAGATGAATCCAAGGTGTTTCCATCACGTGCATGAGAGTTACGTCAGCCGACTCAAGGTCGAGAAGCGCGGTCATCGCATCCAGTGCGCGGCCCGAAGATGTCGAGCCGTCAACTGCGACCAGCACACGAAAGCCGCTTGTGTTGTGCATCTCGCGTCCGATCAGAACGGAGCCGGGCGCATGGTGCAACACGTGGCTTGCGACTGGTCCTAGTCCGGCCTCCGACCGCTCGCCTCGCCCTCGGGCGCCCACAACCGTCAGATCGTAACCCGCCGATGCTCGCACGATGGCGCTTTGCGGCGAGCCAACCTCGCTTCGCTTTCTTATCTCGCTGCTTTCCGGCTCGAGCGCGGATTCGGCCTCCCCCAAAATGCGCTGAGACTCGGCGAGGATACGCTGCCGGTAGAGCTTGCCAGCGCGGCTTTCGTCCCAGCCGGTCATCCGCGGGGTGTATTCCGGAGCTACGCACAATAAGTCCATTTGCCGATCCTCACGGCGAAGAAACCGGCACGCCGTACGCGCGGCTGACGCGGCGCCGTCGGACCCGTCCGTGGTCAACAGAATTTTCATTTCGACTCGCTCCTTGGCCTGACTTCCCGGAAAGACTCCAGAGTCCACGCACCTTCAGGCGTGGATCTTTGATTACGGAGGATATACAGATTTCCGTCGTCAGCACGCACTTTGAAGAAAAGATCGCTCGGACCATACCACTGGTCAAGCACTTCCTCAACAAAGAAGACCCGTTCGCCGAGGTAGAAACGAACCGGACGTTCGTCCGCCTTGGCTCCCGAATAGCATTCCACGCGCAGCTTCATGCCGCTTGTAGTCCAGGCACGTCCTAGACCATTCCCTACGACTTGATTACGATATTCGGCTCAGAGTGACCCTGTGCCATTTCGCGCAGACCGCGTATTTATGCGCGTCCGGGCGCGGTTGTCACGTGCGCGTTCCCCCGGAGCGCCGGAGAGGCAGCCAAAGCAGGCAGAACACGGCGAATGCAAATGCTTCTTCCACGACGATGTAAACTGGCCAGGGTCCGAAGTAATCGAGGAGCGAGGCACTGACAGGCTTGCTGCAAAGATACATATAGTTCGTCTTGAAAGTCGCATCAAAGACGGCCACCGCCGCAGTGTAGACGTTCAAGATGGCGAATGCCCGCCAGACGCAACCCGGTCGTGGCCGCGCCAGACGCCCCCGGGTCAGCGTTAAGAGTGTGATCACCACAAAACCGTGAGACAGGAAGAAATAGACTGTTGGATAAGAGGGGAATGGCGCCCAGAGATCCGGAGTCACTAATGCCATGCTGCTGCCGCCAAGCCCGCCAAAATAGGCGAGCTCATAGACGCTCCGGTTGAGGGTTAAGGCCGCGATAACGGTGAGCCACAAGGTGAGGTCGCACAGTTGTAGCGGAAGCACTTCGGGGAACCGGAACCCCTCCTGGTGGAGCCGGTAACCATACCAGACGAGCTCGTTGGCTGCGAGGAAGCCACCAAGAGAGAATCGGATGATCCGGCCCCATCCGGCTCTGCGCCGCAGGATTTCGGACAGAATCCCCGAGGCCACGAGCACCGCAAACAAGATCGATAGGTGTGCAGTCCAGGAGAGACGCGAAACCATTTCGCGTACGCCTTCCGCACTCAGACTGCCATGTATCCCCCTGGCACGGCCTATGCGAAATCTTTCAGACGGCGGCGCGCGACGTTGAAGGCTGCGTGTACCGCCATCGAGGCGTCTTTGCGCTGCGCCTTCACTTCCAGGTGCTCCGCGCCTCGCCTCGCCGCGGCACCTCGCACCTCAGCCAGCGCTGCTGCATCTTCGGCGGGAAGGCCAAAGTCGATCTCAACCTTGCAAAGGCTGCCACGGCGTTCGTGTTCTGGCGCATCCACCTCTACCCGGCAGCTCACGAGCCGGTTGTAGAACTTCTCGAACTCCGCCAATTCCTGCCGGATACGGGATTCAACAGCTTCTATGGGATGAGTGTTGTGAAACTCGATCTGTAGTGGCGAGGTCATGTTGCTTGTCCTCCTGCTTACAACGCACGCTCCGCCAAATCGCGGTCGTGCTGATTCTGATGGTCGGGGCAGTACGGAGTCCATGGGACGGTATCCAGTCGAGGGTCTTCACTCTGGCGCCCACAGTCCACGCATTTGCCAAAAGTGCCATTCTCAATCCGCTGCAATGCGTCGCGGAATTGAGTGAAGATATTCCACTCCGAAGTCGTTTGCTGAAATAGGTTTTCCTTGCTCTCCGCCGCAGCCGTGCCATTCTGAGTTTCCGCGACGCGGGCATCGCGAGCCTCTCCTTCGTTTCGCGTCATGTCCGCCCGCAGCTCACACTCTTTCTCGCGCAATCGCGCCGCCAATTGACTGATTATCATTAGCTTGTCCCTCCTTCGTGTTTCCCCTGCGTCACCTGGCTGGTCACAGCCGTAAGGCGGCTTCTTTCGCTGATCTTGCTGCCGAACTCACGACGGACAGGTTATTGTTGACGTGACAGACGCCTGGAGTGGTCCAAGCCGCCCGCTCGATTTCAGCTCGTTCAGCAAGAGACTTGACGGTGCCTCTCAACGTCACGTGGTCGCCGCTGGTCTCGACGGTAATGTGAGGCTTGGCTGCGCCGAATCTGCGCCGAACCGCCGCTGCGACGTGCGCTTTGACAGAAGTAGAAACGGTTCTTGGCCTGATCCCCACTGTGTCTCTTACGCCTTTCACGCCCTTGAGGTGGGAGACAACGTCATAGGCGGCGGTTTTCTGATAGCGCCAATCGACATTGCCTTCGAGCGTTATCCATCCGCCTTCGACT
>JBGPJK010000513.1:0-3195 GCA_041485425.1 Terriglobia bacterium | reverse complement strand
CCAATCTTCTCCCTCCCTCCTGGATCCCATCCTCTTCTACGGTGTGTTCGGTCTGCTGCTGTTTGGGCCGTTGGCTTTCGGCGCAGTGGAACCCTGGTCCATTTTCATCCTGGAGACAGGTGCGACCGCGCTCTTCGTACTTTGGACCATTCGCCAAATTCGATCCGGTGAGCTGCGAGTCTTCGGCAATCCGCTGTTTCCTCCAATAGTCGTTTTTGCCGTGCTCATCATCCTGCAGTTGGCACTCGGCCTCACCGCCTACCGCTACGAAACCTTTTCCGGTGGGCTCTTGTATGGTGCATACGGGCTGCAGTGTTTCCTCGTGGTCCAGTGTTTACGCAGAACGTCGCGAGTCAAGATTTTGACGCTGGCGCTTTCGTCCTACGGATTCCTGATGGCGATGTTCGCCCTCATCCAGGGCCTCAGTTCAAACGGCAAGCTGTATTGGGTCCGGATGCCTCTCCACGGCGGCTGGATTTACGGCCCGTACGTGAACCACGACCATTATGCCGGCCTCATGGAAATGCTGGTGCCCATCCCGCTGGTGTTTGCCCTCACCCGTTATGCGCGTGGCCCGCGCAAGGCCATGGCCGCAGTTGCGGCCGCGCTCATGGCCAGTTCCATCTTTCTCTCCGGATCACGCGGGGGCATGGCAGCCTTCGCCGTGCAGGTCGCGATCCTGGCTGCCCTGGTGACGGGAAAGCAGAAGCGTGGCAAGACGGCTCTGGTGCTGGGTGTTTTCCTGGTGGTCGTGTTCGGACTTCTCGCCTGGCTCGGCGGCGGCGAACTGGCCAGGCGATTGGCCAGCATTCACACCGAGGCGCGCACCGAATTATCCGGAGGAACCCGGTTAGCCATCGCTCGTGATGCCTTGAAGATGTTCACACACCGGCCAATCCTGGGATGGGGCCTGGGCGTATTTCCCAACGTCTATCCGCAATTCCGGACTTTTTACACCAATTTCTTTGTGAACGCAGCGCACAACGATTACCTGCAGTTGCTGGTGGAGACCGGAGCGCTTGGATTCGCCACCATGCTCTGGTTCGTAGTGGTTCTTTATCGCCGGGCCATAAGGAAGTTAGGAAATTGGCCGTCCGATACGAACGGAGCTGTCGCCCTGGCTGCGATGCTCGGCTGCACCGGCATCCTGGTTCACAGCTTTGTCGATTTCAACTTGCAGATACCGGCGAATGCGGCACTGTTTTACGTGCTTTGCGTGGTGGCCGCGATGGAGCCCCGCTTCGGCCTGCCTCGCCGCACTCTGCGCAAGCATGAAGTGCTTCCGGAAGTTTCCTCACGGTAGCGAATTCCCGGTCTGACGTTCACTTCCCGCTGCCGGGCACGATGTCAACGCCCGGAAGCGTTTCACTGCCCGGATCTTCGTCTTCACTCCGTCCAGAGTAGCCGGGATCGGCCCGTGCGACTTGGTCTTATCCACAAACACCACAACCGCCGCTTCACCCGGCGCGTCCCCAGCGCTCACGCCCACGCCGATCACCGCCGGATCCTTCATCAGCGCGTCCGCGTGATTGTTCTTGGCCGCGGCGGCGCGTGTGACCTCGGCATCGCTCGGCCGCGCAAAAGTAACCGCATTTTGCCCGCCTGGCCCGCCGGGACTGACATTGCCCGTGCATGCCATCACCGTGTGCGTCGCCCCGCCGACGAATGTGGGAGTGGCTTTGTTCGGATTGACGGGATCAGGTAACGCATTCAGGACATCTTGGATCGGATTGGCCACCGTGTCGGTGTCACTGCCGGCGTAAAGCAGGCCCACCGGTTCTGCAGTTTGCGCCTCCACGATCAAGGATCCGGAGTCCCCGGGAGCGCTGAAAGTAGTGCTGAAAATATCGATCTGATTGCTGTATATCACGTTGAATGCGGTCGCCGAGGAACCGCAGGCGGCATCGTAACCCACCTCTACATTCACGTTGATCGCCGCAATCGTGGAGCACGTCAGCCCGCTGGTGCGGCCGCTCTTGGCGACTGGCATACCAATCACGGGCGCAACCGTCGTATTCGCCGGCGGAGCCGGCTGCGCCAGACCGCCGCTCACCACACCGAGCTGCAGAATGGCACCGGTCGTGTCCACCTGACCGCTTACGATTTGCGCCAGGGCCGCATCCGCGGGCGCGGTGAACGTCGGTGGCGGTCCCGGTGCTGTCATCGTCTTTTCCAGGTTCACGAATTGGGACAAATTGGCCACCGTCTGTGTGAGACCCGCGTTACACGCTGGATGAGTGTCCACCAAACCCGGTTGACTGATCGCGTCACCGGGCGGGCCAATTCTACCTTTGTCGCTCTTGGCCAGCACGTGGTTGTTGCTCAATATGAAGTCGACGCCATTTCTGGTGACCAATGAGCCTAGCGTGCCCGAACAGCAGAAGCCTCCGCTGGTATCCAGCACGTTCCCGCCTGAGGTCCCCAATTTGACAGGTGCAGTCTGGGTCGCCTGGTTCACCCCAGGTCCCCCGGCCGAGATCGTACAGCCGGCAGCAGCCGCCTGCGTGGGATCGGCCTGTGCGGTTGCTGTGACATTAAAGTCTGGCGGGTCCGGGATCGCGCTGGGAGACATATATAAGCCGGAAATCGTGATCGTCCCGAAGGTCGTATCAGGGTCCCCCGGAGCGTGTCCGTTCACCGCCCACTCGACGTTGGTGTTGCTGCTCCCGCTTACCGTCGCTGTGAATTGCTCCTGAATCCCGCCGGGGGCCAGCGTAACACTCGAGGGCATAATGCCAACTCCGACCGTGACCGTGATGCTGGCAGAAGCAGACTTCGACGTATCCGCCTTTGCGACGGCTGTCACCATCACCATTGCAGGAGCAGGAATCGCCAACGGCGCCGTATAGCTTCCGAGGGTGGTAATCATCCCCACCGTACTGTTGCCGCCCGTCATGCCGTTGACTTCCCACGTCGCGGCCGAATTGTTGGCAATACCGTTGATCTTGGCGGTGAACAGAAGTTGGCTGCCCACGCTGACCGTGGGTTGCGGCGCCGAGACGGTTATGTTCACCATCGGTGGAGGCGGCGTACCCCCACCCCCTCCGCACCCCGTCCACAACCCAACTGGCAACAGGACGCAAAGGATCAGCGGCAGGAAACGATTTCGCATGCGACCCCCAGCCCTATGAGAGGTGAATTTTAGCGCAGGTATGATCTTGGATGCAGCCGGCAGAAGTAAAGAAAATGTCAAAT
>JBGPJK010000512.1:0-3198 GCA_041485425.1 Terriglobia bacterium | reverse complement strand
GTGAATACACCGAAATCAAGGAAGGCAACGAGGTCAAGCGCACTGGCCGCATCATGAGCGTGCCCGTGGGCGATGCCATGATTGGCCGCGTGGTGAACTCGCTGGGCCAGCCGATTGACGACAAGGGCCCGATCGCCACCGACCAGTTCATCCCCCTGGAGCGGCTTGCGCCGGGTGTCATCGACCGCCAGCCGGTGCGCGAACCCATGGCCACCGGACTGAAGGCCATCGACAGCATGATCCCCATCGGCCGCGGCCAGCGCGAGCTGATCATCGGCGACCGGCAGACCGGCAAGACCGCGGTCGCGATCGATACCATCATCAACAACAAGGGCAACGACCTGATTTGCATCTATTGCGCCATCGGGCAGAAGCGGTCATCGATCGCGCAGGTGGTCAAACTCCTGGCCGACGCCGGAGCCATGGACTACACCATTGTGGTGGCAGCTTCCGCGTCCGAGCCCGCGCCCATGCAATACATCGCGCCTTATTCGGCCTGCGCTATGGGCGAGTATTTCCGCGATAGCAAGCGGCACGCGCTGGTTATCTATGACGACCTGTCCAAGCACGCGGCGTCGTATCGTGAAATCTCGCTGCTGTTGCGGCGTCCCCCGGGTCGCGAAGCCTATCCCGGAGACGTTTTCTATCTCCACTCGCGCTTGCTGGAACGCGCGTCCAAACTGAACGACAAGAATGGCGGCGGATCGTTGACCGCTCTGCCCATCATCGAAACGCAAGCGGGCGACGTCTCCGCGTACATCCCGACCAATGTGATTTCCATTACCGACGGCCAGATTTACCTGGAAACCGATTTGTTCAACCAGGGCGTGCGCCCCGCCGTGAACGTCGGTCTTTCCGTGAGCCGTGTCGGCGGCAGCGCGCAGATCAAGGCCATGCGGCAGGTGGCCGGCAGCCTGAAGCTGGAACTGGCGCAGTACCGCGAACTGGCGGCCTTCGCGCAGTTTGGCAGCGATCTCGACAAGGCCACGCAAGCCCAGCTCAATCGCGGCCAGCGCCTGGTCGAATTGCTCAAGCAAAAGCAGTTCTCGCCGCTGCCGTTCTCCAAGCAGATTCTGATCATCTTCGCCGGCACCCAGGGATTCTTCGACGATATGCCGGTTGACCAGGTCCTCGAATTCGAAACCGAGCTGTACAAGTTCGTGGATACCACCAACGCCGGCCTGCTGCGCACAATCATGGAGAAGAAAATTCTGGACGACAACTTGAAGTCCGAGATGACCAAGGTGATTAAGCAGTGCAAGGAAGCGTTCGTAGCGGAAAGACAGGCAGTCGCGGCAAAGTAGTCCGGTAGAGACGCAGCTTGCTGCGTCTCCTGCCGGCAGCGTAGTAACGCCTGAGACGCAGCAAGCTGCGTCTCTACAGTAGAAGCAATGCCCAACATTCTCGACATCCGCCGCCGCATCCGCAGCGTGACCAACACGCGGCAGATCACCAAGGCCATGAAAATGGTCTCGGCAGCCAAGTTGCGCCGCACCCAGGAGCGTGCCCTGGCCGCGCGTCCCTATGCGCAGATGCTGACGAGTGTGCTGAAGTCGCTGGTGTCGCGGGCGGAAATCTATGACCCCGAAACCGGCGCGCCCCGCCATCCTCTCCTGGCCCAACGGGACGAGAAAAACGTCCTGCTCATCGTGGTGACCGGTGATAAAGGTCTCGCGGGCGCTTTCAACACCAACATCCTGAAAGCAGCCTCACGGTTCCTCGCGACCGAGACGGGTAAGAATATCGAGATCGAAACCATTGGCCGCAAGGGGCGAGATTTTCTGCGCCGGCGCTACCCAAGCGTGGCGCCGCGAACCGGAGAATCCCAGGAGCCGCCGCGCACCACCATCGTAGGTGAACAGATCGGAGTCCTGAACAAAGTCGAGTATGCGCTGGCGTCCGCGCTGGCTGAGCGTGTGATCGAGCGCTACAGCAACTGCGAAATTGATTCGGTTTACCTGGTATTTAACGAGTTCAAATCGGTGATCGCGCAGCGCCTCATCGTGGAGCAGATCCTGCCCATCGAGCAGATCGGTGTGGTTCCCGTGCTCCAGGCCGAAGAAATGGGCGAGAAGGAAAGAGCGCGCGCTCTCGAGGCCGCGAAAGGTGCGGGCGTAGGCATCCGCCCGGCCGATACGCGTGAAATCGACGCTGCCGCTGCCCGCTTCGCCGCGGCGCCGGTGGATTACATCTACGAGCAGCCCGCCCCGGAACTGTTCAACTCGCTGCTTCCGAAGTACGTTGGTATCCAGATTTTTCATGCCTTGCTGGAATCGGTCGCCGCAGAGCACGCGGCCCGCATGACCGCCATGGACGCGGCCACCAACAACGCCACCGACATGATCGATTCGCTGACGCTGGCCATGAACCGCGCCCGCCAGGCGAAGATTACCAAAGAGATTATCGAGATTGTGAGCGGAGCAGCAGCGGCACAGTAGAGAAGCAATTAGCAATTAGCAGTTAGCAATTGGCCAGTTCTCGCTGATACTGGCAAGGGCGGTTAGGAGCTAATTGCTAACTGCCAATTGCTGGTTTTGAGGTCCTATGCCCGAAAACATTGGTCACGTCATTCAAATTGCCGGTCCCGCCGTGGACGTGCAGTTTGTCGAAGCCACCATGCCGCCCATTTACCAGGCGCTCAAGGTGGTGAGCGACGGCTTCACCGTCCCCATGCCCATCAACGTTATCCTCGAAGTACAGCAGCACCTGGGCGAAGGCCGGGTGCGCTGCGTCGCCATGGAGCCCACCGACGGCATGGTGCGCGGCATGAAGGCC
This sequence comes from Terriglobia bacterium, assembly GCA_041485425.1. Lineage (GTDB taxonomy): Bacteria > Acidobacteriota > Terriglobia > Terriglobales > Acidobacteriaceae > JAIQET01. The sequence goes on along the minus strand of JBGPJK010000512.1, from coordinate 423 downwards.
ATCGACCAGGGCGGACCGATTTCCGTCCCCGTGGGCCGCGGTACCCTGGGACGCGTGATGAACGTGATCGGCAACCCGGTGGACCAGTTGGGGCCCATCCAGCACACCCAAAGGCTCCCCATCCACCGGCCCGCGCCACTGTTCGACGAGCAGTCCACGACGGCGGAAATGTTTGAGACCGGCGTGAAGGTGGTTGACCTGATCCAGCCTTTCCTCAAGGGTGGCAAAATCGGCCTGTTCGGCGGCGCTGGTGTGGGCAAGACCGTCGTCATCATGGAACTCATCAACAACGTCGCCAAGCAGCACGGCGGGTTCTCCGTGTTCGGAGGGGTTGGCGAGCGCACTCGTGAAGGCAACGACTTGTGGCTGGAGATGACCGAGTCGGGCGTGATCAGGCCCGGAGATCCCGAGCATTCCAAAGCC
>JBGPJK010000511.1:0-3198 GCA_041485425.1 Terriglobia bacterium | reverse complement strand
GGCCGTATTTTTCCGCCAGATTACCTGCGACGATCGGCGCGGCAGTCGCCCCCATGACTTCACCGGCCAGCGTTGCCAGGCCGATCGAGGTGGCGCGGAATTGTGGCGGCACACTCTCGGTCGGCACCAGCACCATGATGAGACTCGCCATGCCCTGGCCGGTGTTGGTCAAAAACACGATTGCCGCCAACAGCAGCGAATGTGCGTACAAAATCGGCGCGAGATACGCGATGGGCACGACTGCCGACATGGCAGCCATCAACAGCAACACCGGTTTGCGTCCCACCCGATCGGAGAGAGCGGGCAAGAGAAACCCTTGAAAGAAACTCCCCAATCCGCTGGCGCCCATGAGGAATCCGGCGGTGGTCGGAGGTTGATGCGCCACCCTGGTGATGTAGAGTGGCGCGAAGACGTTCATCACGAACAACCAGGACATGAAACCAGCGGTGCCCAAGCAGCACAGCCACATGTTGCGATACCGCAGGATCGCGAAGTACTCCGAAAAAGACACCTTACCGTGCTCGGGACCGTGGACGCTTTCCTCCGGTTCGTGCACGAATTTCCAAATTACGAGCCCCATCACGATTCCGGGAATCCCGGCCACCAGGAACGCTGAGCGCCAACCCCACCGCGAAGCGACCTGAGTGGTCAACACCGGCGCCACGGCCAACCCCACCAGCGCTGCGGCGCTCACCACCATTCCCACATTGCGTCCACGCCGGCTGGGATGCGACGACTCCTCGATCAACGCGGTAATCACCGACCATGTGGGGCCTTCGGCAAAGCCCAGCAGGGCGCGGATCAGGAGCAACTGGTGAAAGCTGTGCGCCCAGGCCGAAGCCCAGGACAAGACCGAGAACACGAACACCGCCGGGAGGAGCACCGGCTTGCGGCCTAAGCGGTCTGATAAAGCGCCGAGAAAAAACGTGGATGCAGCCCAGGAGATGGCCACCACCGACGCCAGGGTCCCGATCTGCTGCTCGCTCAGGTGGAATTCCGGGGCAAAGTAAGGCGCCAGGTAAAGTTGCGACATGCGGTCCAGGAAGACCGTGCCCCAGGTGAAAAACAGGATGACAACCAGGGTGTTCTCGTAACGCCGGGACGAGTCCATGGGGTCGCATCATAGCAAAGCATGCGTTCTCGTTGTCCTGAGACCGCTCGAGGCAGCGCTACAATGAAGCCCATGAGATCGACTTTCGTCCTGATTCTTCTTCTCCTTCCGAAGTTTTGCCTGTGTCAGCAACTCGCCGCCGAACGTGTCATTGGCCAGTTGGAAGTGGTGGCGACGTTCAACGGACCCATGCCTACCGGTGTCACGGTCGCGAACAATGGCCGGATCTTCGTAAACTTCCCCAGGTGGGGCGACAACGTGGAGTACACAGTGGCGGAGGTCAAGGACGGCAAGGCGATCCCTTATCCCAGCGCGGACTTGAATCACTACATCGACGGCGAAGATCCTGCCAGCAAACTGGTCTCGGTGCAGAGTGTGGTCATTGACCCCCGCGGAAACCGGCTGTGGATGCTCGACACCGGCAGCATCGCCTTCGGTCCAGTCAAACCAGGCGGTGCGAAGTTGCTGGCTGTGGATCTGAACACAAATCAGGTAGTCCAGAAGATCGTTTTTCCGCCCAACGTGGCCCTGCCCACAAGCTACGTGAATGACGTGAGGTTCGACTTGCATCGCGGCGCCAAGGGCATGGCGTTCCTCACAGATTCCTCGCCGCCTGGGCCAAACGGCATCATCGTGGTGGATCTCGCCTCCGGAAAAAGCTGGCGCCGTCTGCACGATCATCCCTCGACCAGGCCCGACCCGCAATTCGTTCCAGTCGTCGAAGGAGAGATCCTGCAGCTTCGGCTCCCGGGCCAGCCGGCGCGAAGATTTGCGGTTGGCTCTGACGGGATCGCGATCAGCCGCGATGGCAAGACGCTGTACTACTGTCCGCTGACCAGCCGCCACTTCTACAGCGTCAGCGTGGACGCACTGGCGGACGCGGGAAAGCCCGCCGCCGAAGTTGCGGCGACTGTGAAGGACCTTGGAGAGAAGGGCGGAGCGAGCGACGGGCTGGAATCCGACGCCCAGGGGCGGGTTTACTTGAGCGACTACGAGCACAATGCCATTCGACGTTGGTCTTCAGAGACCGGATTCGAGACGCTGGTGCACGATCCCCGCGCCCTCTGGCCGGACACCCTGTCGCTGGCCGCTGATGGCTACCTTTACTTCACGGCAAACCAAGTCGAGCGTCAGGCCTCGTTCAACAACGGTCAGGACCTGCGGCAGAAACCGTATGTTCTGTTCCGCGTGAAGGTGGATGGGAAGAGAATTTCCAACTAGAGGGCCTTCACAAATCCCTGGCGCAGCACCGTGGAAGGGCACGGCTTCAGCCGTGCCATGAATGCCTTCGGGATAGGGGGCTTTAGCCGCTGAGGGAGAAGTGCGGTTCACTCCGGATCACTCCACGAATGTTCGATCCCTCTCACCAATTGCCACAACGCGCGATTGAGAGGAACCGGAACCCCCAGCTTCTCTCCGCAATCCGCGATCGCACCATTGATAAAGTCCACTTCAGTTGGGCGCCGCGCGAGAATGTCCAGCAACATGCTGACATTTCGCTTTCCGGGTGAACTCGCGCCCTCCACGATCATTTGCCGCGGATCGCCGTGCAAGGTGATGCCCAGAGCCCGGGCTACAGATTCCCCCTCTTGCAGAATGGCCTCGTAGAGCGTCCCAGTGGGTGGGAATCGCGTGGCGGCCCCGTGGTGAAGTTGGGCCAGTGCACCAACCGGGTTAACGGCGGAGTTGAAGATCAGTTTGGTCCATTGTGCCCCGCGCGCATCCGGGAGAGGAACCACGCGTAACCCCGCGCGATTCAGGATCTCAGCCAGTTGTTCGACATGGCCGTAAGGCGTGCCTGAAGGCTCGAACGGGCCAATCCACAGATTGCTGTAGAACTCAAAGCCGGCTTGGCCGGGTGCAATCAAGTGCGCCGCCATGGTGGTGGCGCCGCGAATCACATGCCGCACGCGCTCGGCGATGATCTCTTCGTTGCCCAAGCCATTTTGCACCGAGCACACCGCGCTCGAGTCGCCGAAAATGTGTGCAGTCAGCTCGACCGCAGCGCGCGTGTTCAGGCTCTTGGTGGCGATAATGCCGAAATGACAGGGTGGAATCTCGCGCGGCTGCGAGGTTGCCTGGACCCT
>JBGPJK010000510.1:0-3202 GCA_041485425.1 Terriglobia bacterium | reverse complement strand
TTATGTTAGGCCGTTGCTCGCACGAGTTTTCCTGGCCGCGGCGGGCTGCTGATGGCCAGTACTATCAGGTTTGCCTGCTTTGCGCCGTCGAATACAGCTATGACTGGACCACCATGCGGCGTACCCAGCGCGTGGATCGCACCCAGTCTGGCAGCGACGCGGCTGGCACCACCGCACGCCGCAGTCGCAGCCGCGCCCGCAAGCCTACCTGGGTTCCTCGGGCCCGGCGCCTCAAGCTGGACACTCCGGTCCGCTACCGCGTGAAAAATCTCGGGAGCTGGCATGAAGGTATTATCCAGAACCTCAGCCAGTCCGGCGTGCTTTTGCAAGGCCCGCAGCGCTTTCCTGACAACACATTAGTGGAGATGGTCTTCGAGATGCCGGAAGAGATTTCTGGCCAGAAAAACAGCACCGTGCTCTGCCAGGGACGCATTACTCGAACCAAAGACTTGCAGGAAAAGGTGGAAAACTCGGGACTCGCAGCCAGCATCCTCGATTACAAGTTCCTGCATCAGAGTTAATGGGTTTGCGGGAACGATCAGTCTTGCTGGCCCGAATGATTTTTTTTCGAACCGGGTAAATTCTTTACTGCTGCAGCTTTACAGCTCGACTGATGGAAAGGCTTCCAGCGATATTTCTTGACCGGAACTCCAGCTATCATGCATCTAATCTATTTAGATCGGACTTACATCACCAGGAGTGATCTTATGAAGGCGAGGCTTTGTTTCTACCTAAGCGCGGTCGTCCTGCTCATTATCTTGGTAGCGGCGGTAGGCTGCTCCAAGGCGCCGACGGACGCTCAGATTGCCAGCGCTATCCAGAACAAACTGAACACCGATTCCGGTCTCCAGGGCAAGCAACTCGTCGTGCAGGCCGCCAACGGAAGCGTGACGCTTTCCGGCCAAGTGGACAATGATGCTCAGCGCGATGCAGCAGCCCGCTATGCGTCCAGTGAACCAGGCGTGAAGCAGATCGTAAACAATTTACAGGTCGCCCCGCCGCCAGCAGAGGCCCAAGCCGCCCCGGAGCCTCGCAAAGCTACCCCGGCCGCAAGGCACTCCCGCAGGGCGCCCCGAGAACAGAATGACTCCTATAGCGCTCCAGCCGAGGTAGCACAAACAGCCCCGGCGCCGGAGCCTGCCCCGGCACCAGCTCCGGCAGCTCCCGCACCGCCTCAGCCTCCACCACCGCCGCAGAAAGTCACAATTCCCTCGGGCACAACTTTGGCCGTGAGGCTGGTGGACCCGATTGACTCAGAAACCGCGACCCAGGGCCAGACCTTCCATGCCACGCTGAACTCGCCTCTCGCCGTGGATGGCGACACAGCGATTCCTGCCGGCTACGACGTCGAGGGCCATATCGTGACCGTGCAGAGCGCCGGCAAATTCGCCGGACAATCCCTGCTGGTACTTCAACTGGATCGCATTTCGGCGGCCGGGAAGTACTACAACATCCAAACCGACCAGTACAAAAAGCAGGGTAGCTCGCGGGGCAAGAATACGGTCGAGAAGGTGGGAGCCGGCGCCGGAATCGGAGCGATCATTGGTGCCATCGCCGGTGGCGGCAAAGGAGCCGCTATTGGTGCCGCAGCCGGCGGCGGCTTAGGTGCCGGCGCGCAAGCCGTTACCCATGGTCAGCAGATCAAGTTGCCCTCGGAAACCGTGCTGAACTTCACCCTGCAAGCACCTTTAACCGTGACTCCGACCACGCAAGGGCCTAACGCAGGACGTCCGGCCTTGAACACGCAACCGTAGATCAGGTCGTCAACCATCTGCGGCGAAAACCGGGCGCGGAGATTCTCCGCGCCCCTTACTTTCTCCCGAATTACTCGGATGCACTCGGCGCGACGGGCGGAGCCCATCACCCTCACCAATTCCACCCTTGACACTGTGCAACGCGTATCGTTACACTTTACATAGTGATCAAGAGTTTCCGCCACCGGGGCATCGAGAGATTCTTCCACACTGGGTCGAAAGCTGGGATTCAGGCGAAGCACGCGGACACGCTGCACCTACAATTGTTTGCCCTCGACAATGCCAAACAACCAGGCGACATGAATGCTCCAGGATGGAAGCTTCACCGGCTGGCCGGAACGCTCAAAGGGCACTGGGCCATCCGCGTCAGCGGAAACTGGCGTCTGACCTTCAGGTTCGAAGGCGAGGACGCAATCCGGGTTGACTATCAGGACTATCACTAAAGGAGTCGTCCATGCGCATGCACAATCCACCGCACCCTGGCTTGGTCCTCCGCGAGTACCTCGGGGACACGACCGTTTCCAGAGCAGCCGCGCACTTGCGGATCACCCGAGTGACCCTGTCACGAGTGCTGAACGGCAAAGCGGGAATCTCTGCCACCATGGCCATCCGCCTAGCCACCGCTCTGGGCACATCCCCGGAGCTCTGGATGAACATGCAGGCCCAGTACGATCTCTGGCGGGCCCGGAAGAGCCGTCAACCGGTGGTGCGCCCGTTCCCACATGTTGCGCAGTCACGCCGGACCGATGAAGAGTTGCATGCCTAGGGACAGGCCGGGGTTCCCCTCAACAGCCCCCGAACCCTGCACTACCGTATCCAGCGGCCTCAACTTCCTTGGCGAGCGCGCTCGACGTTCGTCACGCCCGGCAATTCCTGCAACCCGGCCTTCCGGCCCTCGCGCTTCGCAAAAGCCAGCATCTCCTGCTCCCGTTCCAGGGAAATCTCCGGGCGCCGGTAGTCCGTCACCAACTCCTCCACCCTCTCCCGTGCGCGCCCCAGAATGCCGGATGCAACCCCGCTCGCGCCGCGATCAATCACCGCCGAAGGGAAGTGCTGCTCCTTGCGAAACAGCGCGCGTGTCTCCTTCAACTTCAGAAAATCCCCGCGCAACCCAGTCTGCGCAAACATGGCGACGGCCAGCGACTCCGCACGCGGCTCAATGCCTTCAATCAGCCGTTGCGCTGACGCGATCGCCTCCGCATCGATCACCAGCTTCTCGATGCTGTGGCAGGCCAAAAAGTCCAGCATCCCCGCCCCTGAAATCATGTTGATCCCGGCCAGCGCCCCCAGCACTGCGGAGATGCCACTTTCCATCTCCGCTTGCGCATCGACCACTTTCCCATCGCCCGCCACCAGATACGCGTGCGTGGGCAATCCCAGATACTTTCCGACTTGCGAACACGCCAGATCCAGCATCGCGGTTTCGATCGCGCCCATGGGTGTCTTTC
>JBGPJK010000509.1:0-3207 GCA_041485425.1 Terriglobia bacterium | reverse complement strand
GTCGTTGTAAATGAGATCTCCGCCGCTCAACTCGCGTGGATCGATCTCTTCGCGTGATCGTAAACCATGCGCCGGCCGGTTGCGTAAGCCTCATCGGCCATGATGACCGCCACCGAGTGACCGTAACCTGCGTCGATAGGCGCGATGGGCTCCTGACGAGTCCGAATGCAGTCGAAAAAATTCTTCATATGGCGCACGGGCGCTGCTTCGGGAATCTGCATCTCGCTCTTGATTCGGTCCGGCTCGCCCGAGCCCTCTCCGGAGGCGGTCCAGTGCGCTTTCGGCGACAGGCTCTTCGCATCCAGAGTGCCCCGAGTCCCAAACCATTTCACATAATTGCCCGCGCTGTTCCCGTACATCGTGCAGTAGCGCACCAGGAATCCTTCCGGATACTCGAGCGCGACTTCGATTGAATCCGGCGCATCGAACTTCTCTTTCCAGCGGTAGGTCCCGCCCAGCGCCACCACGCGTGTGGGGAACTTGACGCCGGTGGCGAAATGGACCATGTCGATGAAATGCACCATCAGGTTCGTTTGCGGACCGCCCGAGAATTCCCGGTATCCGAACCAGCCGCGGTAGATATCGGCGTCAAACGGCCTGCGCCTGCGGTTCATCAGGAACGCCTTCCAGTCCACGTCCGCTTCGGATATCTCCATCCCGGTGAATTCCTTAGCGCCGTAGCTCCGCCAGTAAGGGCTGTATCCATTCCGGACTTGCTCCACTTTCAGAATCTTCCCCAGTCCTCCGGACGTCAGCAAATTGCGCGCGCCGGCCGATTGTGGATAACTCCGCATCTGCGTTCCGATCTGAACAATGCGGTCGGATTTCTTGACAATGTCGTAAGCCCGGATCAGCTCCTTCATATTCATCGCCAGGGGCTTCTCGACGTAGACGTCTTTCCCGGCGTGGATGGCGTCCGCAAGGATGGTGCAGTGCTGATGGTCGGGCGTTCCGATCACGACCGCGTCGATATCCTTCCTGGCCAGGATATCGGCGTAGTGCACAACCTGCTCCGCTACCCTGCCCGCTCCCGCTTTGACGTCCGCCGCCGCCTTCTCCCGCCGCTGCCGCCAGGTATCGCACACGGCCACAATTTCGAGGTTGGCGTCATCTTTTACTTCGAGGAGCTCCTTCAGCAGGCCTCGCCGTCCGCAGCCGATATTGGCTACGCGAATCCGATCGTTCGCTCCGGGCAATCTCCCGTACGCGGCTGCCGCAACGGAAACTCCAGCCGACTGCGTCACGAACTGCCTGCGATTGACTATCATTCGATCACCCTCGACGGACTTTCTGAAACGCGAACAGGACGAAGTGACAGAACAGCGTCGTCACCAGCCACGAAAGCAGCAGGACGAGGCGGTCATGGGTGGGCGCGCTCCAGAGCCCGGGATCCCAAAACATTTCGAGCAGCGGGTTGTATCCATCCACTGTGGGCTGGTCGGCGAACCAAACCAGAGTTCCCGCCAGGGCTGCCAAAACGAGTCGATTATTGCTCATTGCTGTACTCACGCCGAAGATCATATTGTATCTCCATGCGCGGAGCGAAGCTTTTTACAAAGGTCACCGTGGTCAACAGCAGCGAAGCGGCGAGCATCGCTCCGTCGCGAAGCAGGGTCTTCCAGGAAATGGCCTCTCCCGGTCCGAAGCACCCACAGTTGATCTCTATGCCCTTCACATAGGCTCTGACCATCAGGCTGAAAAACACCAGCAGCAGCGAGGTGGCCGCGGTCGAAATGCGCATCCAGCGACCCACAATCAGCAGCGCGCCGATCAGCAATTCGAGCCAAGGCAGTGTGCGGGCCAGCCACTCCACTGCCCATGTCGGCAGCGCGTGGTAGGAGTCGATGGCCATTGCGAACAGCGCCCAGGGATCCTTCAGCTTGCTCCACGCCGCATAGACGAAGATCGCGCCCAACACGATCCGCAATACTACACGCAGCATAATCATGTCGATAATTCACATGATGCACTGAGCGGTAACCGAGACGCCAAAATGGAACGTCGCGTGGTGTTTGGTCATCGAGCAAGTAGCGCCTTGAACGGATTGGACTGAAAATGAAGAAATGCTTTGTGATCATGCCTTACGGTGGAAACGATGAAAAAGCGCAGAAACTCTTCGCGGGTGTGTACCAGACGATCGTTTCGGCCGCTGCACGAAACGCTGGTTATGAGCCAGAGAGAAGTGACATAGCCGGGGAACCAGGCAATGTCACCCATGACGTCATTCGCGATTTGGCGGAGTCCGAGATTGTAGTCGCTGATCTTACTACGGGTAATCCAAACGTCTTCTTCGAACTCGGAATACGGCATGTGTTTCGGAAGAGCGGTACTGTCCACATCGTGAACGGCGCTCAGAGTCTACCCTTTGACGTAAGTCAGTACCGCGCCATCAAATATTCTCCGACCGAGCTTGCCGATATCCCAGAAGCGATTAAGAGTATCGAGGACGCAATTAGAAAACGGGAGCTGCAAACCGTCCCGACAATCCGGTGCATGACGCGCTACCTGAGTTGCCCATAGACATCAGAGCAATCGGGGACAGAGCCATCCTTGACCAACTCAGATCCGCTCAGGAGAACCTGGAGCTCCTTCGCAAAGAGAACGAGAAACTCAGTGCTGAATTGGCCAGTTACAGACCGGTGGAGCTACAGGGCGCTGATATCGACATAGACGAGTTGCTCGCCATGGCGGATGAAGCAATGAGATCAAGAGGTGAATTCGTGATCCTCAGGCTGCGCCAAGCCATGCAGGAAGGCGGCGCCGAACAGTTTGTCGGCGAGCTTCGGAAAGTGGTCAAGAGCCCGTATCTTGACGAGAACGATTTCATGGAGATAGACAAGATCTGCAGACAAGCGGGCCTCGACGAGCACCGTCGCGCAACGCTAGAAATCGCTCGCCGACGCTATCCTCAACAGGAAAAAAGTCTTCTTGCCCTTGTTGATGCTCTTGATGACTCTCCTAACCCAGTAGATCAAAACCGGGGCCGAGCCATGGTGGAGGAGTGCATTGGGATTCGCCACATAAATGGAATTGTTAGCGATCATCAGAAAACGTAGTTTTCTGAACTTCGCCGAGATGAGAGTGGCGACATCATCCGCGCCGAAGGCGCGAATCGTCCGTCCGATCATCTGGGTTATGGCGTATTGTAATGAGAGTGTCGGAAGCAATGAAAACCGATCGAGCCGCAGAAGGTCTTGGCGTGCGCAG
>JBGPJK010000508.1:0-3215 GCA_041485425.1 Terriglobia bacterium | reverse complement strand
AGAACGATGAAATCGTCACCGCCTTCGACATGGTGGCCATCGAGAAGATGGGCCTGCTCAAGATGGATTTCCTCGGGCTGACCACGCTGACCATTCTCGATGACACGCTAAAGCTGATCGCGCAGACGCGTAACGAGCGCATCACGCTGGAGCAGATCCCGCTCGAGGACCACGAAACCTACGAGAAAGTGTTCCACCGGGGACTCACCTCCGGCGTGTTCCAGTTTGAATCGCACGGCATGCGCGACGTTTTACGCCGCTATCAACCCAACTCCATTGAAGACCTTACCGCCCTGAACGCGCTGTACCGCCCGGGACCAATCCAGGGCGGCATGATTGATGACTTCATCGAGCGCAAACACGGCCGCAGGAAGATCGAGTATGAGCTGCCGGAACTGAAGGAAATCCTGCAAGAGACGCTCGGCGTCATCGTCTACCAGGAACAGGTGATGCAGATCGCCAACCGCCTCGCGGGCTACTCGCTGGGCGAGGCTGACCTGCTGCGCCGCGCCATGGGCAAGAAGATTGCCGAGGAGATGGCGGCACAGCGCGAGCGTTTCGTTACTGGCGCAAACCAGCGCGGTTCCCCTCCGAAGAAGATCGAGAAAATTTTCGACCTGATGGCGCAGTTCGCCGGATACGGCTTCAACAAGTCGCACTCGGCTGCGTACGCTCTGCTGGCTTATCACACGGCGTATCTCAAGACGCATTATCCGGTGGAGTTCATGGCGGCGCTGCTCACTTCGGTTACCGGCAACACCGACGATGTGGTGAAGTACATCAATGAATGCCGCGAGATGGGAATCGCGGTGGAACCGCCGGACATCAACGTCAGCGACGCGAATTTCACCCCGCACGGGGCGGCCATCCGCTTCGGCCTGGCTGCGGTAAAGAATGTCGGCCACAACGCCATCGAATCGATCGTCGCCGGACGAAAGAACCTCGGCCGCTATCGCTCCATCTTCGAGTTCTGCGAGCAGGTGGACCTGCGGCTGCTCAACCAGCGTGTACTCCAGTCGCTGATCAAAAGCGGTGCCATGGATTCTCTCGGCCGCCGCGCCCAGCTCATGGCGGTTCTCGACAAGGCGATTGAGCGCGCGCAGAAGACCCAGCGCGATGCCGAGTCCGGCCAGCACGGATTGTTTGGGGTGTTCCAGGAGGAGGAAGCACACAGCGAAAACGACAACCTGCCTGACACTCCAGACTGGGACGAGCACCAGCGGCTGACCAACGAGAAAGAAATCCTCGGTTTCTTCATCACCGGGCACCCGCTGGAAAAATACAAGGACAAGCTGGAGGATCTGCGCGCCCTCAGCAGCGAAGAAATCGCAGCTCTGAAGTCTTCCACTGGCAAGGATGAAAGCATCACCAGCGCTGGCATCATTACCAACTTGCGCGTGTTGAAGTCCAAGAAGGGGGACTTCTACGCGCAAGCCACGCTGGAAGACATGGCGGGATCGGTGGACATGCTGGTGTTTCCCGAGGCCTTCCGCAAATTGCAGGAAAAGGTAAAACTGGAAGTGCCGGTACTGGTCCGCGGTGGGGTGCGCATCGAGGAAGGTGCGAATCCCAAGCTGACGGTGAATGACATCATGCCGCTGGAGGACGCGAAGGTCCCGTTGCCGCGCTCGCTGCGTATCCGCATTCCCGTGGAGAACGCAACCGGCTCTACCGTAGACGCGCTGCACACGTTATTCGTCGAGCGCAAGGGCGAAGCGAAGGTGTTGTTTGACGTGGAACGGCAGGGCGATTTCATGGTGGTCATGGAAGCGGAAGGCTATAATGTTCAACCAGACCGCAACTTTATCGCGCGTGTAGAAGAGTTGTGTGGCCGCGGCGCGGTGCGCATCGTGGACTGAAATGTGCGGCGGATGAGACCTTCCATTCACAGGAGTTCCAGCGCGCAAGCAGCGGCTCCCCCGGCCCTGGCCAGCGACCGGCTGGTGGTAGCGGGGGCCGAGTTCCTCCTGTCCATGGTGGAAACCCGATGGTCCGCCAGGAACGGTGACGGCAGCAAGATGGAATCTGGACTGAGGGCACAAAAAGAACTGGAGAAGATCGAGCAGCAGGTTGCCAAGCTGGAGTCCCTGAGTCAGGACGAAGGCACCCGCCAGGAGATCCATCAGCTTCACGATCGCATCCACGCTTTGCGTGAACAGGTGTCGGCACACCTCAACGCCTGGGAACGCACGGAGCTGGCCCGGCATCCGCAGCGTCCGCACACGCTCGATTACATCGACCGCATCTTTACCGACTGGAGCGAAATCCACGGCGACCGCAGCTTTGGCGACGATCCCGCCATCGTCTGCGGCATGGCCCGTTTTCACGGCGAGGAGGTCATGGTCCTGGGCACCCAGAAGGGGCGGGACATGAAGCAAAAGGTATACCGCAACTTCGGATTACCCAACCCGGAAGGCTACCGCAAATCCCTGCGGGTAATGAAAATCGCAGAGAAGTTTTCACGTCCCCTCCTCACTTTTGTGGATGTTACCGGGGCCAATCCCGGAGTGGGCGCTGAAGAGCGCGGCCAGGCCGAGGCCATTGCCCGCAACTTGCGCGAAATGGCGCGCCTACAAGTTCCCATCATCACCATCATCACCGGGGAAGGCGGTAGCGGAGGCGCTCTGGCCATCGCCGTGGCCGACCGGGTGCTGATGATGGAGAACGCGATCTACTCCGTGATTTCGCCGGAAGGCTGTGCTTCGATCATGTGGCGCGATGCCACGAAGAAAGCGCTCGCGGCCCAGGCATTGCGAATCACGGCCACGGACTTGAACGAACTGGGCTGCATTGACGCCATCGTTGCCGAACCCGAAGGGGGAGCCCACGTCGATCCCGAAGCTGCGGCCGCCCTCCTAGATGCCGCTCTGGTAAAACACCTGGGGGAAATCCGCCAACTCCCGGTTGGTGAATTGATCGCGTCACGATATAATAAGTTCCGGAACATGGCGCAGTTCTTCCGCGCGGAAACCTAGTTTGTACCCGGGGTGCCTTCGCTGGAACCCATCCCCCCGCGTCTGGGTGCGCGACCGCTCCCGTGCCGTATAATAAAGGGTTTTGCACCATCACCTCATAAGCACCCAGGCGGGCCGAAACCCGCCTCTACCAAAGGAAGGGACTGGGATGGCCACTACGGATGTAGCGCTTCACCAAGCCTCCGGGCGGGTGGAGCCCAGGCGCGTCCTCAACAACATGAGCATCCAGGTGGCGACGGT
>JBGPJK010000507.1:0-3225 GCA_041485425.1 Terriglobia bacterium | reverse complement strand
ACCTTGGACCGGGTGAATCGCGGTTCGAATCGATATCGGGGAGCCACGAATCCGCCGATTCGTTTCAATCCGATCTAATGGTAGCCCGGTGTGGATTCGAACTGGTAACATGATCTTCGAGGAATACCAAAGCTCGAGGTGACCGCCATGGTTGAAGGCTTCGTCGACTCTGCCTCCGCGTACGAAATCATCCTGGCCCTCGCACGCGCCAAACCAGATGAGTCGTATCGAATGGAATGGGATCAGGCCCTGGAAGTGACAGCCACTCTCATCAGCGCATACCACATCAAACTCGCTCCCTCTCCAAGACCAGAAGGTCCTGCGTCGGGTCCTTACGGTATTTTCCTGACCGCGCTTGATCAAGCAGTCTAAAGAATTGTACTACCAGAAAGCTCGACCACAGTGGCGGTGCGCAAAACGAAGCGCTGGGCAAACCAAAACTTCGAGAAGGTAAGATCGGTCCTCGGGACTTTCACCGGTGTCAATGGTGCTGTGGTCGACGGTCAAGCTTCGAAATGGCTGGACGCGCACATAAATAATGAGTGGACTGAGCATGTGATCCGCCACCGGGCCCTGTTTGACCGTGATTTCATCCCGCAGTTGAGTAAGGTTCTTAGTGTGGCTCCGGAAGAGCATTTCGTGGCATGATTGCAGAATCTTGTGTCGGCGGTGCTCAATATCCGGACACATCCGGACATTACAGGTGACGGCGCCCAATACCAGTCAACACGGCGTTCGGAACTGTGACGGGAGAATTTGCGTGCCGCGAGTGGTCCGGTTTGGTTTGAAGATCCTGTTCTGAAACGAATAGCCCCAAGCGTCAGCGCGGGAACACCGTTCCCCTTGCTGACGCGCGGGCTACCGCCGCAAGACGGAGAAGCAGACTGATCGAGTAGCCGGCCCGCCGCGCCGAAGAACACGTCCGAAGTGAAGTGGTCGGATGCGGTAATCCCCGAAAAAACTTGCGATGCCGGCCAGCCCACACATTACATTAAATAAATGCATGGTTGGGGCAGCTCGTGTTAATCTCGACTCGGTAGGATAGAATTTGCGATGGCGTGCCGACGGTCCTCAAAATACGCTCCTATCGCTTCTTCTTTGTGTCCTTGGACCGAGGCGAGCCTCCGCACGTTCATGTCAGGCAAGAGAACATGGTCGCAAAGTACTGGTTGGAACCCGTCGCTCTGGAACGCGCCGATGGCTTCAGCCGCGTGGACCTTAATGCCATTGAGAGGCTGGTGAAGGAGCATCGGGAGCGATTACTCGAGAGTTGGAATGAGTTCTTTGACGGTTGAAACCCAAGAAGCACGGGCTCGGTCGGCGAAACTAACCGAGGAGGGCCTAACCGTAGATCTAGTCGATGGCCGGACCATGATCGTACCCCTGGTTTGGTTTCCTCGCCTCTGGCACGGCACGGCGCAAGAGCGCAACCACTTTGAGATCTTTGGGGGCGGAGCGTACCTCCATTGGCCGGATCTTGATGAAGATTTGACCGTTGCCGGTCTGTTGGCCGGAAGGCGATCGGGAGAGAGTCCACAATCTTTGAGGAAATGGATGGACTCGCGAAAGAGAAAACAAAGAGGCGCGAGCCACGAAGAGCCGTCCAATAAGCGCAGGCAGCCGACGCGCCAAAAACCGGTGCGCAACTGAGCGCAAATGCGCTCTGTCCTGCGTAGGGGCGCCCCGGCGAAGAACCTCTTCATGCCGCGCTTCGCCGATTCGCTCAATCCGGTGACAGTGGTGCACGGTGGTTATGGCATTTTTTACCGCGCCCGGTGTCACCAATGTTCATGTCAACCAGACTGGCTACACGCAGTCCACCGATCTGGTTCCGTCTCTCGACAATGGGCCTCACCTACAATGCCACCTGACCACCTCATCCTACATGCAGCGCTGGCAGCTCGCCTTACAGCGACAGTTGCCGGGAAATAACCTGATCGAGGTATCTTACGTGGGGAACCGAGGTACCAGGATGCAGGTGAGCCGGGATCTCAACCCGACGCCGGCGCAGTACCTGAGCACCTGCCTGTGCGCGATCAGGCGGCCATCAACTTTCTGAACGCGCAGGTCCCCAACCCGTTCTATCCCCTGCTGCCCAAGACGAATCTGGCCTCGACCGCGGTATCCCGCTCGCAGTTGCTTCGGCCTTATCCGCAGTTCTCGGGTGTGAGCGCCAACCAGAGCGGTATGACTGGGTACAGCGACAAAAACCCGTCAATCACGGCAAGATCCCGCTTGTCTCGAGCGCCCACTATGATGAGTTCCATTGCGGTCACTTGTCAAAGCGCCCATGACTCCGCAAGACCATCAACGTATTTGATTGCCGCCGCGTTGCCTCGTGAAACGTCGATCAACACATTGCCGTCCATCAGGAACGGCATATGATCATTCTGTGCAGGGCTGGAATCAGCCGTGGATTTCGCGGCGAAGGCGGTCTATGTACTCGACGCTGTCGGCCATGTCTTCTCGATCCTTCCACATGCCGGCGAAGGGCGAATCGCCAATGGATCGTGGTCTGTTGGCGGGCGTTTCTGCAGGCAAATGCACCTCGACTACCGTGCCCTCTTTGATCGGCACGTCTTGAAGGGGCCTGAACAGGCCATTCTCGTACCTTGCGGGGATAGTCATGGCTCTCTTCTCCAGTATACGCCGTGGCACAAGTCCGCGAATCAGCTTGTGTCCAACATCCGACGTTGTCTTCGCGCTTCTCCGGAATCCACGCTCGCGGCCCGAACAACTGGGACCTGTCGTTGATCAAAACACCCAGATCACGGAAGAAACAAAGCGTGGAGGTGATCAACGCGCTGAACCACGCGCAGTTGACGGCGCGCCAATACCACTCCGTCCAGCACGGGCTTCGGAACTGTGACTGGGAGTTCGCGGGCGGGCATGCAGTGGCTGCTCAACGGCGACTGCGAGCCTCTCCAGCGGGACTGAAGTCCCGCGCCTGGAGTTTGTACATTTTCCCTCTGATTTGTTTTATTGGCTGCACGGCATTTTTCTTCCGATTTAAGTCTGGCAACGTAAGTTTTGTATTGACAGACTGACCTGATTAGGTCATTCTACTCTTGAGCCCATGCTCAGGAGCCCGCCATGAACGATGACCTCAAAGATCTTCTGCTCTCCATCCAGGAAGCTTCGCTGGACGCACAATTGCGCGCCGTCCGCCGCCTCCGCAAAGGCCCTTCCGACGCCGCCCACCCCCGCTCCCACCTCAAGAAGGGT
>JBGPJK010000506.1:0-3229 GCA_041485425.1 Terriglobia bacterium | reverse complement strand
CAGCCGCCTGGCATCGTCCTGAATTGCATTCCAGTCAAGCTGCCGAGACTTCGCGAGTTGGGCGATGTCGCGCAACCACGAAAGCTGAACCCAAACGTGCTTGGCAGCGTGCACGCACAGCACGAGCAGGAGATCTTCAGCGCGCAGGGTCCGCATAGAGCGGCCGCCCACGATGATCTCGTCGGCTCGCGCAAAAAAGTCCGCCACATCGAAGTCGATGGAATAAAAACGCGGCACGATTCGCCACTGCAGATCCAGCAGATTTCGTCCGGCGGGGCTGTGGAACACGTACCCGCATCCTGAGCCAATGTAGGCTTGTTCTTCGCGCTGGCGGAGATCCGGCCCGCACGGGTACCCCAACCCAAGCAGCGTGGCTTTTGCTTTAGGTACATCTGCCGGAAGGATCAGGACATCGAGATCGCCAAACTGACGCTGCGTGACTTCGCCATACAGAGTTTCCGCCAGGACTGGACCCTTGTATGGCAGAGCCTTGATTCCTACGGATTCAAGATGGTTAAGAATGCGAGCCAGTTCGCCGGTAAACCATAGCGTCTTACGCGCATTGTCCTGATAGCGCGATCGGAGCGCGTCAAGTGTGTGGCCGGGAACCAAATGTGAGAGCGCCGAGAGTTCGCCGTACACTTGTGGGACTACGCGATGGTGGTCCACAAGATGCAGCAGTCGTTCCCAATCCAGCGGACGCGAGAGAATCTGACAAATGCGATCAGCGTGTCCGCGACTGGACGAATCGGTGCAGCAAGCAACTAACAAATCGAACTCAGAGTGGAAGGCGAACGCTTGCACCGCCCGCGGATTCCTGGCGTCGGATAGAGCTGGTCGTATCTCAGCGGCAGCAGACATACTGGAGAGATATTATCTTCGTGAATGAAGCAAAACCAGGAGTGGCCGCGGTGGTTACTTTGGTTTCAACTCTGAGCAGCCGCCGGCAAACGAAGATTCATGCCAGACGTACAATTCAAAAGGGAAGTCTGCATATGAGCTCGGGTGCGAAATCGTTCGAAGCGGCACGGCGCAGTACCCGAATTCGTGCGCAGATCCCTTTTCGCCTGGCCAGCCTGGATCCTGCGATTCCATTCAGCGAGCACTGTCATACTCTGGTGGTAAACACAGAGGGATGTGGCGTACGACTCAGCCGGCCTCTGGAACCGGGGCTGTCAGTTTTGCTCGATGAACTTCCGGGCGCCACGAGCGCGCCGGCTCGCGTCGCCAACTGTGTGCCACTCGGAACCGGGGGCAACTTCTGGCTGGTGGGACTCGCACTGGAACAGCCCGGGAATATCTGGTGCATACAGCCTGCCCCGGCGGATTGGGGAAGTGAGTCGAACTCCATCGCTGCTGCCGTACCTCTACCTAAGAAAGAGAACGAATGGCCTTACTCGGTGTTTTCCAGCAAGGGAGAAGCTCATCCCGGAAGAAAGTAAAAAACTTCTTACCTCACACTGCTTAGAGAAACTCTGATTAAGTATGAATTTCAAGTGGGGCGACGCACTGGCGTGGACGCCCGCGCCTACATTGGAGTCTGAGCGAATTCCGGCTCAGCGGTCCACGATCTTCTCGTAATAGTGATTGTCGTAGAGGGTCGTGGAATTCTGGACGAATTCCAGAATGCGATGCATCCTGGCTTTGTCTTCGCGATTCAATTCCTTGAACTGCACGGCAATACCGGACCCGGGATGCAGTCTTGCCACGGTACCGTCGGCGTGCAGTTTGCCATCATCGATGGAGAAAACCAGCTTGAGATTCGTGCCCGGGGTGAGGATGGCGCTGGTTTCCACATAACACCCGCCCAAGCTGACATCGATCAGATTGCCAAAGACCGGGCCAGCTCCATTCTCTGGCTGCAACTCGATCGTGATGCGGCATTTCATGCGGGCATAAAGCCTGCGGTTTTTCCGGGAAGGCTGTTGTTGCTTCTCCTGATACATGCGGCGGTCGGCTTCCGCCAGGAGCTCTTCCGCATCCTTTCCATCCTCGGGATACATGGCTTGCCCGACACTCAGCGAAAGAATGTCTTCGGCGCAAACTTCAATTCCGGCTTGCTTGGCCAGCTCTCGCAGTTGATACGCCTTCTTGGCCGCTGCGTCCGCGGGTAGGCCGGGAGCGATGACCACAAACTCGTCTCCGCCCATGCGAGCCACGTAGTCGTACTCGCGGCAGGTCTCTTTCAAAGCCTGTGCAAACAAGCGCAGGACCCGGTTGCCCTCCAAATGGCCGAAGCGGTCGTTGATTTGCTTGAAGCCATCCATGTCGCCGACCATCACGGTTAATGGCGAATTATCGCGCTTGCAGCGGGCCAGTTCGCGGTCGAGTTGCAAGAACAGCGATCGGGCATTGGGCAGCCCGGTGAGATAGTCGGTGGTGGCGGAGTTTTCCGCTTGCTGGTATTTCAGTGCGTTCTCAATCGCCAACGCCATCTTTGAACTGATCGCCAAAAGGATGCGCAAGTGATCCGAGGTAAATGCATCTCGTTCCCCGCGATAGAGAGCCAGCACGGCAACCACTCCGGCCAGACCTTCCAGAGGTATCGCCAAGGCCGAGCGCAAGGTGCTGAACTTGGTGGGATCGTTCAGATATCCGGGCTCGACGGAAGGGTTGCCGTTAATGATCGGTTTCTTGTTATGCGCCACCCACCCCGAGAGCCCCTGTCCGAGAGGAATGCGCAACGACGAGAACAGACGGAAGTTGTCGCCATTCACGTACTCGGGGATCAACTCGTCATTTCGCCGAACGTAAATCGCGATGGCATCGTACGGAACCAGGGATCTCAGTTTCACCGAGAATACTGAGAGCGTCTCGCCCAAACTGAGCGAAGCGCCCAGGTCCTGGCTGAGCTCGAACAGCGTCTGCGCTTCCTGCCGAGCCGCCGCAATCGAGGAGAGGAACGTCGCTTCGTGGCCCGAGCCATCTTTGGCCGAAGCGTTCTCAAATCCCGCGGCGGGGGCCAGACCCCGTTCAATCTTGACCTCGGTCGAGAGCAGTGGATTTACCTCTCGCCCAAACTGAGCGAGAGCCATCTTTTCTAGACTGACGTATCGTTTCTTGAGAACATCGACAACTTTGGGATCAAAGGACTTCCCCGACTCTGCCGCCAGACGTTGCATGACTTCGTTCAGGGGCAAGGCACGCCGATACTGCCGGTCAGAAGCCAAAGCGTCCAGGTAATCGACGGCCGACAGAATCCGGGCGCCGATCGGAATCTCCGCCCCTT
>JBGPJK010000505.1:0-3243 GCA_041485425.1 Terriglobia bacterium | reverse complement strand
CGTGACTGCGTTGTTCGGGGCAACAGTGCCCACCGGTTCCTACTCAAATGGGGCTACCCATGCGCTGCTCACACCCTCAGTCGGGCTGGGAAAGGGATGGGGTAATTTTGATGTTCAGAGCACGGTCGGCGTGACCCTGCCGACCGGAGACGTCAACAAACTTGGAACACCGGTGGCGTTCAACACAGCCTTCCAATACAGAATATTGAAAAAGCTATGGCCCGAATTGGAGGTCAAGTCAACCTTCTGGGCCAACGGCAAGAACGACGGAAAGAAACAAGTGTTCTTGTCTCCCGGCTTGATGGTTGGGCGTCTGCATTTATGGAAGAGATTGGGGGTTGCTTTTGGCGGGGGCGTCCAGATTGCCGCTACGAAATTCCACAGCTACGACCGGAATTGGGTGACGTCGGTACGGTTTCCATTTTAGTGCGCAGGATTTTTCGCCGATGAGCGTCGGGGACGCGAGGTTCCACATTGTCGATTGGGCGATTGTGCGCTATGCTCCGCATTACACTTGCTCGCGCCGAATGGAGGCACCCTGTCCACAGTTCCTGCTCCTGCCGTCCGCACTCGCTCCATCCAGGCCAAACACGTTTGGTTTTTCGTGTTCGGACTGATGACGCTTTTCGTTCTGTACAACCGGGATTTGCAGCTCCTCGACGCTCATTCATTCCTGCGCCAGCGATATTTGCAGGCACCATGGTTACTGCTGATCCACGGAATTTGTGGGGCGCTGGCGCTGGTGGTGGCGCCATTCCAATTCTCCAGCCGGCTGCGCCAGAGAAACCTGCAACTCCATCGCATCATGGGCCGGTTCTACATTGGTGGCGTCGCCATCGCGGCGCCGGTCGCGGTTCTGATCGCGCTCATTCTGGGCCCGCCAACGCTGGTGATGGCCACAGTGATCCAGGGCAGCGGCTGGATCCTGACCACCGCCACGGCCCTGTACTGCGTTCGCACCGGCAAGATCCAGCAGCACCGGGAGTGGATGATGCGCAGCTACCCCTTCGCCATGGTGTTTGTTTTCGTCCGCGTCATTATCGCGATCCCGGCAATTGAGCGCATGGGGGAGGTTGGCCTGGTCTCGGTGGTCTGGAGTGTGATCGCGACGGCGTGCTTTCTTCCTTCATTCCTGATCGGATGGGGCGCGGTTTTTCCGAGCAAGACACTGGCTAGGGGTCGGGCCTAGAGAGGCGCAAGGCTGATCGGCGTTGCTCAATTCTAAGGCGCTGCGGAGCTTTGCTCCGCCTGGACGGGCGGGGACGCCCGAGACTGTGTCGCAACTGATCTTTCGCCCCGCCGGGGCTCGTTCGTTTCCCACTTTCTACCCACGGCTTGCGCCGTGGGCTGCATTCTTACGCCGCTTTGTGGCTATCCAAGACGACCTCGTTCCACTTTTTCAGCCGCAGGTGGGTTGCGACAGACTCGCTCGTCCCTCCATTCATCTCGAGTTTCGCAGCAACTTTTTGAGCGTCCTTATGCCCTTGTCTACGTGCTTTTCCTGGAGTATGAACGGGGGAAGGAAGCGGAGTACCGTGTCCTGGGTGCTGTTGAAGAGCATGCCCTCGGCGAGAGCTTGTTCCACGATCGGGCGGGCGGGAACGTCAAGCTGCAAGCCCTGAATCAGGCCGCGGCCGCGAACTTCGCGAGCCACGGCATAGCGTTCCGTCACGGCTTTCAGTTGCTGCTGCAAATATCCGCCGACTTGGGTGACGTGCTGCAGCAGGTTTTCTTCTTCGAGGATAGCTAAATACTCGAGCGCGACGCGGCAGGCCAGTGGGCCTCCGCCAAAAGTGGTTCCATGTTGGCCCACCGAGATCGCCGATGCGAACTCTTCCTTGGCGAGAAAGGCGCCGAGCGGGATGCCTGCGGCGATGGGCTTGGCGATGGCGACGATGTCCGGGACTACGCCAAACGACTGGAACGCGAAGATGGTTCCGGTGCGACCCAGGCCGCATTGGATCTCATCGAAGATCAACGCCGCACGATGACGGTCGGCGATCGCTCGGCACTCTTTCAGGAACTCGACGGAACACTCGTGGATGCCACCTTCGCCGAAGATGGGTTCGAGGACGATGGCGCAGGTATTGTCGTTCACCGCAGCGCGCAAAGCTTCGGCGTCGTTGCGCGGGACAAACTTCACGTCCTCGAGCAGCGGTTCAAAACCTTTACGGTATTTGTCCTGCCCGGTGACGGACATGGATCCGAAACTGCGGCCGTGATAGGAGCCTTCGAGCGCGACCAGTTGGCTCTTGGCGAGGCCTCCGGCACGGTGTCCGGCGAGGCGGGCGAGTTTGATGGAGCCTTCGATCGCTTCCGTGCCGCTGTTTGAAAAGAAAGCGCGCTGCAAGCCGGAGAGGGTGCAGAGCTTCTCGGCGAGGCGTCCCTGATATTCGTTGTAGTAGAGGTTCGACAGATGAATGGCGCGCGCCGCCTGCTCACGTATGGTCTTCACGATTCGGGGATGCGCGTGGCCGAGTGCATTCACTCCAAGGCCGGCGACGAAGTCCAGATACTTCTTGCCGTCGAGGTCGAAGAGAAAGACTCCCTTGCCTCGCTCGATGACCAGGGGGTAGCGGCTATAGGTCTGCAACAGAAAATGCCGTTCGCGCTGGATCACTTCTTCCGCAACTGTCATAGCTAATAGCAACCGTCGACCATGTGCAACTCTTCCTTGACTACCAAGAACATCTCATCCTCGGCATCGTGATGGTGCCACACAAATTCGCCTTTGAGTTTAACAAGTTTCACTTGAAAGTCGTTCACCTCACCCACAAGCTTTGGGGTGAAATCTTCTTGAAACTTGCTGCACACCGTTCGCGAACCATGCAGTTCGGGTTGAAGTGTAGCTTCTGAGCGCGAGGACTTGGGTTCCCTGACTCGGAATAGGGAACCCTACAGACCACAAGCCGCATCTGCGTCGTTCACCTTGATTTCAGCGGCAGGCTTACTGTGTGGCGCACACAAACGTTCGATCACCTCATCCATTCGCTGGCGAGCCAACCGGAGCCTCTTGTTGGCGGCGGTCCGGCTAATTCCGAGAATCACGGGCGCTTCTGAAACGCTGTGTCGTTGGATGTCGCAGAGGAGAAAACCTCGCGACAACTCCGCCGTAACTGCAAGGCGTGCATCAGCACTGCCTGCATCACTCCCGACGGAATACTTGGCTCCCCGGCTGATAGATGGCGCTGAATGCCCTTTAGCTGGATTCGTTTGGTCATAGTTGAGATTGGCATCCGGACT
>JBGPJK010000504.1:0-3246 GCA_041485425.1 Terriglobia bacterium | reverse complement strand
GATACGGGCACCCGCGGCTGGCAACAATGTTCAGGGAGAAATAGCCATGGGCAGCTCGCCATGCGTCGCGATATTGACTGATGTCCACCAGATCCCGAGCCGGCAGAGGGAGGGTATCGAGGTCGGGCATGAGACCGCGTGGCCGGGTCCGGATCATCTGCCCGCTGACGGCGTCGAGGTAGGCGAGGCCGGGAATGCCACCCAATTCCGGCATCGGGTTCGTCAATAACTCCTTCACGACGTCGAGCAGGGTCCATTCAGCTTCACCCTGAAGCACGCAGGTGAACCCTCGGCACAGGTAATCCGCAGTATGGTCAGAGGCGTCGGAGCCGTTGGCCACAACCAGCGCGCCAGCGCGCCGCGACTCATCCAGTATCCGATACGCCACCTCGCGCATCCGGCTCAGGCACATCTTGGACAGGAAGTTGAAGTTATCTTCATAGACTGCCACGATGCGCGGCTTGTGCTGCTCCAGCGCATCCTGGAACCGCTCCTCCGGATCGGTGAGCATGGTGTCGAAGAGCGCGACCGAGAAGCCGGCGCTTCGTAACAGGGCAGCGGCATAAAGCGTGCCCAGCGGAGGGTAGGGCTGCATCTTCCGCGTCTGCTTGCGGTCGTAGTAGAGATGATAGGAATGTGTCAGCAGAATATCAGCCACGCTGCTTGCCCCCGTCATTCAAGGTAGACACCTCAACACGCTTCTTGCACCCGCTCACTCAGGTTCTGGCCCGTCAACAAGGACCGCCGAGTCACCACTTTCTCAATCGTCCGCGAGACCCAGAGTTCCCAGGGAAACGAGTATCGATTTTTCCCGATGCGCCAGCGCACGGGCGCCCCCAGGAGCCGGCGGAAATCGCGCCGCAGCCACGGGACCCCTTTGGTAGCTTTTCGGATCTGATTGTTCAGCAGGAAGTACTCGAGGCTCCGCTGCAATCTGCGCCACTCTTCACCCTGGAGCCACGGCAAAACATTTACCCCGAGGGCCAACGTCTGCCACTCTTCCAGCGAGGCCGGTTCCCGCACCCCCAGTTGCCGGAGTTGCGGCCATATTGGAATGCCTGGATAGGGAGTGAATATGTTCGGGGAGAAACTGATATTCGAGTATTGTTTGGCGATGTCGCTCATGATCCGGAAGGTCTGCTGGCGGTCCGCTTCGGTCTCGCCGGGGTATCCGAGAATGATGTTGAATACCACGTGGATGCCTGCCAGTTCGGTCTTGCGGGCGGTCTCAACCATCTGTTCCACATGCTGAAAGCGCTTGTTCATGAGGTTCAGCACTTCTTGAGAAGCGGATTCCGTGCCGAACCCGATGTGGTGCACACCGCTCTCGGCCAGCAGGCGCACGTCGTCATCGCTCATGCGGGCGAGGAAATCGGTCGAGGCCTGGAAGTCCCAGCGGAATTTCACCCCGCTTTCCACGATTCCGCGGGCAATGGCCACGGCGCGCTTTCGATCGACGAGGAAGTTGGAGTCGAACAGCGGAACGTGGTCGATCTTGTATCGCGGAACCAGTTCCGCCAGATCGTTCGCCACGCGCTCGGCATGATAGGCGTTGAAGCGGCGTTTATAGAATACCTGGTCGGTGCAGTAATTGCATTGATAGGGGCAACCGACGCTGCTGGTGTAGGCCAACTGGCGGATTCCGGAGTTGGCCGCATAAATACCGTGGTCCAGCAGGTCATAGGCAGGCGCAGGCAGGTCATTGATGTTCGCCACCGGCCTTTCGGGTTCGTGAACGATTTCCTCGCCGTCTTTGAATGACAGCCCGCGAAGGCCGTGCCAATCCTGTCCGTCGGCAATGCGCTGCACCAGTTCGAGAAGCGTCAACTCACCCTGGCCTCGCACGATGGCGTCCACGAAGGGTTCACGCAGGGTTTGCTCCACAGTCAGGCTGGAGTGCCAGCCGCCAAACACAATCGGCATTTCGGGCCGACGCTGCTTGACCAGCCGGGCCACCCGGATTGCCGCCCCAATGTGCGGACCTGTGAGCATGGAGATCCCGAGGCAGAGTGCATCCTCAGTCTGTCGCAGGATCTCTTCCTGGTAGTCGGGGGCGATGAAGTTGTCGATCAGTTTGACCTGGAAACCCGCGGCCATGAGCGGTGAGGCGAGACAGAGCAAGGGAAGAGGCGCTCCCAAGGCAGGCCCGTCGTACGGGGGATAAAACAAGACGACTTTGCGCTTGGCGTTCACTTTTCCTGCGGCGCCTCAGCAATGCGGGGAAGGGAACGTCCCTCCACGTTGCTTGTGGGCTCCGCCCCCCTTGCTCGATAGGTCGGAACGATTGTGTGTGCGGCATTTGAAGTTAAGATAGGCGAACCAGAGGGGTTGTCAACAAACTGTCAAACTTCTGTCAAGTTCCGTGGCAAGGAGCACTTGCAGCCATCCTGTGATCAATTCCAACGTTGAATTTACAGAACGGTTACAAATCGGCGACAAATCCGCCGATTGCCATTGTTACTTTTCCCTTTCATCAACTTGAGGGAAAGCAACGTGTACTTAGGCGACTGCGTCCATCGGCCCGGCAATGGCCGGTCGTGGAACCAGGAACGGGGAAGGTGATTCGCATGCGATCGTCCAAGAAAATTGTCTTTTTTGTTGCTTCTTTTTCGAGTGTAGAAGCCACCGCTCCGCTGGGCATTTTGGCGATTGCCACTCCTTTGCTGGAGGCCGGCTACGAAGTCAAGATCATCGACTCGACCATCACCGCGGACTACAAGAAGAAAGTCCTGCATGAGGTTCGAGACGCTTTGTGCCTGGGCATTTCGGTGGTGACGGGGCCGATGATCCGCGAGACGGTGGAGGTAGCCAAAGCGGTCAAGAAGTGGGACCCGGAGTTTCCAGTGATCCTGGGAGGCTGGCACCCGTCATTGCTGCCTCAGCAGACCCTGGAGGCGGGTTACGTAGACATTATCGTACGCGCCCAGGGCGAGGAGAGCATGCTGGCGGTCGCGGAGCGCTTGCGGGACGATGCCCCGCTGGACGATGTTCTCGGCATCGGATTTAAGCGCGACGGGAAGCTTCACCTGAATCCGGAACGTCCGCTGAAGACCCTCGACAAGATGCCCGCGAAGGCGTATCACTTGGCGGACTTTGATGGATATGAGAGAGTCTGCGGGCGCCGCTGGGCGATGTATGTCTCCAGTCTTGCCTGTCCCTTCAATTGTTTTTACTGCACCAATGCAGGAGTGTACGGGCGCAAATGGAACGCCCTTCCGGTCGAGCAAGTCGTCGAAGAAACCATCG
>JBGPJK010000503.1:0-3255 GCA_041485425.1 Terriglobia bacterium | reverse complement strand
GTCCCTCGCGCGCAGCACAGGGATTTGGGTCTTGTCCCGGAAGCAGAGGGTGACCGGCTGTTCAGGCACGAACGTACCACCGCACGTAAACGGCGCGCGGAGGCCATGCACTGCATGGTGGAGACCTTCGAGCAGCGCTCGCTCGTGGTTCGTATTGCCGGTTGATGCCATGACTTAAGGCGCCTGTCTTCTTCTTCCTTTGCAGCTTTACGACTTGGCGTGACTATCAAGTCCCGCCGAAAATATGTTTGAGCTGACCGTGATAAGACCGGCTGTCGGCCTAAGACGAAAACACCGGCGGCCCGCCAAAACAGCAACCTCTTTGGTTGTGGTGACCTCTACTATGCTCGGCAATCCCTTCCTAATCTTACCGGATCGCTGGGTCCGGAGAATCCCGACACTCTTATACGCCCGAATTCCTATGTTGAACACCCGATCGTCACGCCAAAAATGAAATTGGCCCGCCGCCGGGCGGAAGATCCCTTATAGCGTTGCGCCGAGGCGGCGGATCCGGGCGAACTGCTGCAGGATCTCCGGCTCTTCCTTGGCTTCCGCGAGCGGGGTTAGTTGCTCTTCGATGTAGCGCCAGTCGAGCGTTTTGTCGTGGCGCACAGCAATGCCTTCCGCGTCGCGGATGTCGATGGCGCGCGAGGCGAAGAGCTTCATCACCATCAGGTCCTCGGCTGAGCAAGTGCGGAGTTCCAGGCCCGGAGCGAACTCGAATAGCGTGGCTCGTTGCACTACGAGATGTTCGAATGGCAGCGCGCCAAGGGAGATGCCGATGCCAATGCCGCTTGGCGAGTTAAGCAGGAGGACTCTTGATCGGAGCGCGAACTGTGCGGAGTCGGAGTTGCGGGGAGTGAAGTTCGCGAGCAGGGTTTCGATGAACGAGGTTTCGCCGCCGAAGCCGGTGAGTAGCGTGAGGTAAACGTGGCGCGTGACGCGCGCCTGGCTCCACCGTTGTACCGCGACTCCGCCAATGAAACAGGAATGCCAGCCGTGTTGTCACAGAAATCCTGTATCGCACGGGCAGCGTCCAACAGATCGATGAAGTTCATCGGCGCAGCTTCGCCAGGTGGCGCTGCATCTCTACCAGCCCCGATGATTCGCCCGGTGGCTGAGTGCTGGTTGCATGATTAAACGCCCGGGCCAACAACCGTAGTGACAGCAGGTTGTCTTCGTCGCGGACCTCACGCAGACGAATCCTCTCCAACTCCGGGCCGAACTCCTTCCAAGTCCGCGCCCATCGCCGTATACTCTCCTTCTCTGTCATGTCTTCATTATCGATCGCCGGACGTGCAAAGCAAGACAACGGTTCCTTTTGCCTCACAGGTCCCGGTGTGCGCCACCACGGCGGCTAGGAGCCCTTTCAGGAGCTGGCCCGCCAACTCAACGCTTCCGTACTTTGCGGGACCGAGGGCTTAGCAATGTGCCCGGCGTGCCCTCGCTTGCTTACTCTTTGCCGGTCGTCAAGGTCGCTTCGTATTCGCGCAACAGCGATCCGCTTCCGCTCGATTGGGCGCGGGCAATGGCGCCATAAACTTGCGACAGCTTCAGCGTGGGGAACGATTGGGCGATTTTTTCCGGTGAAGCGCCTTGCTGGAATCGGATAACCACACGGAGTCGAGGGACACGCACGATTCCGCGATGTAAGGGCTGCCCTCGCGCTCGTCGATGCATTGGAGAAACCAGATACGTCATTGCGGCTCCAAGTATCAGTTTAGCATTCCAATCCCAGGCTACAGTTCCGGGTTAGGATAAGCCTGAATTCCTATGTTGAACACCTGATCGTCACGCAGAGAGGAATTCGAAGGGAAACTTCGCAACAAGGTGGCTATTGAGATTAAAGGCGGGACGGACGTCAGTAACGCCCACAACCGCGCCGGTGAAGCGGAGAAGGTCCCATCAAAAGGCCAAGAAACAGGGATTTCGGGATGACTGGACGCTCATCTCCAAGACCGGCCTCAGCGTCGATAAATTGAAGCAGGAATCACCGACTACAAATTCATGGTTCGATGTCGCGCAAGTTTTGGCGCGGCAGGGGGACGACTGGACAGAGTTCCGCAGCCGGTTTGCCGATTCAGCCGGGATTCCATTACCATAAGCTGAATGTCCGGCAGTAGCGGCATGATGCGCATGCTGCTCTTTACTTCACCTGCATCTGCTCGATTCGCTTGGCGAGGTTATATACGCGGATTCTCCCCAGATCCTGGTCCCATGCTACTTGCGAAAAGATCGGCCCCCATACCGGCATCTCTCGCGTGCCATGCCCCCCCGGAATCTGTTGTTCGCCCGAGATGGCCTTTTGTATTCGCGCCAGCGGAAACGTCCCGCCATTCCGCGCGGCAATACGCGTCAAATCCGGCGTGGTTACTTTGAGGAATTTGGCCATAGGACCGCCGCCTTTGCCGTCCTGGCCGTGGCACACCGCGCAATAGGCCCCGAATAGCGCCGGTCCCTGAATCGACTCGATCAGCCTCGCCCCTTCCGGATCCTGCGTTTTCTGACCGTGGACGAAGCTGAAGAGACCCACCAGGAGCGATCCGCTTACCACCAAACTACACGAAGTCTTCAGATTCATATCCACTCCAATGCCGGTGACGGCCTAAAACGAATGTAACAAGTCGCATACCGTAGCCGCAAGCTGAACCGAATCAAGTTATTATGAAGAAGCCGGGGGGCTCGAGGTACTTGGCACAATGATGGGTCGGAGCGCGGAGGTTTCCAGGTAATCCGATTGCACAACTTCGGTTTGGAGGTCATGCATGCTACCGACGGTGGCTTTGCACAGGGGCTACCCACGTGTTCAGGGCATTGAGCCCCGGACGGTTGCTTTGCACAGGTAATCCGCGTGCTGGTCTTGTTCAGTTTCCACCTGCGGGGCTTTACCCATCAGCACAATGCGAGCCTTCCTGGCTCCACTGCTGGGCCTGGACCCAGCCCCGTGGGCCGAATGACCTATGACCTGCGCCGACTCCGTATGCACGGCCTGATCCAAGCGTATCCCGAAAAGTCACCGCTATGACGTGACCCCGGCGGGCCCTGCGCATTGCTCTGTTCTTCACGCGCGCCTACGCACGCCTGTTGCGTCCAAAATTCGCTCAGATCATGCCCGCTGGTCCACCCGGAAACTCCCCTCTCCGCGCTGCCTTTGATCGTCTCCAGTCTGAGATCGACCGCTGCTGCGAGGACCAAAAACTCGTCGCCTGAAAACTTGATTCATTTACATTACAATCTCTTGGGTAAGGACTCTAG
>JBGPJK010000502.1:0-3261 GCA_041485425.1 Terriglobia bacterium | reverse complement strand
ATCCAACTTGCGGATGGCCTCCTTCGCCTGGTCGAGATTGAACAGCACCCGCGACTTCGAGTAGATCGCAGTCTCGGGGGAGTTCAGATACTTGGGGCCGGCCTTCTCGTCGGTGGCGAGAGTCCTCCCGGTGAAAGCGATGACCCGTCCGGCTTCGCTGGTAATAGGAAACATGACACGGTTGCGGAACTTGGAGTACATCGATGCCGTCGTTGGCCGTTGGTCGTTGGCCGTTGGCTCTTCTTGGTCATCCCGAGCGGAAGCGGGCGACCCGCTAGCGGGTTGTCCGCTGGAGTCGAGGGACCTGCTTTGCTGAGTGCTGACAGCTGAGGGCTGAGAGCTCTCTTTCCACGAGAACAGCCCACTCTCCCGCAGCGTCTCCTCGTCGAACTCATTTTTAAGGCGGTCTTTGAGCAGGAAGCCTGAATCTGGGGCGTAGCCGATGCGGAACGCGCGGATCATTTCTTCGCTCAGGCCGCGTCCTACGAGGTATTCGCGGGCGCGCGCGCCCTCGGGACGGCGCAGACATTCCTGGAAGAATGCGACCGTCCGTTCGTGGACTTCCAGCAGCACCGTGCGCAAATGGGCATCTCTGGCTTCGAGCGGACTGCTGAAGGTGATCTTGGGCAGCGCAATTCCCAACTTCTGAGCGACCGCCCTGACGGCTTCGGGGAAAGTGATGTTCTCAATCTTCTGGACGAAGCTGAAGACATCACCTGAAACGCCGCAGCCGAAGCAGTGATAGAACTGCCGCGTGGCATGAACCGAGAACGACGGCGTCTTCTCGTTATGGAACGGACAGAGCCCGGAATAGTTCTGCGCCCCGGCTTTCCTCAGTTTGACGTAGTCGCCGACGATGCGGACGATGTCCGCTTGCTGCTTGACGATTTCTTTGAAATCGGCGGCTTCGGTCATGAGTGGAAAATGCTTCGCAAGAATTGTGGGCCAGAGCGCGGCTAAAGGGAATATAGCAGGGTGAGAAGGCCTTCGGAAAAGCTGTGGAATTACAGAACTAACGATTGACTGGTGAGGAAAACTGGGCCGGCACGTTTCTACCCCAATGTCATGCTGAGCGCAGGCTGGCCGGTCGCTCGCGACCGGGCGGGCGTAGTCGAAGCATCCCTACCTGCTCCACGGTCTATTGTCGGGCGTGGAAGTCTGCTCAGTTCCAGGAGGATCGTGTGGCCCTATAGGGATTCGTCGACTTCGCACGCCCTGCTCTGTGCGCAGGGCGCGCTTCGCTCAGAATGACAGGGGGAGAGGCGAAGGCATGACTCCTCACTCTCGTTCTTTTGTCATGCTGAGCGCAATCGAAGCATCTCTATTCACCGCACCAATGCCCTTAGCCAAATCTATCCAGTGCGGGTTTACTGACTCGATCAACGCTACTTTCTTTTCCCGTCGCCAGCCTTTGAGTTGTTTTTCACGGCCAATGGCCTTGTGTACGTCGTCGTAGGATTCCCAGTAGAGGAGCCGGCCGACATCGTACTTGCTGGTGAAGCCAGCGAAAGCGTGCTCTTTGTGTTGGAGGATACGAGTATCGATGCGACCGGTGACTCCGATGTACAAGGTGCCCGAAAGACTGCCTAGGATGTAAACGCAGTAGGGGCGCTCTCGATATCGAGCCATGTAGGGATTCTTCGACTTCGTTCAGAATGGGGCGAAAGCTACACCCTCAGCTCCACCACCGTAGCCCCGCCTCCACCCTCATTCTGCGGAGGCTCGGTCACCGACTCCACGTGAGGGTGCTTCTGCAAGTACTGGCGCAGAGCTTTCCTCAGGATGCCCATGCCGCTGCCATGTACAACCCTCACTCGCGGGAGACCCGCCAGGAACGCGCGGTCGACGAACTTCTCGACTTCGCGCGTGGCGTCGTCCACATTGTGGCCAATCACGTTGATCTCGCTGGGGACGATTTGGTTCTCGCTCTCCAGCGAAACTGAAATCCCGCGCGCGCGGGCCGCTTTTAGAGGAGAATCTGACGCCCGTGTCACCACCTCGGCGATGTCGTCACGGGCGATCTTCATCTTCATCGCTCCCACTTCGACCTCAAAATGGTGATCATCGATGCGGCGCGAAACCAGCGCGGGCCTTCCGACCGACTTGAGCTTGACCGTATCTCCCTCAGAGACGTGCTTGACGACCTGAGGCTGAGCATGGGGATCACCCTGGTCGGCTCCGGTGCTGTGGGCCACGACCGTGGAATCGAACTGCTCGCGGAACTCACGGCGCAGCTTGGCGATTCGCCGTTCGGCCTCTTTGGAGAGCTTTTGCGCGGCGGCGCGGTCCTGAATGGCATTGATCGCCTCGCGGGCGTGATACTCAAAATCACGCAGTAAGCCCTCCAACTTCTTCTCCATTTCCTTGATCTTTTCTTGCTGTTCCTTCTTGCCCTCGACCGCCAACCGCGCTCGTTCGCGCTTGACCTCTTCCTTCTGTGTCCCCAGGCGGAGACGTTCGGCGTCCACCTCGCGCAACTGAACATGCAGGCGGTCCAGGAACTGGCCGACATCCCGCGCCTGGGAACCGAGTCGAGCCCGGGCCGCGTCGATGATGGAAGCAGTCAGTCCGAGCCGCTGGGCGATATTGATTCCCGCGGATGCGCCAGGCACACCGATATTCAATTCGTAGGTCGGTTGCAGACTGGCCTCGTCGAATCCCACCGAGGCGTTCAGCACGCCGGCGGTGTTGGCTCCGAAAACTTTGAGCGAGGTGTGATGGGTGGAAATGATGGTGATGCAGCCGATGCGGCGGAAGTGTTCGGCGATGGCGACCGCCAGGGCCGCGCCTTCTTCCGGGTCCGTGGCGGATCCGAGTTCATCCAGTAGAACCAGCGACTGCGCGGTGGCGGTGCGGGCGATGAGATCAATGTTGGTGACGTGAGCGGAGAAAGTCGAAAGATTCTGCTCGATGGATTGGTAGTCGCCGATGTCGGCCAGCACCGCGTCAAAGACGGGGAATTCCGCCCGATCAGCTGGCACGGGTATCCCGGATTGCGCCATCAGTACGAGCAAACCCACAGTCTTGAGAGCAACTGTTTTTCCTCCGGTATTGGGGCCGGTGATGACCAGTTCACAATGCTCGCCTTCGAGCTCAACGCTGATCGGTACCAGGCGACCGCCCTTGGCTTTCAGATTGCGTTCGAGCAGCGGATGGCGCGCTTTGCGCAAGAACAACGGAGCTTTGGCCGTCGGCGACGAAGGCACCTCCACTTCGTGCGGGATAGTTGATACGCAGTTGTAGTCTTCCGAGAAGCGGGCT
>JBGPJK010000501.1:0-3262 GCA_041485425.1 Terriglobia bacterium | reverse complement strand
GCGGTCCGACGTCTTGGCACGCTGGTAAATGCGCTCCACGACATCATGGGCCGGCTCCAGGCCGTGGCGCTCCAGCCAAAAGACGATGTTGGATTTGCCGCTCATGGGCCCGACCTCGATGATCTGCTGCAGCCCAAACACGTGCGACGGCACGCCCGAGTACACCGTGTTGGCCAGTTCGATGTCGTCTTTCTTGTAAGCTTTGATGACCGCAGCGGCATGCACACCCGTAGCCGTGCGGAAGGCGTCTTCGCCGACCACGGGATAATTGACCGGAATAGGCACGCCGGTGGACCGGGAAACCACCTGGCAATAGTCTTTCAATTTGGTCAAGTCCTGGTCGCCCCAAGGCGGAATACCCATCAGCTTGAGGTTCACCAGCATCTGGTCCATCTGAGTGTTGCCGACCCGCTCTCCGATCCCAAGTGCGGTGGCATGCACGCACTCCGCGCCCGCCACCAACGCAGCCATTGAGTTGGCAATGGCGAGGCCACGATCGCAGTGTCCGTGCCAATCCACGCGGACCTTCTCGCCGGAGGGCTTCACCACTTCGTCCATGACGAACTTCACTAGCGCAAAGGTCCCCATCGGTGTGGCGTGGCCGGCGGTATCGCAAAGGACGATCGCGCGAGCGCCACAGTTGATCGCGGCCGAATACAGGCGGCGCACCATCTCCGGATCACAGCGGGTCGTGTCTTCGGTGACGTACATGACATCTAGGCCCAGGGACATTCCGTACTTCACGGCGCTTTCGGTGGTCTGCAGCAGAAAGTCGTCGGTCCAACCCTCGGTGTAGCGGCGAATAGGGCTTGATCCCAGGAACATCGCAACTTCGATGTTCAGCCCGGTGCGCTGCACGATGTCCGCGATGGGCCGGATGTCATTCTGATGGGTTCGGGCCGCGCAGTTGGCCTTGATCTTCATCTTGTGCTGCACGATCTCTCGGGCCAGCGCTTCGGTGGAGGCGACTGCGCGTGCTCCCGCCCCAGGCAGGCCGAGGTCGAGCGAGTTGATACCCAGGGCCTCCATCAGATGCAGGATTTCGAGTTTCTCCCCGATCGAGGGGTCGCGCACCGAGGGCGACTGCAAGCCATCGCGCAGGGTCTCATCGTTGAGCAACACATGGCCCATGGGGCGCAAGGATGCAGGATGAACCCGGTTCCAGTCGTAGATGAGCTCGGAGGATTTCACTTTTCTGCTTGTGTGGAGACGGGCGTCTCGCCCGTCCGGGCCGAGCACAGCTCGGCAACTGCAATCTACTTCTCTTTCCCCGGTATCGTCAGCCCAAACACCGAGGTCTGCCCTGGCCCGGCCACATTCAAGCCGCCGGCCGCTTCGGGGTTCGGAAGATAGAGCGTCTTGCAATGTTCGCAGCGGTAAACCTCAGCGTCGCGGCCCCAGGCTTTCTCCACATCACCACAAGCCTGTTCGAGCACGTCGGTCGTATAGAACCAGCGTTTGAGATGGCCGCCGCAGAACTTGCCCTTGGCATCCTTCTCGTTGCAGGCGCGCTGTCCCGGCTTCTTGATCTTGACCTTGTGCTTGGGCAGTTGTGGAGGAGTTTGCGTTGCAGAGGTCGCGGTTGTAGCCAAAGAATATACCCCCGTCGAAGCGGCTGGATAGCCGCCAGATTCGTCTACGAATCTTTCATTCTACTCGAAGCGTTTAGTGGGATGCCACGCTGTTGCTCAGAAGGTGGGGTCTCAATTTCAGCAAACTCGGAATTCCTCAGCGTACTCTGCGGCAGGTCTCGGCGCTCTCTGGGTTTCAAGGT
The DNA here is from genome assembly GCA_041485425.1 of Terriglobia bacterium. Taxonomy (GTDB): domain Bacteria; phylum Acidobacteriota; class Terriglobia; order Terriglobales; family Acidobacteriaceae; genus JAIQET01. The sequence continues at coordinate 1,488 of JBGPJK010000501.1, read as the reverse complement.
CTTGACCAAACTCGGCGAACCCGGTCTTAGATCGCTGAGGTCGCGGAGAACACCCGCAGAGTGCGCAGAATGCCCACAGAGAGCAAACTGAGACACCGCCGCTCAGGCAAATGGCTTCTTCGGCGGCGATTGTTCTGCGCCCACGCGGCCAACCGAGATGTCGGCAACAAAGTAGTTCTCGCCAACAATTGGCGCACCGGCAAGCCGCCGAATCATCGCAAGCTGCCCGACGTGAGTCAGGGCATCGGCAATCGGCCCCTGAAAGAGCTTTTCGACCGGGGCTTGCAGCGGTTGCTCGGAAGCCAGATAGTCGTCAAACTTCTTGAGGGACGCGAAGAAGCGCGCCCCTTCCTGCTGCCATGGAAGCGGCTTCGACTCGCGCCACTGGCGGCTTCCGTCCGCCATAGAAAGCGCCCAATCCAGCAGGTCGCCAAGGTGTGCCAGAATCTGAGCCGGAGTCCGCCCGGCGCCGTTGAATTCGGCAAAGGTTGCTGGAGCATTGTGCACGGTTTTTGCGCCACGGTAAGCCAATGTGGCCAACGTGTGGCGCAGCAATTCACGTCTTGGATCAGTCGCCATTCTAGAGTCTCCCCTTAATCCGGAACGTTCCCGCGGTCACCAGCGCGCCCCGCAGGCGCTCGGTCCATTTGCGGGCGAACATCATATCGACAAGCCCTTCCATCTGCCGCTTGAATTTTTCTCCGTACCCGTACCACCACGACTTCTTGACGCCGCCCAGAAGGTCCACATCCAGATATTTCACTCGGACCATTTCTTCCAGCCCAAAGCGCCCATGGGAGCGGCCCAGTCCGCTGGCCTTCACGCCACCATGCAAAGCCTCGCTGATGCCAAAGCAGGAGACCGCGTCGTTGACCATCACCGTCCCTGCCTGGATGCGTTTGGCCAGCGCCTCTCCACGGGCGCGGTCCCGAGTCCAGACGCTGGCCCCAAGACCGTAGTCGGAGTCATTCGCCAGGCGGACCGCCTCTTCGTCGCTATCGAAGGCCATAATGGGGAGCACCGGCCCAAATGTCTCCTCCCGCATGATCCGCATCTCGTGGGTGACGCCCGCAAGGACCGTGGGAGCATAGAAGTTGGGGCCGAGTTTCTCCAGCCGCGAGCCGCCGCACAACACACGCGCCCCGCGCGCAATGGCATCATCCACCTGCGATTCCACAATCCGCAGTTGACGCTCATGGATCATCGGCCCCACATCGGTTTTCGGACCCATTCCATCGCCCACCCTCAATTGCCCGGCCTTGCGCGCACAGCTTTCGACAAACTGCTCGTACAAGCTGCGATGCACGTAGCAACGCTCGACCGAAAGACAAGCCTGCCCGGCGTTCATGAATGCACCCCAAACTGCCCCGCTGGAAGCGACCTCCACGTCAGCGTCGTCCAGCACCAGCATCGGGTCTTTGCCGCCTAGCTCCAGCACCACCGGCAAGATTCGAGCAGCCGCGGCCTGGGCAATACGCTTCCCGGTGG
>JBGPJK010000500.1:0-3262 GCA_041485425.1 Terriglobia bacterium | reverse complement strand
GTTGGCGTAGTCCTCGTGCTACATGGCTCTTCGGTGTCCGGCATTCAGAGCGCCATCGTAGCAATGATCGCGTCCCTCCCCCTGATTGTCACGTTCAGCTTTCGCAACATGCGATTCGACGATCTCCCTGGCTTTACGGACAACCTCATCAGGATCGGAGCTGGCGGAGTACAGTCTCTCTATTCCTGGTTCACCCGGGCACGGTGAAGCGCATGCCCCGCCGAATCCCTCTTCTGTTGTTGGAAAAGCCGGAGAACGTGTTCGACATGCAACCAGGTCCAGCGGCACTTCTGGTCGACCTAGAAGGAACGCTCACAGAATTTTCTCCATCTGAAAGTTCGGTGATGGAAGCAGTGGCACATTTTGACGAAGTCGCTACGCGAAACGGACTGGATTTGGGACGGGTTCATTACATAACAAATGCTGACCTAAAGGAGTTACGAGCGCAGTGTGCTGAAATCCTAGCCCGTGTCCACCTGCGTGCACAGAAGCCGTTCTTCACCCCGCCGGCAGACTTCCTGCAGCACGGCTATCGCACTGTCGTGGTTGGAGACCAATACCTTACTGATGGGCTCCTAGCGTGGCGATTTGGGTTTTCGTTTGGTCTCGTTAAAGCCCCCGGGCATCAGCCGTTGTGGCCGCGCATGCAGTTGTTCTCTGGTCGCGCCCTGTCACACGTGTTTCTTAGACTGGTGGAGCGAGGCCACCCACAATCTTGAGTCTATGGGTACAGCCAACTGGTAGCGCGTATGCAAATCACAACCTACAATCTTTCATGTGCTCGGCTCCCTTCCTCCGAGCCTTGGTTCCTTGAGCGTGACCAAGTCTACTCGGCTGCTGAGGAGCCGACACGGTTATCAATCAGCCATCCCCTCGGTCGGCCGCAACGCCGGGGCCCGCCGCGCCCGCACCCCCTACGTCCTGTTCATCGACGCCGACATGGAACTTGCCGACCCCACTCTTATCCGCCGCGCCCTCGAACTGATGCAGCGCAAGCAACTCCACTGTCTCACCACCAACATTTCCTGCCCCACCGGCACCATCTGGGATCGCGCCCTGTACGCCGGCAATGACCTGATGCAGCACCTCTCGCGCCTGGCCAAGCCCTTCAGCACCGGAATGTTCATGCTGTTCGACAAAGCCTGCTTCGACGCCCTCGGAGGTTTCCACGAGCAAGTGCTCTACGCCGAGGACTACCTGCTCAGCCAGAAAGTAGCCCGCGGCAAGTTCCGGGTCCTGCCCGGCTGTGTCCTCACCACCAATCGCCGCTTCCAGAAAATGGGACACTTCAAGCTCGTCCGCCTCTTCCTGAAAACCGCGCTCAACACCTGGAATCAGGCCTACTACCTCCGCGACCACAAGTACTGGCAGTCCGAAGCCTAGCCGCTGTCCCCCATTTACGACGCGCCAGGCTACTCAAGTTTGGCCGCTCACGTGCCGTTGATTTACGCAGACCTTGCCCGGTGAGCGGCACGGCTGCAGCCATGCCCCTCCCAAATTGGTTTCCAAGCCAGTTCTGGTACGACCTTCTGTGCAGAGGAGTCCAAAATGTTGCAGCACCTCCGGCCACGATACGCCAAAGGGTTCCACTGCATCGCTTCACGATGCGAAGATACCTGCTGCCACGGTTTGGATGTGGTGATCGATAAGACGACCTATGAGAAGCACCAGTCCACCCCCGGCGTAAATGAACATCTGGTCGTCCTTACAAGCAGTCCCACGGATTCTCAATATGCCCGCATCCGGCTCACCCCCTCCTTTACCTGTCCGTTCCTTTCACCCGATCGCTTGTGCCGCATCCAGCAAGAGCACGGGGAGCATTACTTGGCGGAGACATGCGCCAGCTACCCCCGTGTGACGCGAAGGGTCGATGGCCTGCTCGAGACCGCACTCCTGCTTTCCTGCCCAGAGGCCGCCCGGTTAGTCCTTCTTAATCCAAATCTAATGCCCCCCGACCAGACTGCGACCAGCGCTCGTCCTCGCTACCATCGCTTCTCTCGCATGGCTGACCAGATGGCGAAGCCAAACGGCAGTCCCCATCAATATCTGTGGGATATCCGCGGGTTCACTCTGCTGCTGCTCCGCGACCGCACCTACCCGCTCTGGCAACGGCTCTTCATCCTGGGAATGTTTTGCCAGCGCTTGCACGAAATCACCTCGGCACAGCAGCTTGGACTGGTGCCGAAGCTCCTCAGCGTTTACGCCGAGATGCTTGCCCAGGGTTCGCTTGGTCCCGAACTGGACCGCGTTCCGGTGCGAACCACACTGCAGCTGGCAGTGGTCTTGGAAGTGATCAATCGTCATCTGGAGATGACCGACGTCAGCCACACTCGGTTTCGTGAGTGTGTCCAGGATTTCTTGCATGGCATTCGATACCATCCCGGTTCTCCCCTCGAAAGCTTCACTCCCTTTTACGAGCAAGCCCATACCCGCTACTACCAGCCGTTTATGCAGGAGCATCCCTTCATTCTGGAAAACTATCTTGTGAACTATGTCTTCCGGACGCGGTTTCCCTACGGTGTAGATCCTCAGGGCAACCCCAACGACTCCCTGACCGAATACTTCATGATGTGCGTCCTCTACGCGGTGCTCAAAGGGCTGCTGATCGGTATGGCAGGGTACTATCAGGGAGCCTTTGCTGCCGGGCATGTCGTGAAGTTAGTTCAGAGTTTCGCAAAAGCCGTCGAACACTGCCCCAGGTTCCTGGGCCCCAGCAATCTGGGTCTGGCGAATGCGGATGGCATGGCGCTTCTGCTCAAGCTCTGAATGTTTCGCCTGAACCATACCGGGGGTGCCCCATTTCTCGCGTCTTTTGAGAAGTGGGGCCCTTCCGTCTTCCATCCATTCTTGAAATCCTTCCCGGCGCTCAATATCCGGGATCACTTGCACCTTCTGTGTCTCCCGATCAAACACCCCTGCCCCGCAAGCATTGTTTGACCCGCTCACCATCAAAACCAATCCGGGAAAATCAGCTCTACCAGGCCGGGAACCCAGTAGGAATAAAATCGCTCGTCGCAGATTTTGTACTTTCCGTACTTCTTCCTGGCATAGTTGCCCCAATGCGGCCGGGTGCCGTCGAGGTCGGTAAATCCGTACTCCCGGGCCAGTGCCCAGGAACTGAAGACACGGCCACTCTTCTTCTTCACCTTCGGATCGGCGGCTAGCGCCACCACGGCGCGGCCGATGTATCTCGGCGATTCTGACATCATGAAATCATTAGGCGCGTCGTTCTGGCTTCCGCTGTTTTGATCTTTATTCTGTG
>JBGPJK010000499.1:0-3264 GCA_041485425.1 Terriglobia bacterium | reverse complement strand
CGTCGTAGACCAGGATCTTGATCGAAGTTGCGCGCCGCGAGCGGAACACGAATACGCAACCGGAGAACGGGTCAGCGGCGAGTTCGTCCCGGCACAACTGCGCCGGCGAGTCGATGCCCTTGCGGAAGTCGACCGCCTCCACCCCTAAGCGCATCTGAGGCGTGATCTGGATCATCTTGCTGGCTTCTCGCCAGGCGTGCAGCAAGCTGGCCCAATCCAGCGCCTTGCCTTTCATGGCCACGCGCATCCTGCCGCAGGCGGACTCCAACTCCACCCCACACTCCACCAGCCCCGTTGCCGGCGAGGCCACAATTCCAAGAATGCCGGCGGCGCCGGCCGAGGCGGTTGGGTTGCCGCCGGCAACCGCTTCTTCAACCGCGTGTAATCCATTCGCAGCGCCTTTGTGGTGCAGTGCAGTGCAGTCCATGCCGCTACGCCATCCGCACCGCCGCGTCCCAGATCGGCTCCGGCAGCCGCGTTCGCGGCGGGTTCGCGCTTCGCCACTCTTCTAATCGCTGGCTCAGTTGCAATCAATCGCCGGGTACCGCTGTCTTCTCACTGGACATGCCCCACGCTACTACTCACCGTTGCATCGAGTCACGCACGCTTGCCGAAAGCTCACCGAGCTCCGACGGTTGCCGGAGGGGCCTAACGGCAGACCAAGCCATCTCTCCCGAGCCGGGCGAGGCTGTCGACGAACGAAGCAGGGACGTGACCGGCAATATAGAGTAGCCGAGGAGCAGCAAGCGTGAATCATTTCCGTGCAGGAACAGAGCCGGCCGTCAGCAGAGGGGTGAAAAGGGATTCCATGAGCGGGAAGCTGATTGCCACGGTGGTCCCCTTGGCAGGCCGGCTCTCCACGGAAATCGTGGCTTGGTGGTCCTTCAGAATCTGGTAGGTGACGTACAGGCCCAGTCCAGTTCCTTGGCCAGGTGGTTTAGTGGTGAAGAAAGGCTCGAAGATCTTGTCAAGATTCTCTGGCGGGATCCCTTCACCGGCGTCGGAAACGAACACTTGCACCTCTTTTTCCTGGCCGCCGCTGATGGTACTGATGATGTAAATCTGTCCCCCGGGCGAAGAAGCGTCAATAGCGTTGGTAATCAGGTTGACCAAGACTTCCTCCAGGCGACTCGCATTACCGTAGATCCTGGGCAAGCGCTGCAGCAAATTCAGATTCAGAGTGAGACCGCGGGCCTCCAGCCGGTGCTCAATGAGTGGAATGCTCTGCTGAATCACGTGATTGATGTCGAGTATTGAGAAGCCCGCCGAGTCCGTCCGGGAATAGGCCAGCAACCGTTGCACCACGCCGGCCACACGCTGTGCGTGCTTCCGCAGGCCGTCCAGATCTCTCTGCAAGACGCTGGAGTAGCCCTTTTCCTCTGCCTCCAGCAACATGCGTTCCACCCGGGTAACAATGACGGCGGCGGGATTATTGATCTCGTGGGCAATGCCGGCCGTCAGCCGCCCGATCAAGGCCATCTTTTGGGCCTGCTCCAAAATACGGCTGGTGTTCTGAAGTTCGGCCAGCAGCTCTTCCGCCCTCCGCCTGGCCTTCTTCTCCCCGTCCGCCAAAGCGCCGATAGACCACCCGATCAGGTACAAGAACCCGACTCGCATGGCTGAATCGACCCACGGCTCCGTCCGAAACATGTCGAGCGTGCTCAGAACCAGCAAGACTGCGGCAAATGTAGCGATCAAGACTCCTGAACGCTGGCCGAAATAAAAACTGTGCAGGCCCACCAGCAGGTAGAAGCCCAGGACGAACACACTGTCCAGGCCGCCGGTCCATCGAACCAGCCCGAACAAGAAGAACAGATCCACCGCGAGGGTAGCGAGGTAGAGGCGTCTGATTGGCCAATGGGTCGACACAATGAGGCCGTAGATCAGGAGGCTGTAAACCAGAAAAGCAGCAAACAACTCCACGAGCTGGCGCCAAAGTTCCCGATGAGGGGTGAGCAAGAGCCAGGCGATGCCCACGGCAATGCCGGTCACGCGCAACCCCGCGAGCAAGCGGTCCGTCGCGGAAAGGCGGGAGAGCCCACCACCGGCTCGAACCGGAGGCGCGGTCTCAGGTCTGATCAAGCGTTTGGTATTATAGCACCGGTGTCCAGCGACATGGGCTGCAGCGACAAGCCGGATTCGCGCGGCTGTGATCGTATCCTGCTGATCGATGACGAGGCCGACTTCTTAGAAGATTGTGCTGCCATTCTGAAGCGGCTGGGCTACAGTTGCCTCACGGCGCGCTCGGGCAAGGCGGGACTGGAAGTCTACCAACAATCGCGGCCGCCAATCGTACTGACAGACCTCAGCATGCCCGAGATGGACGGGCTGGAGCTGCTGGGCTCGCTCAAGCACATCAATCCTGACGTCGTCGTCATCGTGATCACCGCCTACGCGACCATCGATACGGCGATTCAGGCCACCCGGGCAGGAGCCTTTGACTACCTCCGGAAACCGTTCACGACGGCGGAACTCCGCAAGGTTCTCGAGCAGGCCCGTGACCATCTCGCGCGCGGGCTGGATCAGGCCGGATCAGGTGGGTCCGGGAGGCGCGACTTCGATTTCAGCGCCATCGTGGGAGCCAGCGAGCCCGTGAAGGAGATGTTTCGGAGGGCCGCTTCCGCCGCTCAGAGTGACGTAAACTTGATTCTGTGCGGCGAAACCGGCACGGGCAAGGAGATGCTGGCCAAAGCCATTCACAGCAATAGCTTTCGGGCAAGCGGGCCGTTTATCCCCGTGGATTGCGCCGCCCTTCCGGAGACGCTATTGGAAAGCGAGCTGTTCGGCCACGAGCGAGGCGCATTCACCGGGGCGGTGACTCAGCAGCGAGGCCTTTTAGAGGTCGCGAACGGCGGCACTCTTTTCCTTGACGAGTTGGAGGAACTCACCCTTTCCACGCAGGCGAAACTGTTGCGTGTCCTCGAGGAAAGACAGATCCGCCGGCTGGGCGGAAGCAGCCTGCTGAACGTTGATATCCGGATCATCGCGGCGACGCATCAGAACCTCGGCGCGCTGGTAGCTCTGAGCCGGTTCCGCAACGACTTGTTTTACCGGCTGAATGTGCTGACGGTCCGGCTGCCGCCGTTGCGGGAGCGCTCTGGCGACATCCCTCTGCTGGCAGACCATTTCCTCAAGACATTTGTAGGGCGAACGGGTAAGCCGGTCTTAGGAATTTCCGCGGGGGCCCTGCTCGTCCTGGAGCAATATCCCTGGCCGGGAAACGTCCGTGAGCTGCGCAACGTGATCGAGCGGGGTGTTTCGGTT
>JBGPJK010000498.1:0-3265 GCA_041485425.1 Terriglobia bacterium | reverse complement strand
GTCGGCACTGCTGTCGGGGGTTTCAAGACGCAGCGGGAGGACTATTTCTCCCGGATTGAGCCGGAAGTTGTTCAGCTCGCCCTGGCCATTGCGCGCAAGATCCTTCACCGCGAAGCCCAAATGGATCCGTTGCTGCTCATGGGAATGGTTCATGTCGCCCTCGAGAAGGTCGACAAGGGAGCCCGCGTGCGTTTGCGCGCTAATCCAGGCGACATTCATTGTTGGAATGAATATTTTTCCCAACCCGGCTCTATCCAGCCCACCCCGGAGTTGAGCGGAGATCCGGCCCTGAATCCAGGCGAACTCGCTCTCGAAACTGATGTTGGCAGCACCCGTATCAGCCTCGAATTACAGCTCAAGGAAATTGAGCAAGGCTTCTTTGACCTGCTCGAACAGCGCCCGCGGGTGCGCTGATGACCGATTCCCCCTCCCTGAAGCCCTATTTTCGGCGCCTCGAGGAGTTTTCCGCTCTGCGCTGGACGGGCCGCGTCACTAAAGCGGTCGGTCATCTCGTTGAGTCGGATGGCCCTTTATGTTCTGTCGGCGAGGGGTGCGCCATTCTAACGGAGGACGGCCGGACCTTTACGGGTGAGATTGTGGGCTTCCGCGGACGCACTGTGCTCTCCATGCCTCTTGAGCGGCCCAGTGGAATCCGCTACGGAGACCGCATCGTGACGCGCGGAACTCAACCATCGCTACGTGTAGGGCCGGGACTCCTTGGGCGCGTCATCGATGGTACCGGAAGACCGATCGACAACAAACCGAGCTATCGGGCCTCCGAATATTGGCCGCTGAATGGAGATGCGCCTCTTCCGCTCGAGCGAATTCCTATCCGTCAGCCGCTCGGCTGCGGGATTCGCGCGATTGACGGCCTGCTCACCTGCGGCCGCGGGCAGCGGGTCGGCATCTTTGGTGGCAGCGGGGTTGGAAAAAGCACCCTAATTGGCATGATGACTCGCGCTACGTCTGCGGACCTCACGGTCCTCGCTCTCGTTGGTGAACGCGGCCGCGAGGTGCGCGAATTCCTCGAAGACGCCATAGGCCCGGACGGTCTCTCTCGCTCGGTTGTGGTGGTGTCCACCTCCGATCAGTCTCCCCTGCTCCGGATTCGCGCTGCTCTGGCCGCGACAGCCGTAGCGGAATACCTTTGTGCGCAGGGCAAGAACGTCTTGCTGGTCGTCGATTCTTTAACTCGCTTTGCCATGGCGCAGCGCGAGATCGGTCTCGCTGCCGGCGAACCGCCCACTGCCAAAGGATATACGCCCTCTGTCTTCACACTTCTGGCTCGCCTCATCGAGCGTGCGGGAAATTTCGGCGCGGGGTGCATCACCGCCTTTTACACCGTCTTGATGGAAGGCGACGACCAGCAAGATCCGCTCGTGGATGCCGTGCGTGCCCTGCTCGACGGACACATCATGCTCGAGCGCCGCTTGAATGCCCAGGGTCACTATCCCCCTATCGCCGTTCTCGACAGTCTCAGCCGTCTAATGACCGCCGTTTGCTCCCCAGAACACATTGAAAAGGCTCGGCGGATTCGCCAGTTTCTTGCTGCTTACAAAGCGTCAGAGGATCTGATTCGTGTCGGTGCCTATCAAAAGGGAGCCGATCCCCTCCTGGATCGCGCCATTGCCGCCTTGCCTACTATCAACGCCTTCCTTCAGCAGAAAAAGACGGACCTCGCTCCCTTCGATTTGACGCTGCAGTCTCTTCTAGCCCTTCCAGGTTAATTCTCTATGGCTTTCCGTTACCCCTTGCAATCCGTCTTGCGCCTCCGCCGCAGCCTCGAACGGCAGGAGGAACTGCGCCTTTTCCAAATCGCCGCCGTGGTGACCAGAATCCGTGCTGAAATCGAACAGTTGGACAGCGATCACTTCGATCAAAGGCGGCAGTTTTTTGAAGCAATGGCCTTGGGAACTTTGGGTGCCGTACTGCAATTCAATGTTGAATGCGATCTTGCCTACACCGCTGCGCGACGATCTTTGCAGGCACAGTTGGAGAAAGCCGAACAGGAGCGCTTGGCACAACTGCACCGGTATCAGCAGGCCTATCAGAAGCGTGAAATGTTCGAGGGCTTGCGCGATCGTCAGAAGGCAGTCTACGATTTGGATTTTGCACGGCATCAACAACAGCTCACCGATGAAGCTTTCTTGCTTCGGCTTTCGGTCAAGGCGACCGAATAGTTCTTGCCTGTCGGCCGGGCAAACCGTGCCTAGCCTTCATCGCAGAATGAATTTCACATTTCCTGCGGGGGTTCGACGGCTCGCGCATCTTTCATCTGCTCAATCAGTTGCCGCAAAGCAGGCCGCTGGAACCAACATTCTTCGGTTGGCCTCCGGCTTGCATCTACCGCTCTGGTTAGATGGAACATATGATGCAAGCTGCACTCATCTCAAATCTTATCGCCCCAGCGGCTCAAGCGCCTCCGCGATCCGCGGGGCTGAGTCCGTCGCCGGATCGCGCGGTGGACGCAAAGAATGTTCCGTCCTTTGCCCAGGTTGTTCGCGATATTCTCGTTCCCACGGCGATTCAGAAGGCCACGCAACCCGCTCACACTTTGCAAAACAGTGGTTCTGTGGATTCGAAAGACGGAACTTCGTCTTCGTCAGCTTCTGCATCGGCAGGAACGAAACGAAACCAATCGGCCATCCCACCTCAACCTCTTTCTCCGACACTCAATCCTCCACCACTCTTCAATGTGACCGTTTTGTATCAGCAATTGTCTTTACCAATCGCGAGTGACTCCCGTGCATCGAACACCGGTCCAGTTTCGATTGATCCCCCATCCACGGCGGCGGTCACGACCAGCAATCCGCCTGCCCAGAACCAGCCAACAATCTCTTCATCTGATAATTCGCAAGTTCCAGGGCTCCAAGCCTGGTCATTGCCAGGCTCGCCTCCGCAGGCCACCGTGCCGAACCTCACGAAGGTTCTGTCCCTCGCTCCATCTATTGCGGCGAGTGGCAGGAATTCGTCCGCGAGCGCACTGCCGTCGGATGCAAAGCAGTCGGACGCAATGCAGCCGGTCAACCAGCTCGAGGCCTCGAAGAACATAGTGGCTGCTCTCCGAATAGAGAGAAACACTCCTGTATCCTCTGGCGATGTTCCGATCTCCGCCGTTCTTTCTCAAATCGCCCAGCTACAAAGCACAAGCCCCGCGAATCAGAGTACCGCCTTTGGATCTTCCCTCGCGACGGCTTACCCCACCATGCCCCCTGCGATTGCAAAGGCTGCGCTCGTCGCCACTCCGCCATCCTCTGGCGATGTG
>JBGPJK010000497.1:0-3269 GCA_041485425.1 Terriglobia bacterium | reverse complement strand
GGTGGAAGTATTCAAAGAGCCGGTCGGTCATGCCTCGGCGGTAATGGTCTGCGCTCCGTTCTCTGGAGGCGGCGAGTAGAAGTCCTGGTACAGCGATTCGACCAGGGTGGCGAGGGTTTTCGCCATTCGCACGCCCAAGGTCACGTCGGGTTTGGTGAGGCCGCGCTCCCACGACGAGATGGCGTTTCGGCCGCGGCCGAGGAGTGCGCCGAGTTTTCGCTGCGAGAGGCCCGCTTTCAAGCGATACTCGCGGATCCGATTGGGAAAGCGCGGCGCGTGGCGGGACGGGCGGGACGTGTATTGGAACTGCATGGACGGGAGCATATCGGGCCAGGATCAGAAGCGGCAGGTGGGTTGAAGCACCACCAAGGCGGCGGCTTGTGGATCGCGGGCGCGGGCATGATTTGGTACGCGGCAGTGGCCACGCTGTGGGTGAGAGCCCTCCATGCCTACAAGATAGCGACCCGAAGAAAAACCGAACAGAGGGGGTAAAACACGAAACTGCGGACAGCCTGTGGACAACCTATCCCTGGGCAGCCGCTACCGAGACGGCCTACGTCGCTGAAAAAGCCCCCAATAGGCAGGGACGATCGTAGCGTACCGCCAGAGGACAATGTCGACTGTCGGTACCCGGTCACCAGTCACCGTAGCAATTAACTGGCACAGTCGCTGCGGGCTGGAGCAGCCCGCCGACTCAGATAGACGCATAAGATGACGATCCGGTTTAGCCACATCTAGACCCAGATTCTTGGCTAAGTGAAACTTCGTTACCGGCCCGATATATGGCAGCCTCCCGAGCATTTCGACGCCACCCGTTTCCAGGGCCGCACGGACAGCGCAAAAAGATCGCCGGGCCACCATCTCTGCTACCCAAGTAATGGCCGAGATCTTGGCCGGATGATTGAATGCAGCTAGTGCGGACCGAGAACATTGATCCTTTACTCGTAGAATATCCTCCGCCGAGCTCCAATTCAGAAAAGCCTCAGCAACCCTCGGGAATCGTTGGCGCACCACTTGTTCTCTCATCCCCGCGGAGAGGATGACCCAAGCCGCCTCCTGCAAGAACACGGACTCCGTGATCCGATCGAGGCGACACTGCTCTTGCCAATCGATCTCATATCCAAAGCCAGATTCCACCACGGTCAGGAGCGCGCGTAGATACCCTTCGACAAGCACTTCGGCGGGTAGCTCCCTCCTACGTCCCGTTGCTCGTCGCACTGCTGTCTCCGCCTACGAATGCTCTGACTGCGCCCAGCGTGTCTCGACCGCGAACGAGCAGCCGAAGCACCATGATCGGGCAACCGGGGTACGAATCCTTGAGTCGACTGACTTCAACCTTTCGGAGATACCGGGACTTCAAGCGGTTGAATTGCCGATCAGGAATAGGAGAGGCTAGGTCGCAGACGCGGGCATATGCCGCCACCAAAGCGGCAATGCCGTCCGGCGGCCACGATCCATCGTCCTTCCGGCTACACCGGAACTCCTCTACGACCTTCCACCACTTCTCGGCAGCGTCCCTGTGATGCTCAGACTTCCCCTTCGGATTCACGACCAAGAGGGCTACTGCACCCGCGAAGGCAATGATCGCCAGCAGCCCTGTGCAGAACCGCCCTACTGCCAAATCGAGATGCAATCCAGCATAGAAACTGTCCGACGCGAAGGTTGTTGCACAAGACACCACGGCAAACAGCAAGAGAACCAGCTCGGCTGTCAAACCCAGCCGTGCGTACTGGTCGCGGAGATCCGAATGCATGCCAAGCATTTGCTTCGCAACTCGATATTGGCGATCGAGTTCTCGCCCGGGAGCCTGCATCAGATGTCGTTCCCAAACACGCTCTTCCAGTCCTCCACTGAAGCCGCGGTTTCGAGGCGCCGGGCGATGCCGAGCAGCGCTTGTGACACAATCTGGCGTTGCTGACTGTTCGCACCACCCAGGTACCCGTCCACTTGACGCGACTGCCCAGTGATGTCAACAATGGGTTTCAATACGCGCTCCGCGGTGTGCTTGCAGAGATGGATCAGGACGTCGCGGGGCGCATGCGATCCTGAATAGTGATCCGCAGCATCAACTGCCAGCGCTTCGATATGGTAACTCCTCAGTTGCTTTTGTGAGGGAAGATCCGCATTGATAGACTTCAGCAATTTGATTGCTGGCACAAGGGATCGCTCAAGTCTCTGGTTCGCGTTCGTCAGAGCCATTTGGAATCGCTTCGGATTTATCTCCCTCCACTCCGTACCGTCAGGAGAAGCGAGAAGGACTCGGTTACCAGATCGGAGCGCAGGCAGCAATTGGATTTCTGCGCCATCCCGATACCTGACCGTGACTGCCAGTCGCCCTTCTGTAACGTCCGCCCCTTCCAGCTGGGACAGGCTGTCATGGAGTTCACCACAGAAGGCCGCTTTGACTTCCTCGGGGCTCTTCCCCTGCAATTCTTTGCGATCGAGAATGACTAGCGCATCGACGTCACTGAGCCCGTCAACATCAGTGTGCTTCGCCACCGAGCCGCCAAGCATAATCCTCTCAATAGCGCTTACGTCAGCGAGGATTGCCAGGACATTATCGAGTCGCTGATTCGTCAGGTCGACATCACGGGCGTTGAACTTTGCCAGCAACTCGCGGACGTACTCATTGACTGCGCTATGCAACCGTGCCGCTTCCTTTTCACGCGCCACCTCAATTCGACGGCTGATGTCCGGGCTCAGGCTACGGTACCCTCTGCCGCCGCTACCTCCCATGGCGACGCTCCTTCAGTTGGGGCACTTTCGTTTGCATGGTTCGATAGGCTCTCGCGAGATGATCACGGATTGGCTTCGGGAACATCGAGAAACTGGTGCCGTCGTAATCAACCCACTGCTGTAGGTGTCCAGCCAACCGGTCCAGGTGATTCCTGTTGTGGGCCGCCGTCAGGGGATACGCGAAACGCCGGGACGCCTGGATCCCGAGGCCCTCATCCAGCACGGTCGCAGACTCCCGATTTATCGCTATCCCGTCAATGAATGCATACCTCAGCCAGGAGATCCCATCGAAGATCTCTGCCCCTGCAAAGAAGTATAAAGGAGTTAGGAGGGGATCGAGCCCGCCCCAGACGTGGATCGGTGATGGGATATTGTTTCTGTCTAGCGCGGTGCGTAGTTGGGCAAGGCTTCTCAGGCGATCGAGGAGGTCCGCGCCGAGTTCCTTTTCCGTAATACCAATGATGTCAAAACCAGCTAGGTTCCGGATATCGCCGTCGGAGACCTTCTCTGGGTCTACCAGATTCATAGTCCGC
>JBGPJK010000496.1:0-3289 GCA_041485425.1 Terriglobia bacterium | reverse complement strand
GGATGAAGCACTTCGCATCGCCGGCCAAATCGCTGAAGCATTGGAAGCCGCGCACGACAAAGGCATCATCCATCGCGATCTGAAGCCGGCGAACATCATGATCACTCCGCAGGGAATGGTCAAAGTTCTTGACTTCGGCCTTGCCGCCGTGACCCAGCCGTCCGCTGCCAGTAGCGGCGATCCACGGAACTCCCCCACGTTAACTATGGGCGCGACGCAAGCCGGGATGATCATGGGCACCGCTGGATATATGAGTCCGGAGCAGGCGGCCGGGCAGGGCGTGGACAGGCGCGCGGATATCTGGGCGTTTGGCGTGGTGCTATACGAGATGCTGACGGGCAAGCGGTTGTTCGAGGGCGATACGGTGGCGCACGTTCTGGCGGCCGTGCTCACCAAGGAGCCGGACTGGGAGCGGGCGCCCTTGAAGGTGCAGCGGCTGCTCCGGTCCTGCTTGCAAAAGGAGCCGAAGCAGCGGCTGCAGGCGATTGGGGATTGGAAGCTGGCACTGGAGGACGAGCCACGGGTGGCGCCAGCATCACGGAGCCTACTGCCGTGGGCCGTGGCAGCAGCGCTCCTGGTAGCATTGGCGATCGCCGGATGGGGCTGGTGGCGCTCCACGCGGCCGCTGGATCGCCCTCTCATGCGGCTGAGTGTCGATCTCGGGCCCGATGCCGTAGCCGGTGGCGCGGGCATCACCGTGGCGATCTCCCCGGACGGAATCCGCTTAGCATTTCCCGTTCGCGGCAAAGATGGCAAGCAGCAGCTCGCGACGCGGCTCCTCGAGCAGACTGCCGCGACCGTGTTGCCCGGCACCGAAGGCGCAACGGACCCCTTTTTCTCTCCCGACGGGCAGTGGGTCGGATTCTTCGCGGACAGCAAGATGAAAAAGATCTCCGTTCTGGGTGGGGCACCCGTCACTTTGTGCGATGCTTCCACCCCGTGGGGGGCGAGTTGGGGGTCGGATGGCAACATCATCGCAACGCTGAGTACGAATCCCGCGGGACTCTCACGCATTCCCGCCGCTGGAGGAACGCCACAGAAATTGACCACCGTGTCGGGTATCGGCGGAATTGCCCATCGTTGGCCCCAGATCCTGCCTGGGAACGAAGCTGTTGTGTTCTCGGCCTCTACCACTAATACTAGCTTTCAATACGCGACCATCGAGGTGTTATCGCTGCGGACTGGCGAGAGAAAGATCTTGGTCCGTGATGCATACTTCGGCCGGTATTTTTCCGATGGACGGAGCGGTTACCTGGTTTACATTCACGACGGCGCCCTTTTTGCCGCGCCATTCGACCTCGACAAACTGGAGCTTCGGGGCACAGCTGCACCCCTGCTGGAGGATTTGGCGGGAGATCCGAACTCCGGGGCAGGCCAATTCGATTTCTCCCAGACTGGGACTCTGGTTTACCGGAGCGGGAAGGCGCCCGATCAAGTCTGGCCGGTGGAATGGTTGGAAAGCCCGGGGAAGATGTCGCCCCTGCTAGGCATGCCAGCCGCGTATTTCACTCCCCGCTTTTCGCCTGACGGCCAGCGGCTGGCTTTGTCGGTTGCACAGAGCAGGGGCAGGGACATCTTCGTCTACGATTGGCGGCGCGATGCCATGTTGCGCCTGACTTTCGCCGCACAAGGAGATCTTTCTTCGTATCCAGTCTGGATGCCCGACGGGAAACACATCGCTTACAGATACGCGGCACCCTCGGGCGGATCGAGCATTGAATGGATCCGCGCCGATGGTTCGGGCGCGGGCCAGCATCTTTTCGAGAGCAAGAGCTCATTGCTGCCGTATTCGTTTTCACCCGATGGCCGGCTTCTGGCGTACGCCGAGCTGTCCTCGCAGACGGGACCGGACCTATGGACCGTGCGACTCGACTTGACTGACCCGGAACATCCCAAGGCGGGGAAGCCAGAGCTCTTTCTGCGTACACCCGCGAACGAGGTCTGGCCGTTTTTTTCGCCCGACGGGCGTTGGATGGCGTACGCGTCGGACGAGTCAGGGCGGTTGGAGATCTACGTGCGTTCTTTTCCGGCATCGGGCGGACGATGGCAGGTTTCCACAGGCGGCGGAACGCACCCGATGTGGTCGCGAACCAGTGGGGAACTGTTCTACGAGACTCTGGACAATCGCATCATGGTGGCTGATTACATGGTGGCGGCCGACTCTTTCATGGCCGGCAAGCCACGTCTCTGGTCGAATGCGCAGATTCGCGACACAAGTCCGCAAACGAACCTCGACCTCGCCCCGGACGGGAAGCGCTTCGCGGTTTTTCCGGGGCCTGAGGCGCCAGTTCAGGGCGGTTCTATTCAGATGACGTTCCTGCTGAACTTCTTCGACGAGGTGCGACGGAAGGTGCCGCTGGGAAAATGAGTTTAACTGCTGGAACCAAACTCGGCCCGTACGAAATCCTCGCGCCCATTGGTGCAGGTGGCATGGGCGAGGTGTATCGGGCCAAGGACGCCAAGCTTGATCGAGACGTAGCCATCAAGGTTCTTCCGCAAATGCTCGCACGTGATCCTGAGCGGCTGGCGAGGTTCGAGCGCGAAGCGAAAGTTCTGGCCTCGCTGAACCATCCCAACATCGCGCAGATTTACGGCATTGAGGAATCGGACACCGGTCGCGGCTTGGTGATGGAACTGGTGCCGGGTGAGACGCTGAAGGGCCCGTTGCCGCTGATGGATGCTCTTCAGATTGCAGCCCAAGTTGCCGAAGCGCTCGAAGCCGCGCACGACAAAGGCATCGTCCATCGCGATCTGAAGCCCGCCAACATCATGATCACGCCGCAGGGTGTGGCAAAGGTGCTGGACTTCGGCCTCGCCGCCGTGACGCAGCCGTCCGGGGACAATACGAGTGATCCCAATCATTCCCCGACGTTGACAATGCGAGCTACGCAAGCCGGCATGATCATGGGGACGGCGGCGTACATGAGTCCGGAGCAAGCTAGCGGTAAGCCTGTAGACAAACTCGCCGATATTTGGTCCTTCGGCGTCGTGCTTTGGGAAATGCTGACAGGACAGCGCCTGTTCGACGGCGAGACAATTTCACACACACTGGCCGCAGTGTTGCAGAGCCCTATAGATTTTGACAAGTTGACGGCGCCCGCCCGAATCAAGAACCTACTGCGGCGGTGTCTGGATCGGGATGTGAAGAATCGCCTGCGCGACATCGGGGAGGCTCGCGTTGCCTTCCAGAACGTCGGGAAGGAGCCGGAGGTAGCGGCTAGTGCCACTCCTGCATCGCGATTCGGTGGTTTGGCGTGGGGTATAGCGGGGCTACTGCTGGTGGGGCTTG
>JBGPJK010000495.1:0-3300 GCA_041485425.1 Terriglobia bacterium | reverse complement strand
TGCATTTCCTCACCTTCAGTTGCTACCGCCGCGCTCCTCTGCTCCACAGCCGCGGGCATGCCACATCTTTGAACACACCTTGGAAAGGGTGCGTCAATGGTACGGATCCTATGTGTCCGGCTATGTGGTCATACCGGAGCACGCATTTAAGTTTCGAGGGTCCCCCAAACAAGAAACTTAGTTGGGCTTGCGGGCTTTGCCGTCGGAGAGGAACTGAAGCAGCGCCGTGTCAGCGGCCAGGCGGAATTTTTCCGCAGCGATTCGCGGGCTCGCCGTAGCATCCGCGGAGGGTTTCTGGCGAATGCTCTCGCGCAGCCGCTCCCCCTCTTCCGATTCGTTGGTCATCACCTGCACGTAGAACCAGAGGAAGTGGCGCATCTGGTCGAGAGCCGTTTTGAGGACCTGCAACGACTCCATTTCGGGCAACTGGCAGAGCGCTTCCATGAGCTCGGGATCGCCCGGCGCCTGCATGGCGGCGCAATTCAGCGATTGCTGGATGGCACGCAAGTCTTCGGTCACCCGCAGGATTCGGAGATGCACGTCGTCCAAAATCTCGTCGCTTTGCATGGGGCGCACTCTCCCGCAAATACACCTCAACATCTCATCGGCGGGACGGTGCGAATAGATGTCCCATGTGCATGCGCTTTCGTAATTCCGGCAATTACCTTGGTCTCAGAAGGCTTTCGGCGTGAGTTTGGCGGGCGGCAAAGAACCCCAAACAACCGTGTTTTGAACGGGCGCGGCTTGAAAAGGACATTGGTTCTAGGTGGAGCAGGGCCTTTGGAGTCTGCGTGATAACCTCGGTCGTCCCTCCGGGACTTGGTCGCGCTTCCCACTTTTCCCAGCGCTGAAAGTGTGCGTGAGAACTAATCTTTCGCCCCGCTGGGGCTTGTCTTGTTCCCACTTTTCCCCACGGCTTGCGCCGTGGGCTGCATTCTTACGCCGCTTCGCGGCTGAAGACTGAAGGTTTCGTTCCACCGTAACGCCGAAATCCTAGTTCTCACGCACACACTGAAGCGCTGGGCTAATATCGCAACGCCCCTGCCGGGGCTGATTTTCGATGGCCTTAGTACATCGGTCACACAAGAGAGCTAGAGCGGTTCTCGTGATGGTGTAGAGTGCGTACCCTCAGCGGCTAAAGCCGGAACTCGTTGCAGCCCCTGGCGGCACGGCTGAAGCCGTGCCCTTCCCGTTCCTGGCTTCCCCATACAGCAACTCGAGAACTGCTCTAGTTCTCAACACGGACTCATCAGGGCGTGCGCTTTTCAACGTTGCTCCGGCGGGGAACGGCCTGGGGTCAGTGGCGGCGCTCGGTCTCGCGCAGGATGGTGGCGAAATTGCGGCCCCCGAAGGCGAAGCCTTGCTGGATGCGTCCGGTGACTGCCAGGTTGGCGCCGTTGCCGGGCACGCCGTATCTTTCGCTGAAGACCCACATGGCTCCGGTGCCATCGTCGATTTGAAACACTCCGGTTCCCAGGGCCCCAAAAGAATCGGTGACGCGTCCGGCGATGGTAATCTCTTTGCCGGCGAACCGGCCTGGATCCTGGTTAATCTTGGCAATGCTCTCGCGAGGGGGGCATCCCGCTAACAACAGGGCCGCTAGACTTACCAGTAACACGGACAGGGCTCTGGTACTTATTCTGGTCACACAATCCTCCTGCGACTTAGAAGATTAGGGCTGCACATTAGGAACCCGAACCCTCGTGGGAAGTTGTCTGGCCGGTGCTTTTGCGCTGCGATTTGCCGAACCTTGGAGTCCGACTTGGAGTATCTGGTGGTCGTGGACAGAGATCAAAACCTTGGATCGCAGAGGGTGCAGAGAAAGGATCGCGGAGGTCGCGGAGAAAACCTTCTGCGACTTAGGGCGGATTCATAACAAATGTACCCCGGCAACTTATTCAGGGGGTCCGAGGGACAACGTCATCGCCACCACTGCCAGAAGCGTGAGTGGGGACAGAGCAAGCGATGCGTAGTCCGGGACCTGGGCCGCTGCTCGGAGCCGTCCTGCCGGAATGAGAAGCGTACCGAGCGAGAGAATCAGCGCAGCCACCCACTGCCACATCAGGCACATGAGGACGCCTTTCGTCAGGGCACGCGGGAAGAGGGGCGCCTGCCAGATCGTCTCACGGTGCGCCAGCAAGACCAGCAATGCCGGTATCAGCAGAGGCTGATTGTATGCCGCAAGTTTAGGAATCACTGCCAGCGTCACCGTCGCCACCCAGGCCAGGGCCCACCCGAAATACTCCGAGCCCGCCGGAGCTTTTCTCCATTGCCAGCAGAGGGCAAAGAGAACGCCTACCAGCCCCGCCGCTACAACCTTGGCCAGGAAGGAAGGGAGGAACACTTGCAGGATAGAGGGGTCGGTACCGTAGGTTGGATACTCCCTGAGAGCGGCTAAGAACCGCCCAATCCAGTGCGGGGAGACCACCTCGGCCGCTACGAGCAGTGCCGCCATCGTCCCGAGGAAGCCCCAGATGAGGCGCTTACGTTCTGACCAGCAGCCTGTCGCCCATAGCAGGAACCAGAGGACGTTCAGGCCGGAAAGTTCTGGTTTAATCGTGGCCAAGGCCAGAAGAAATCCGCCCAGCAGCAGCCGATTGCGAGCCGTAGCGGCGGCGGCAGCCGCGAGAAACAAGACCACCAACGCTGCCAGATTTTGCTGATGATATTCGGAGACACCTGACGAGCTGCTTACCGCAAGCACCATCCCCGAGAGGACAAGCAGCCGCCTCGGGCGGAACCCGATAGCGCACATCCAGAGGGGAACACTGCAGGCAAGGCCGAAGAGCAGAAACCAGCGGAATATCTCCTGAACCGTCCCGAAGGGCAAGGTTACAGTGGGCGCCAGCAAGAAGACGACGTACAGCGGATAAACAAAAGATTCCGGGAAGGTAGGGTCGGATGGGTTTTGTGGATTGAGGGGCCGCCCGTAAAAACCGGTCTGGATCTCGCGGGTCACTTCGGCGCTGTAGGGATCTCGACCATGCAGGAGTAGTTCCCGAGTGCCCAGCCAGCGCGGATAAAGGTCGGAATTATTCCCGATTGGTCTTCCCTTGGTTTGGGCGACATGGGTGTTGGAGGGGACAAGAATGGTCTCCGCCCAGCGCCACAGGCCGAAGCAGACCAGGAGGGATGCGGCCAGCGCATACCATGGCACGGTGCGCGGGTTGGGGAGGAGTTTCACGTTGGCATTCTAACCGCACGGTAAGATTTGGGCCGATGCGGAATTGTTTGGCTGGGCGTGGCGCTGAAGAGTGTGCTTGAGAACTACTCTTTCGCCCCGCTGGGGCTTGTCTGTTT
>JBGPJK010000494.1:0-3313 GCA_041485425.1 Terriglobia bacterium | reverse complement strand
TCGGGAAGTTATCAGGGCGTTGACGCGGGATGGTTGGTACGAAGTGAATCAGGTCGGCAGCCACAAGCAGTTCAAACACCCGACGAAAAAGGGCCGCGCGACGGTCCCGCACCCGAAAAGCGACATCCCCGCAGGAACTTTGAAGAGCATTGAAAAACAGGCTGGTATCAAGCTAAGATGACTCAGCGCAAGAACGGAGCGAAACCATGGAGTACATTGCCTATCTTCATAAAGACCGGAAGTCGGATTTCGGCGTAAGCTTCCCTGATTTTCCGGGCTGTGTGACGGCTGGCAAGACGCTCGACGAAGCGCGCAGGATGGCGGTCGAAGCGTTGAGCCTGCATATCGCGGGGATGATGGAGGACGGAGAGGCGATCCCGGAGGCTGCGACACTCGACGCTCTGGCGAACGATCCGGCCATGAAGGGTGCGGTCGCATTTCTGGTGAACGTCGATGTCGCGGAGAAGGCCGGGCGGTTTAACATCACGGCGCGCAAGAGCCAGATGGAGGAGATCGACCGGCGTGCGAAGAAGCAAGGCATGACGCGCTCGGCGTATATGGTCGCCTCCGCGCTCACGGGAGCTAAGGACAACCGGCCCGCCCGCGTGGGCCGTTGATTGTATTGTAGCTGGCAGGCTCGCCCTCTTTTAGCTGCGGAACCGTGTAGACGCCCGCTTCGTTGGACACACCCTCGGATGGTGGGGGTGTACAGCTCACCCGAAGGACGGCTTTTGAGGTATAAAGGGAGTCGTCATGATGACACCAATAAACGGACGCAGGAATTTCTTCACATTGGTCAGGAATTTGTTCGCGGCAGGCGGATTCGCCAGCCAGGCCCGGTCCCTGCAGGCGGCGCAGGCCGCACACCCAAGCTCGGCTGAGGGAGAAGACTACTACGACAAGCTCGGCGTGACCAAGATCATTAACGCCGCGGGCACCTACACGGCGCTGACCGCTTCCACGATGCCACCCTCCGTACAAGCGGCCGTGGCGCGGGCCGCGAAGTATCCGGTGCGCCTTGCGGATCTCCAGAAGGCGTCAGGCGAGTACCTGGCCCAGAAGCTCAAGTGCGAGGCAGCGCTCGTATCCGCCGGCGCGGCTTCGGCGCTAACGCTGGGCACGGCCGCCTGCGTGATGCTCGCGAACAAGTGTGGCATCCGCGACATTCCTAACGAAGTGCCCCACATGAAGAACGAGGTGATTATCCAGAAGGGCCACCGCTATGGATACGATCAGGCCGTTCTGTGCTGCGGGGTGCGATTCATTGAAGTGGAAACCATCGAGCAGTATGAGGCCGCTTTCAACGACAAGACCGTCATGGCGCACTTCTTCAATGCATCGCCGAAGGGCGACATCAGCCGGGAGGATTGGATTCGAGTGGCGAAGAGTCACGGAATACCTACCTTCAACGACGCAGCCGCGGACGTGCCACCTATCTCGAACCTCTGGAACTATACGCAGATGGGCTTCAACCTGGTGACGTTTTCGGGAGGAAAGGGAATCCGCGGACCTCAGAACGCGGGTTTGCTGTTGGGGACCAAAGACCTGATTGCGGCCGCCGCGAAGAATAACAATCCCTTCGACGGAGTAGGCCGCGGGATGAAGGTCGCCAAGGAGCAAATTGTTGGGATGGTAGCGGCGGTGGACTGGTTCCTGAGCCAATCGGACGCGGGCTTCGAGGCGGAGTTTCGGCGGCGTTCCGACCGGATTGCCGCGCAGCTCAAGGACATCCCGACGTTGAAAGCGGAAGTGGTGATACCTCCGCTCGCAAATCACATTCCGCATTTGCTGCTGCGGTACGACCCGGACAAGGTGAAGATAGGGGCGCGCGATGTGATGGCCGAGTTGCGCAAGGGCACGCCGAGCATCGAGCTCAATCCATCCACCGGCAGCCGCCGTGGCGCGTCGGCCGGTATACCCGCCGATCCGAACATGATCGTGGTCGGAGTGTGGATGCTGGAACCCGGGGAGGATCTGATTGTGGGGCGGCGGCTGCACGAAGTTCTGTCGAAGGCGGCCCGCGCATAATCTTGCACGGCACTCATGCGGCGGGAGGCGCCAGTAGTGAGTAAATCTCAAATGTCGCGGCGTAATGTGCTCGGAGTGGCCGCAGGAGCAGCGGGTCTGGCGGGCCTGCCCGCGCACGCCGCCGGTAGCGCGGAACGCATCCGGATCACGAAAGCGGAACTGTTCCAGGTTGTGGTTCCCATGCAGCCTGACATCATCAACAGCCCGGAGTTCAATCCGGATGCGCTCAGCGAGTTCCCCGGCATTTCTAAATTCATTCTCAAGATCCATACCGATTCAGGTATCGTCGGCATCGGCGAAACATACCGTGGCCTGAAAGAGCCCGCCATACGCCGCAATGTTCAGTTCCTGGCGGGCAAGAACGTGCTCGAACTCAACTTGGCCAGCCTGGATCTGCCGGATAAGGGAAGCTACGCCGGTTTCGAAATGGCCCTCTATGACATCGTGGGCAAGGCCTTCCGCTGGCCGCTGTATCGTCTGCTGGGAGGTTTGGCGCAGCGCAAAGTACTCGTCAATTATTGGTGTGGCCGCAAGAACCCCACCGACATTCGCCGCGTGGCTGAGCGCGCGGTTGCTGGCCACTTCCGTGGTATCAAGATCAAGGGTCGGCCAGGCGATTCGGTGGTCAAGTCGGTAGAGGCCATTGCCGCGGTTGCGCCGCACCTCAAAATTACGGTTGATTTCAATGCTCACCACAAGACCGCTGCCGAGTTTCTGCCGATCGGCAATGGCCTGGATGCCGTGGGAAACATGCTGGTGATCGAAGATCCGATCGACAAGAGTGACCTGGCGGGATATCGCGAATTGCGCGCCAAACTCAAAACGCCCATAGCCCGGCACCTGGGTGCTCCGAAGGCGATGATCGAAGCCATCCGCGCGGACGCCTGCTCTGTCTTCAACACGGGTCCGGCTCCTGGCATGGCCAGCTTTCTTTCCAACTGTTATCTGGCGGCAGCGGCTGGCATTCCGGTGTGGCACGGCTCGGGACACGAACTGGGGATTCTGGACGCTGCCATGCTGCACTCGTGCGGCGCTTCCCCCAACTGCACTCTGCCCAGTGACATCCTGAGCTATGAGCGCATCGATGACTTGATCGTCAAACCTATCGAGATCCGCGACAGCTACGCGAGCGTCTCCGACCTTCCCGGCCTCGGGGTTGAACTGGATGAAGACGCTGTGCGCCGGTACCAGGTCAAATCCTGACATCGCAGTTCCTGTTGCTGCACAGCCACCGAACTGATGTCGAGGCTTGTGGGGCAGGTTGAACAACCTGCGGCCGATTGTC
>JBGPJK010000493.1:0-3333 GCA_041485425.1 Terriglobia bacterium | reverse complement strand
TGATGATGTGATTGCCCTTCTGCTTGTACATCTCGGCGACGCCCTTGATGGCCAGGTTGTCGCTCTCGGTCGCGCCCGAGGTGAAGATGATCTCTTTGCTGGTCGCGTTGACCAGCTTGGCAATTCGATCGCGCGCGGTCTCCACGCCTTCCTCGGCCGCCCAGCCGAAGGAGTGATTACGGCTGGCGGCGTTGCCGAACTTCTCCATGAAGTAGGGCAGCATCTCCTCCAGCACTCGCGGATCCATGGGGGTGGTGGCGTGATTGTCCATGTAAATGGGCAACTTGATTCCATTGGGTGCCACGTGCTGTTCCTGGGGAAAGGTCTTTACATGCGTGCTCATGATTGCTCTCCTGCGTACTGACTAATCTTTTCTCGCTCCGGTCAGGTGATGGTCACCAGTTCCACGATTTTCTTCACTTCCTTGGCTTCACTCTCCGCGGCCGGCTCTTCTTTCATCTGCGAGATCGTGATCCGCTTCAGCACCTCTTCAATGCTGTGGTTGACCCGGCGCAGCGGCTCCCGGATGTTGCAGCGATCGGTCTGATCGCACTCCCCGCGCACCGTCACGCACGAGGTGATGAACAGCGGCCCGTCGATGGCACGAATCACTTCGAAGGCGCTTATCTTCGCGGCGTCGCGGGCCAGCGTGTAGCCTCCGTTCATGCCATGCTGGGAGTGCAACAAGCCGGCTTTCACCAGCCGCTGCAGAATCTTCGCCAGCGCCTCTTGCGGTATGCCGTACGCGTCGGCCACGTCCTTGGCGCTGCAGGACCCCTGATGCGCACGCTCCGCCAGATGCTTCATGGCCATCAGGCCGTAATCCGCTTTCTTGGTCAGCTTCAGCATGAGGCTCGGGAATCCTAAATCCGACCTTTTTAGTCGGACATCATTATTCTAGAGCCAAACTGCCCCGAATGCAACCCCTTACAGGCAACGGTCGCAAACGGCACTTGGACGGTAAACGCATGCGCGTGAGCGGCTTAGAGCACTACGACTATTTCGGTCGCATTTAAGGATGTAAGCGTCGGAATCGGGTGATTTCAAAGCGGTGCGTTTGGCGCGGACGTAATGTGAAGCCTCCAGGGTCGAACGCCAAGATCGCCCGAGGGGGACTTGACAAGTTAAGGGGCAGGTCTAAAATACCGGGAATTTCCGGCGTTCTTATTCCCGCCCGCTCGGTCGGGAAGCGCAGACCGGATTTATGACTCCAATCCCGCCGTCCCCAGTCCCCGAGATGAGAAGCAACATGCAGGCGTGCAAGCACCCGCGCGTTCAGATCGTGGCCCGCGAGGAAGATGCCGAGTTCGTGGAGTGCCTCTAATGCGGCGACATCTTCGATTCCAGTGAATTCAAAGACATGATCATCGAAGACACCAAGCCCGGCGACGAAGCCTGACCCATCCCCATTTTGCTAAGGTGTGCAGCTGCGGCAGTCGTGGCGTGCCCGAAATGGCCGGGCCGCATGACAAAAGTAATGTGGCGGCCGGCCTTTATGCTTGGCCGGGTAGGTGCGGTTTGTTAGTGTCGGCGCGGGGTATGTCTGCCCTGTGGAGAATGCATGCCAGTGGCGTTGGTGGTCGACGATTCTATGCTGATCCGGCACACCGTGTGCCGCTTCCTGGAAGAACGCGGGTTTCAGGTGGAGTCTGCGACCAACGGGCAGGAAGCCCTGGAGACCCTGAAGCGGGTTCGGCCTGACATCATCGTCACCGATATGCAGATGCCGAAGATGAACGGCACCGAACTCATCACCGCTCTGAAGAAAGAGCCGCCCACGGCAGGAATTCCCATCGTGATCGTGGCGGGACGCCAGAGCGGCTTCAACAAGGACGAGAAACGGGCGGATTTCGCAATCTTCAAGGATATTGATATCGAGGAACAGTTGGCGAAAGCGCTCGAAGTGGTGTTCGGCGAGGCTGCGGCGAAGGAACAGGCGGCGGGAAAATAGAGGCGGGCACTTAGCACTTGGCATTTAGCATTTAGCCACGTAGGTTCCAGCCAGGATTTCCCAAACCCACCTGAACCCGATGTACCACCGCTGAGGGGCTAAATGCTAATTGCTAAGTGCTGTCTCACCGCAGAGCCATTCCCGCTTCCGCGGAAAAATCCATTGGGGCGAAATTTCCGGCAAGGAATTTAGGATACGCGGCAGCCGCGATCATGGCTGCATTGTCGGTGGACAGGGGACGGGAAGGGAAGAACACAGGCAGACCCTGCATCCCAGCGTCACCCTCAAAGCGCTGCCGCAACTCGTTGTTCGCGGCTACGCCTCCGCTGATGAACAGCGTGGTCACATCGTAAGCCTGAGCTGCGGCCAGGGTTTTGCTGACCAGATCGTCCACCATCGCACGCTGAAAAGAAGCCACCAGGTTCAATGTCTGCTTATCCGTGTGCCCAAGGTAGTCCTCGATTTTCGGCTTCGCGATGGACGCTAAGGCGGCGCGACGGATTTCAATCGAGGCTTGCAGGTTGTGGCTTTCGACGTAGCGCACCACCGCCGTCTTGATTCCGCTATAGGAGAAATCAACCCGCGGTCGGTCTCCCCGTTCCAGCGCTTTGCCTTTTTCTCTCCGGTCGCGATGCTTGATCTGCGATGGCGCAAACTTTACTGCCGCGGGATCGCCGTGTGCGGACAGTTTGTCGATGATCGGACCGCCGGGATAACCGAGTCCAAGCAGCTTGGCAACTTTGTCGAACGCCTCTCCGGCGGCGTCGTCGCGGGTGTGGCCGATGTTCTCGTAGTACCAGCCCTCTCCGCGCTGCTCTGCCAGATACAGATGCGTGTGCCCGCCGGAGACGACCAATGCGAGCACTGGAAAATTGATTTCGTGGTTGCCCTTCTGACGCTCCTCCAGCAGCACCGCGTGGATGTGGCCCTCCAGGTGATTCACCGCGATGAGGGGCTTGTCCAGCGCAAACGCCAGCGCCTTGGCATAGCTGATGCCGACCAGAAGCGCACCGGCCAGACCAGGACCCTGGGTTACAGCTAGCGCATCGATCGACTGGTAGGTCTGTGCCGCATCGCTGAGCGCCTGGCGGACGACCGGCACGATCGCCCGCAGATGCTCACGTGACGCCAACTCAGGGACCACCCCGCCATATGGCTGGTGGGTGGCGATCTGCGAGAACACCACGTTGGAGACGATCTTTTCACCCGAGCGCACCACCGCCGCCGCGGTCTCGTCGCAGGAGCTCTCGATGCCCAGGATGTAGGCGCCAGCCATAAGCCTTATATTATCTGACGGGTGTCTTATGGCAGGCGCCCTGACAGCATTGCTCAAAGACTTCGCCATCTCGATTGTGCGTACCCTGCGCCACGCAGGCCATCAG
>JBGPJK010000492.1:0-3339 GCA_041485425.1 Terriglobia bacterium | reverse complement strand
TGAAAGCGCTCCAGGCTTAAGGGATCATTGGCGAGTTCGTCCGGCAGGAATTTCAGCGCGACAAAGCGGCCGAGTTTCAGATCCTCAGCCTTGTACACCACGCCCATCCCGCCGCCACCCAGCTTCTCGACGATGCGGTAGTGCGAGATGGTCTGGCCGATCATGCGCAAGCATGCTATGGCGGAAGCGTAGGCAAGTCAATGAAAGCCGTGGAGTTGGCGGTATCTCAAAAGGGTTGCTGTCGAAAAATCGACATTGCACCAATAACCCTCAAAAGTGGATTGTTTCTGGGATGACTTCTACTGTTCCTGGCTGGAGACTTCTTTGATTTCGGGGATTTCGTCGGCCTGATCCGGCTGCTCCCCGGCGAGCATCTTGGATTCCCGCCAGTCGGTGTAGCGGTCGGAAACCATAACGTGGAAAACCCACTGCCGGCGCTCTTCCTCGGGTTCAATCAAGCCGAGGTCTTTCAGCGGCAGCAGATACTGCTCCATCCACTTGACCTGCTGGCGAGTCATGCCCCGGCGCTGAATGTCTACGGTGATGCCGGCTAGATGCGAGGACGCCAGGTCGCCTTCGGCCGGAGCCGCATTGCGGTTATGGCGGCGAAGTTTCTTCTGCACCTTCACCGTGCGCACCGCTGAGTTCACCTGAATCTGCTGGTGGAATTCCTTGTAATAGGCTTCGCTCAGGTCATTGACGAAGTCGCGTGTCCAGGGACGGCAGTAGCGCCGGTCGGGATCGAGCCGCGGATCGAAGCGCAGCGTCGTGCCGGGCACAATGGGAACCAGGTCTTCGCTGGCCTTGAGTTGCTCGAGTTCGTCATCATCCTGAATGCGCGGCAGGTCAAGCCGGTCAATCTCTTCGTTCTGGCGCAGCAAGGATTCCCGCGACGGACGGAACATCGGGTTCCACGCCAGCCGGCGGACGTGGGCGCGGCGGGTGGTGGTGTGGTGCGTGTGCCGCGGCGGCACGTAACGGTGCAGGCCAAAGGCCGGAACCGACAGGACAACGGTCAGCAGAAATAACCCAAGAACCGTTCGCTGTGGCGTCGTATTCACGAAGTAGCGTGACTCCTGAAACCCGCCCAGGCGCCTGAGCAGGGCATTAGTGTAAAGCAGAGCCGCAAGAACCACATGTCAAATTGCTTGCACCGGGGTTACCACGGAGTAGCCCCATCTGGTTACTACCGGTTACTTTCGGGACGGCGTGTGCCGCACCCTACCTAGGATTGAGCAACTGGCATGCCGCTCCGGAAGCACATTTCCATGGACTTGCAGCACGGAGACAGCACGCGGAACGGAATCCCAGGGAAATGAATTTCCCTCGCCATGACAATCGTTGTCATCGCCAGTAGCCCGTTTGCGTCAGGCCAAATCGCCGCCCTGCATGCGTGACCTTTGGGCTAACGCTACCGTCATGAGAGAAACTTCACGGCTTGGCGGAAGGCGTGCTCTCCCGCTTCGGGCATTCCAAGTTCTCACTGGGAAACTTCACTTGCGGAACAAATCTCCGATCGCTTGTTTCATGACGTCGCCGCCGACCTCCGCGATCGACCGGGTCAGCGGAATATCCTTGGGGCAGACTTCGACGCAGTTCTGCGCGTAGCCGCATTCCTGGATGCCGCCATCACCCATCAGCGCCACCAGTCGCTCGCGCTTCAGTGCCGCGCCCGTGGGGTGGGTGTTGAACAGGCGAACTTGCGAAATGGTAGCCGCGCCCACGAATCCCGTGCTCTCGTTGAATTGCGGGCAGGCTTCCATGCAGCAACAGCAGGAAATGCAGCGTGAGAGCGGGTACGCCGCTTCCTGGTCCTCCATCGTCATCCGCGGGCCGGAGCCCAGGTCGTAGGTGCCATCGACCGGAACCCACGCCTTCACCTTCTTCAAGTTTTCGAACAGGACGCTGCGGTCCACCGCCAGATCGCGGACGATGGGAAACTTCGAGAACGGTTCCAGGCGGATGGGCTGGTCCAGCTTGTCCACCAGGGCGGAGCATGCCATGCGGGCGCGCCCGTTGATCAGCATGGCGCAGGAGCCGCAAACTTCCTCCAGGCAGTTGGAGTCGTAGGTGATGGGCGTGGTCGCCTTGCCCTCGCGGGTCACCGGCTTGGCGGCGATCTCCATCAGCGACGAGGTGACGTTCATGCCCGGCTTCCAGGCCAGCTCGAACTCCTCCCAATAGGGCTTGGCGTCGGGAGTGGCCTGGCGCTTGATCTTGAAGAGGACGGTTTTATGAGTCGCCATGTTGATGATTTTTGTCGCTCTTTCCCTTAATGGTTGCCGTTAACTGATTGAAAGAGAACTTATTTACCCTGCGTGTGCAAAATACTTCATCTTGACATGGGGCCGTCCCCCGACCCACAATGCTGTCACGTCGCTTTGACGTGGGGGAGTAACTTATGTCGAATCTTGGACTCGAGAGCACGCCGCAAGCACCGGCGAAGAAAAAAAGCCGCTGGGACAAATTGGTCACCGTTGGCCTGAGTGTGATCATTGCGTTCTTCACCTGGGTCATCGTCAGCAACGGCTACCTGCTGATCTTCCAGAAGCCACTGATCAACCTGCACTAACCGCGGGCTTTCCTTTCTCGCTTGCTCTGCTGTTCCTCAACGGCTGCGCCGGTGCACGTCAGTACTTCCTCGTGCGCGGCGGAATCAGAGAAATATCCACCGGCTCGAATTCAAACTTGGGCTCGTCCGCGTCCGGAGCGAAGCTCGCCTTTGTCGTCTTCAGCCAGTTCTTGTCGTCGCGCTCGGGGAAGTCGGGCTTGTAATGCGCCCCGCGCGATTCGTCGCGCATGGCCGCACCCTGGGCGATCACCCGCGCCAGTTGCAGCATGTTGTAGAGCTGGCGGGCGAACGCCACGGTCGTGTTGGCCCACTGCGAGCGGTCGCTCAGATTGATTTTCTGGAAGCGCTCCAGGAGTTCGCATAGCTTGACGTCAGTGGCCTGGAGGTTCTTGTTGTAGCGGATGACGGTGCAATTCTTGGTCATCTCCTCACCCAGTTCGCGCCACAGCAGGAACGGATTCTCCGAACCCTCAGCCTTCATCAGCTTGGCGTTGATTTCGTTCTGGCGTTTGCGTTCCGCGTCGAAGTGACCGTTGCTGGGGGCCGCCTGTAGGTTGCGTGCATACTGCACCGCCGCCGGCCCGCCCACGAATCCGCCATAAATGCAGGACACCAGCGAATTCGCACCCAGTCGGTTGGCCCCGTGATACTGGTATTCGCACTCTCCCGCCGCAAAGATTCCGGCAATGTTCGTGGCTTGCTTGAAATCCACCCACAGCCCGCCCATGGTGTAGTGCATGCCCGGGAAAATCTTCATAGGCACATCG
>JBGPJK010000491.1:0-3341 GCA_041485425.1 Terriglobia bacterium | reverse complement strand
CGAGTGTCGCGTGCACGATAGACTTCGCCCATGCCGCCCGCACCCAGCGCCGACTGAATTTCATACGGTCCGAGGTTTGTGCCAGAGGTGAGGGTCATCCGGTCGCCATTATATTCCCATCCCACCAAAGACGCTGGGTACCCGGATGATGCTATGCTGTTGAACCAAGTCCATATTCGAGCACGCTGATGCGAAAGTTTCTGGTTCCATTCCTGATTGTGCTGCTGGTGGTTTACGCGTCGTTCACCGCGTTCATCTCGAAGGCCATGCGCCAGCCTCCCGAAACCTTTGCGCGGGTCATGGCCAAGATGCCCGGCCCCGTAGTTTTCCTGATGCTCCCATTCGAAACCCTTTGGACTCACGCGCGGGCCGGGAATCTGCAGGCTGGAGACGCGGCGCCGGATTTCTCTCTGATGAAATTGGATAAAAGCGAGACCGTTCAATTGTCGGCGCTGACGGCGCGGCAGCCGGTGGTGTTGGTATTCGGAAGCTATACTTGACCTCCTTTCCGGCGGGAGGTTCCTGCCCTCAACCAGCTTTACGACCAATACGGTAGTAAGGTGGCATTTCTGGCGGTCTACATTCTGGAAGCACATCCCAGCGACGTGTGGCAAATGGAAAGTAATATAAAGGATAAGGTCGTCTTCGCCAGCCCGAAGGATTATGAGGAGCGCTCGCTGGTGGCGGGAGCCTGCGTGCGCAAGTTGGGGATAAAGTTTCCCGCCTTGCTCGATGGGTTCGAGAACTCAACCGAGAAGGCGTATACGGGCTGGCCCGACCGGATTTACTTGATCGACGCGAAGGGGCGAATTGCCTACAAGAGCAGACCTGGCCCGTTTGGCTTCAAGCCGCAGGAGTTGCGGTCCGCACTGGAACATCTGCCAAAAACGAAAAGCGGCAGCCAACCTATGCATGGGGAACCTTTGGCTTCGCTCAGTGAGAGTGGGAGGCAGCGATAGTGCAAGTGGCAAGCTTCTTCAACATCGCCGAGGCAGAAAAGCGCCCGCGGAAAGCGAATATGGTGAAAGCCCGTCTGGTTCGCCGCGACCTTTGCCAGTCTGCCGAGATCAAATCTGAATATACGACGGTGCCCACAAACTAGGGTTCTTAGGATGCAGCCGCCTTCTTTGTTGGCACCCAATAGATCTCTTCCTTCAATCCTTCTTTGGTGAAGCCGATGCGCTTCAGGATTCCCTTGCTTCCTTCGACCATCGCCGGATGGCCGCACAAATACGCGACCGCATTCGCCCCGAGACCCCACATGTCCGTGTACTTGCGCAGGACATCATCCACGCGTCCAGTCTCACCGGTCCATTTTTCATCGTCCCAAGGACGGCTGATGGTGGGTACGTACTGAAACCAAGGCGCTTCCTGCGCGAATTTCTGCAACTCTTCCAAATACCCGAACTCCCACGAGCGGCTTGCCCCGTTCAGCAGAAACAGCTTGTGTTCTCCGGCAAACCGCCCTTCTTTCCAGTCTCGATAGAGAGTACGGACATAACTTACGAAGGGAGCCACGCCGGTTACGGTACAGACTAAGAGGTGATTGGTGCGGCCGCTCTTGGTATCGAGCGTGAACCGCCCCTTAGGAACCTTTCGCATGAGCAGTTCATCGCCGGGTTGCAGTCTGTACAGCAGCGGAGTGAGATCTCCGGGAGGAACGAGTTCGAAAAAGAACTCGAGTTCGCTCTCGTGAGGCGAAGACACGATGGAGTATGGACGCTCCCTGTGCTTGTCCGGACCTTCGAGGCCCAGAGTTGCATACTGACCGGGGGCGAACTTGAAATGGCCGCTGGGCTGGACGCGGATCATCCACAGCTCGGGGGCGATGTCCACACGTCTGGTAATTTTCGCGCGATGGAATTTTTCTGCGTCGCTGCTGCTCATGGAGGCCCACCCTGGGGTTTCGTGACCACCCAGGGTTGGCATAGTTTACAGTAAGTGCGCGGTTACGCAACTTCTCTTTATCTTCGCCGAGCATCTTCGTTCAGCGAGGTGCCGGGGAGCGGCAGTTATTTGCCGACTACCAGCACAACGAAAGTGTCGGGCAGAATCGAGTGCCGGGGATGCGGCTGCTCCGGGGTTGGTGCTGGGGGCGGCCCGAATTTTGCCGTCACTACCAGAACCTGATGAGTCTTATCGTCGAGGGCGAGAGTGCGGGCGCCTTCCTGGGTCTTAACATTTTCCGCTACGCTGAATTTGCTCGGCGACTCTTCGCGCACCACGGTCAGCACGCCTTCGCCGCAGGACGCGAACGCGAGGCCGGTCCCTTCGTCAAAGGCGGTGGCATCCACTCCATCGCCGATTGCGGGCGTGGCAATCACTTTCCCGCTGTCGGCATCAACCACGGCCATCATCTTATTGTCGCAGCCGGAAAACAGGCGGCGGTTCTTGCGGTCCATGGCGAGGCCGCTGGGTTCCTGGCATGGAGCCAGCGGCCAGCGCGACTTCACTTCCAGCTTGTTGGGATCGATCGCGTCTAGCTGGCTCTTGTCTTCGATGTTGACGAAAATCTCTCCCTTGCCGTCGCTGACGGCAAATTCCGGTTTGCCCTCCAGTTTGATCGTCCCCAGCACCGTACCTTTGGCAGCGTCGATGGCGGTCGAGTCCTGACTTTTTCCGTTGAAGGTGAAAACTCGTTTAGTGGCGGGATCGTAGAGAATCGCGTCAGGATTGTCGCCGACCTTGACCTTAGTGATCAGCTTCAGGGTTTCGATGTCAAAGATCGTAACCGTGCCTTCACGCCCATTGCTGACAAAGCCGCGTCCCAGCTCCGGAGCCAACGCAATGCCGTGTACACCGGGAGTGTCCGGAATATCGCCGACGGGCTTGCCTGAATCCGCATCGATCACGATGACGTGGGTGGCGCGGGAGATGTAGAGGCGTCGCGAAGAGCTGTCGAGATTGAGATAATCCCAGCCGCCCTCGCCGCCCAATTTGTACGTCTTGATCACGTGATAGCCGGGATCGGCTGCTATGGCAAAGGTCGCCAGGAAGAGAACAAAAAGGCCTAAATGTGATGCTGTCGAATACAAATGCTTCATAGTCCATGCCTCGCTTTCGAAGATTTCGGTCAGACTTTGGATCAGATTTCCTTCCCAGGCCGAGATTCAAGTCTCAGGGATCATACATGCCAGAGGGCCTCAACTTTTCCCACAATGGGACGACGTTTACTGTTTAGTACCGGGTACCCCCTCCCCCTATCGTGTGCAAAATCTAGAAAACAAAGGATCAAATTTCTCACTATGTGCTAGATCTTTGAGTTTACAGGAGTTACACGCAAAATCTAGAGAACATGGTAGTTACGGCAGGTGCGCGGTGGGCTCGCGGTCCGTTTTGGG